>NZ_BAFQ01000023.1 GCF_000308375.1 Nocardia aobensis NBRC 100429 | reverse complement strand
CCCACGTCGCCTCGGGGGCGCATCCGATCCACGCGCAGCGTCGAAACCGGGATCGCAACGACCGGAATCCGCCGCAACGCGTAGTGCCGCACCGGTTTCCGCCGATGCCCAGCGAACCGCGGTCTACCGCGCCCCCGCTGCCGAGGGTCCGGCCGATCGGCCTGCCACCGCCAAGGCGCCCGTCGCCGACCAGGTGACCGACCAGTTGCCCGTACCCGACGACGAATCCGGCACGGAGGCAACGGCTTCGGCGGGCCCCGCGACGGTCGGCAAGCCGCCGTTGTCGCGGCTGGCGGCGAGTCGGCAGCGCCGGCGCCGGCGTACCCGGCTCGCGGCCCGGGTGACCACGTCGATGTGCGCGGTTCTGGCTCTCGTCATGACCGGTGTGGGCTGGAACTACCTGCGTGCCACCGACAACGGGTTCACCCAGGTGTCGGCGCTGGACGAGAATTCCGCCGACATCATCGATCCCGGCGGCCAGACCGGTGACGAGAACTTCCTCATCGTCGGCACCGACACCCGTGCCGGCGTGGACAGCTCGCTCGGTGCCGGCACCACCGACGACGCCGAGGGCGCCCGGTCCGACACCGTGATGCTGGTGCACATTCCGGCGAACCGCTCCCGCGTCGTGGCCGTCTCCTTCCCCCGCGACCTCGACGTCAGCCGCCCCGAATGCGAGGGCTGGGACAACGACAAGGCCAAATACACCGACGCGAAATTCCCGTCCGCGATCGGCGACAAGCTCAACGCCACCTACGCCCTGGGCGGGCCGAAATGCCTGACCAAGGTGATCCAGAGGCTGTCCGGCCTGAAGATCAGCCACTTCGTCGGCATCGACTTCAGCGGTTTCCAGTCGATGGTCGACACCATCGGCGGTGTCGAGGTGTGCACCAACCGGCCGCTGGTCGACGAGGAGCTCGGTACGGTGCTGCCGAATCCGGGCCGCCAGATCCTCAACGGCCCGACCGCGCTGGACTACGTCCGCGCCCGCCACGTCCAGGGCGAGGAGCGCAGCGACTACGACCGCATCCACCGCCAGCAGCTGTTCCTCTCCTCGCTGCTGCGCAGTGCCCTGTCCTCGAAGGTGCTCTTCGACATCGGCAAGCTCAACGGCTTCATCGGCGCGTTCAGCAGCCATGCCTTCATGGACAACGTCAACACCAAGGATCTGCTGATGCTGGGCCGCTCGCTGCAGAAGGTGAGCGCGGGCGCGATCACGTTCCTGACGGTGCCGACCGCGGGCACCACCTCCTACGGCAACGAGATTCCCCGCGAATCGGATATCAAGGCGATCTTCCAGGCGATCATCGACGACCAGCCGCTGCCGGGCGAGAAGAAGGCGCCGGAGCCGTCCAAGTCCGCTCCGGCCCCGGCCCCGCCGCAATTGACCGCCGTGGATCCGAACACGGTGTCGGTGCAGGTGTCCAACGGTTCCGGAGTGACCGGCGTGGCGAGCACGGCGGCGACCAGGTTCGCGGCCGACGGCTTCCAGATCTACAACGTCGGCAACTACTCCGGCGGCACGATCGACAACACCACGGTCCGCTATGCGGCCGGTCACGAGGCCGAGGCCGCGACGGTGGCCTCGGCATTGCCGGGCGCGAAACTGGCCGTGGCATCGAATTTGGGCAGCATCGTGGAGGTGGCCCTCGGCGCGGACTTCTCCGGCACCGTCGGCACGCCGACCGCGTTCGGGTCGCCGGTTCCCGCCCCGGCCGGAGCCACCGATGCCGCCGCGACGCCGGTCACACTCCCCTCCGATCTCGAGCACGTCAACGCGGGCGACGACCTCTGCAAGTGAGCCGCGCTCACCTGCGACGACAGCGCCGGTCTGCCCGGCACCGACGATTCACCCACCGTTCGTGACTTGGTCAGAGCCGGGAACTAGTCTTTGGTTTCATGCGTGTCATCTACAACGAACAAATGGCCGAACTCGCCGATCTTCTGGGTGAGATGGCCGGACTGGCCGGTTCGGCCATGGAGCGGGCGACCCAGTCGCTGCTGCAGGCCGACATCTCGCTGGCCGAACAGGTGATCACCGAGTACGACCGGATCGCCGAGATGATCGCGCAGGCCGAGGAGAAGGCGTTCGCGCTGCTGGCGCTGCAGGCGCCCGTGGCCGGCGACCTGCGGCAGGTGGTGAGCGCCATCCAGATCGTCTCCGATGTGAATCGGATGGGTGTGCTGGCGCTGCATGTGGCCAAGGTGGCCCGCCGCCGGCATCCGAACCACGCGCTCCCGGAATCGGTGAACGGCTACTTCGCCGAGATGGGCCGCATCGCGGTGAATATGGGCGCCGCCGCCAAGGAGGTCCTGGAGACGCGCGATCCGGAGCGGGCCGCGCGACTCAACGAGGACGACGAGGCGATGGACGATCTGCATCGCCACCTGTTCTCGCTGCTGATGGACCGGGAATGGAAGTACGGCGTGGCCGCCGCCGTCGATGTCACGCTGCTGGGCCGCTATTACGAACGCTTCGCCGACCATGCGGTCGAGATCGGCCGCCGGGTCGTCTTCCTCGTGACCGGTGTGCTGCCGCCCGACCCGGACGCCGCGACCGAGAAGATCTGAGGTCGGGCCGCCTCTCCGGTCCGGGCGGAGACCGCTGCCCGTCCAGCATGCGGACGGGCAGCGACGTTATGTGCGGCCGGGGAAATCGGCTTTTGCCGGGACTTCCTCCGTGGTTCGGCCCAGCAGTAGTGACGCGCCGCGCTGAGGTTTCCAGGGCAACAGCGCCGCGACGAGCACCGCGCAGACCAGCAGTGCGCCGACCGCCGCCCAGGATGCGGCCGTCGAGCCGGCGAGGGCGGCCACCTTCATGGCATGCACCAGATCGGCTTTCGCGCCGGCGAAGAACGGGCTGATCGGCGCCTTCACGATCTCCAGCACGCTGATCGGAGTGTCGCGGGCCAGACTCTTCTGGGTGGGATTCATGATCGCGTCCGGGATCGCGTCGATGCGGGCGCCGACTCGATCGGTGTAGACGGAGGTCATGATCGAGCCGAGGACGGCGACGCCGAGGGTGCCGCCCACCTCGCGGGTGGTGTCGTTGACCGCGGACCCGGCGCCCGCCTCCTCGATCGGCACCGCACCCATGATGGATTCCGTGGCCGGTCCCTGCACGACGCCGAAGCCGATGCCCATCAGCACCATCGAGACCAGAACCGTTCCCAGATAGGGTGTTTCGACGGTCACCCGGCCCGCGAAGAACATGCCGGCGGCCAGCAGGAGCAGACCGCACACCACGGTGGCGGTGGTGCCGATGCGCTGCGCCGCCAGGGTCGCCAGGGGCGCGCCGAAGCCCACCGCCGCCGCGAAAGGCAAGGAGTGGATACCGAATTCGAGGGCGCTGAACTCCTTCACCCCCTGGAAGTACTGAGTGATCAGGAACAGGAATCCGAAGGCGCAGAAATAGGAGACGGTGATCGCCAGGGCCGGGATCGAGAAGCGCCGGATCCGGAACAGCCGCATGTTCAGCACCGGTGATTCGACCCGCAACTCCCAGATCACGTACAGCGCAAGCAGAATCAGCGAGAGCGCATAGCCGCCGACGCTGCGCCCGGACAACCAGCCGTGCTTCGGCGCCTCGATGATCGTCCACACCAGCGTCGTGACCGCCACCAGCGAGAGACCGATGCCGAGCACATCGAGCCGGCCGCTGTGGTCGGCCCGCGATTCGGGAACGACGACGAGCACTGCCGCGATCGTGATCGCCGCGATCGGCACATTGATCCAGAACACGGCGTGCCAGCTGAAGTATTCGAGCAGCCACCCGCCGGTCACCGGTCCGATCGCCACCGCGATACCTGCCATGGCGGTCCACAACGCGATGGCCGCGGCTCGGGCCCGCGCCTCCGGGAACAGGTTGATGATCAACGCCAGCGTCGCCGGGAAGACCGCGGCGGCGAAGACGCCCATGCCGGCGCGCGCGGCGATCACCTGGCCGAGGCCCGAGGACATCGCACCGGCGGCCGACATGACCGCCACGCCCGCCAGGCCGATGATCATCAGCCGGCGGCGGCCGTAGCGGTCGCCCAGATGGCCGAGCGGCAGCAGCAGTCCGGCGAACGCCAGGGTGAACGCGTCCACGATCCACTGCAGGCCACTCATCCGGGCCTGCAACTGCACCGCCATCGAGGGCAGAGCCACATTGACCAGCGTGTTGTCCAGTACGACCAGCAGTTCGGCCACACAGATCGCGATCAACGCGAAGATCCGCATCCGCGTCGCGATCGGAATCCCCTGCTGGGCCACTGGTCTCGCCGTTGACACCGTCATCCCGCCTCCTGACTATAACGATCGGTTTAGTTCAGGAGGAAGATAACTGTTACCGCGAGTGTCAGACAACCGACTACGGTAGGAGATGAGCGAGCACACAACTCGGGATCACTGTGATGGACGCCATATCGATGTCCCTGCGTGCCACAAGAGAAAACCCCGTCCCACCAGGGACGGGGCTTCCGAAACACCGACAGGCTCGGCCCGCTCAGCCGAAGCGGCCGGAGATGTAGTCCTCGGTCGCCTTCTGCGTGGGGTTGGAGAAGATCCGCTCGGTCTCGTCGATTTCGATGAGCTTGCCGGGCTTGCCCTGGGCCTCGAGGTTGAAGAACGCCGTCTGGTCACTCACACGCGCGGCCTGCTGCATGTTGTGGGTGACGATGACGATCGTGTACTCCTTCTTCAGCTCGGAGATCAGATCCTCGATCGCGAGCGTGGAGATGGGGTCCAGCGCCGAACACGGCTCGTCCATCAGCAGCACGTCGGGCGAGACCGCGATCGCGCGGGCGATGCACAGACGCTGCTGCTGACCGCCGGACAGGCCACCGCCCGGCTTGTCGAGGCGATCCTTCACCTCGTTCCAGAGGTTGGCGCCGCGCAGCGAGCGCTCGGCGACCTCGTCGAGTTCCTTGCGGTTGCGCACCCCCTGCAGCTTCAGCCCGGCCACCACGTTGTCGCGAATCGACATGGTGGGGAACGGGTTCGGCCGCTGGAACACCATGCCGATGGTGCGCCGCACGCCGACCGGGTCGACCGCGGAGCCGTAGATGTCCTCACCGTCGAGCAGCACCGCGCCCTCGACGCGAGCATTCGGCGTCACCTCGTGCATGCGGTTGAGCGAACGCAGCACCGTCGACTTACCGCAACCGGACGGACCGATGAAAGCGGTGACGCTGCGCGGCAATACGGTCAGCGACACATCGCTTACGGCGTGGAATTTGCCGTAGTAGATGTTGAGATCTTTGACGTCGATCCGCTTGGCCATTGTCGTATTCCGTTCGCTTCTATCGATTCCGCGTGAGCAGTTTGTTGACCACGGCCGCGCCGATGTACAGCAGGGCGATGATCAGGATCAGCGTCAGCGACGCGCCCCACACTCGCATCCGGCCGGCCGCTTCCGGGTTGGCCAGTTCCTGGTAGATCATCAGTGGCAGCGACGCCATATTTCCGTTGAAGATGTTGGTGTTGATCGACTTCGAATAGCCGACGAGGACCAGCACCGGCGCGGTTTCGCCCATGACGCGGGCGACCGCGAGCAACATACCGCTGATCATGCCGGGCAGAGCGGTCGGCACGACGATCCGCAGGATCGTCTTCCATTTCGGGATGCCCAGCGCGTACGAGGCCTCGCGCAATTCGTCGGGCACGAGTTTGAGCATTTCCTCGGTACTGCGCACCACCACCGGCAACATCAGCAGCACCAGTGCCAGCGACACCGCGAAGGCCGACTGCGGGAAACCGAAGGTGGCGATCCACAGCGCGAAGACGAACAGCGCCGCCACGATCGAGGGCACACCGGCGAGGATGTCGACCATGAAGGTGGTCGTCTTCGCCAGCCAGCCGCGACCGTATTCGACCAGGTAGACCGCGGCCATGATGCCCAGCGGCACCGCGATCACCGCGGCGACCGCCGACTGCACGATCGTTCCGTAGATCGCGTGATACACACCGCCCGCGAACTGGTCGGGCAGCACGCCCTTCTGCGACTTGGACCACCAGCCGCTGCTGACGATCGCGTGGAAACCCTTGTTCAGCACCAGGATCAGCACCCAGCCCAGCGGCACCAGCGCGATGCCGAAGCACAGCCACATGACCGAGGTGGCGACATTGTTGCGGACCTTGCGGCCCAGGCTCACGTGGCGGAACGTGGGCGCCTTGATCGGCTTGTCCAACGTGGTGGTCATCACCCGTTCACCTTCCCGCCGGCGGCGATCCGAGCCAGGGCATTGACGATGAAGGTCAGCGCGAACAGGACGAAGCCCGCCGCGATGTAGGCGCCGGTGGGCAGCGCCTGGCTGAATTCCGAAGCGGCCGAGGCGATCTTGGAGGCGAAGGTGTAACCGCCGTCGAACAGCGACCAGTGGCCGGGTGTCGCGGCGGTACGCAGCACGATCAGCACCGCGATGGTTTCACCGAGCGCGCGGCCGAGGCCCAGCATGGAACCGGCGATCACACCGCTGCGGCCGTACGGCAGCACGGTCATCCGCACCACCTCCCACTTGGTGGCGCCCAGGGCCTGCGCGGCCTCGATGTGCGCCCGGGGAGTCAGGTGGAAGACCTCGCGGCTGACCGAGGTGATGATCGGCAGGATCATCACCGCGAGCACGACACCGGCGGTGAAGATCGTGCCACCGCCGCTGATGGAGACGTTGCCTTCCTTGAACAGGAAGAACCAGCCCAATTTGTCGTTCAGGAATTGTTCGAAGGGTGCCAGCTTCTCGGCCAGCACCAGGAAACCCCACAGACCGAACACGATCGAAGGCACCGCCGCGAGCAGATCGACCAGCATCGCGAACGGACGCGACAACACCTTCGGCGCGTACTGCGTCAGGAACAACGCGATACCGACGCCCAGCGGCACGGCGATCAGCAGTGCCAGCAGCGAACTCAGCACCGTGACCATGAACAGGTCGCGGATGCCGAAGTGCATGTTGTCGGCGTTGGTGACGTTGAACTCGGCGCTGGTGAAGAAGTTCGCCTTGTTCGCCGCCACCGACGGCACCGCGCGAATCAGCAGAAACAGCGCGATGAGCGCGATCGCCGCGACGATCGTCGCCCCGGCGGCCGTGGCCAGGGAACGGAAAACGGTCTCCCCCCGGCGGCTGTGACCGCCGGCGTTGCGACCGGCCGGCTTGGTGCTCGACTCACTCGGCATGGAGGAAGTATCTCCCGGCGGGACTTCGTTGCCCGTCCGCGGGCCGGTCGAATCCGACTGGCCCGCGGCGGTGACTTCGTCGTGGACGGTCATGGGTTTCGCAATCAGGAGATGGCGTTGATCGCGGTGGTCAGCTTGGTCTTGAACGCATCCGGGATCGGCACGTAGCCGGAGTCCTCGAGGCCGTTCTGACCGTTGGAGATCGCCGAGGTCAGGAACGCCTTGACGGCCTTGCCGGTGTCGGCGTCGGCGTACTTCGAGCACACGATCTCGTAGGTGGCCAGCATGATCGGGTAGGCGCCCGGATCGGTCGGCTTGTAGAACGACTTGGTGTCGATGATCAGGTCGTTGCCCTCGCCGACGATCTTCGCGGAGGCGATGGCCTTACCGGCCGACTCCGCGTTGAGCGCCACCGGCTTCACGGCGGCATCGGTGATGATCTGCGCGGTGGACAGGTTCTGCGACCGTGCGAAGGACCACTCGTTGTACGTGATGGAGCCCTTGGTGCTCTTGATGGCGGCCGAGGTGCCCTCGTTGCCCTTCGCGCCCTCGCCGACACCGCCGGCGAACGCCTTGCCCGCACCCTTGCCCCACGCACCGTTGGAGGCGGCGTCCAGGTAACGCTGGAAGTTGTCGGTGGTGCCCGACTCGTCGCTGCGGAAGATCACGTGGATCTGGTCCGACGGCAGGTTCACGCCCTGGTTCAGGCCCTTGATCGCCGGGTCGTCCCAGTTGGTGATGGTGCCGTTGAAGATCTTCGCCGCGGTCGGGCCGTCGAGGGTCAGGTTGGTGACACCGTCGAGGTTGTAGGTGACGGCGATCGGACCGAAGACCGTCGGCAGGTTCCAGGCCGGTGCGCCACAGCGGTCGGCGGCCTTCTTCGGCTCGTCCTTCTTCGGGTCCAGAGCCGAGTCCGAACCACCGAAATCGGTCTGGCCCCCGACGAACTCGTTCACGCCGGCGCCGGAGCCGCTGGAGGTGTAGTCCAGCTTCGCGCCGTCGCAGTTCTGCTCGTAGGCGGCGATGAAGCGGTCCATCGCGTTCTTCTGAGCGGAGGATCCGCTGGCCTTCAGAGCCTTCTTGCCACCGCAGGCCACGTCGACCTTGGTGGTGTTACCGGTCGCGGCCGAGTTGTCGTCGCTACCACAGGCAGTCAGTGTCAGAGTGCCGGCTGCCGCCAGCACGCCGAGGAGAGCGCCGCTGCGCTTGAAATTCACCTGTTCCTCCGGGAAACGCTTCGTACGCGTCCGATCCCTCAACGACCGGACGAGTCCAGTGGGTGGCCGTTCGCAGAGAACTTGCGCACCGAGCAGCGAATGCCGCCCACGATCAAAGTAGATTCGTCCGGTTGACAGCGGGACCTGGGCAAGTGAACGCAGAGTGAACAACCCGGCGCGATTGCGGTTCAAACCTGTGAGATTTGCCGCAGCGTTACTGCGAGCGAATCACCGGGCGGTGTAGGCGGCGTCGATGTGGGCCGTCTCGAACCCGAGACGAGTGTAGGTGTGCACGGCCGCGGTGTTGTCGGCCTCGGTGTAGAGGATCACCGCGCCGAGACCCCGATCGCGCAGATAGTGCAGGCCCGCGAGGGTGAGCACGCGCCCCAGACCGCGGCCCTGAGCGGCCGGGTCGATGGCCACCACGTAGACCTCCCCGACCGCGTCCGAGTTCTCGTCCGGGTCGTGCACCTTGGTCCAGTGAAAGCCCAGAATATGCGTGGGATCCGCGGGATCGGCGGCGATGAACAGCCCCTTCGGGTCGAACCAGGGCGCCGCCCTCCGGACCGCGATCTCGGCCTCGGTCCAGCCGCCCTGTTCGGGATGCCAGTCGAAGGCGGCCTTGTTGACCCGCAGAATCTCCGCGTCGTCGGCGGGCCCGGCATAGGTCCGCAGCACGATGTCGGCGGGCACCTTCAATTCCGGTAGCTCAGCGGTTGCCCGATCGCCGTCCGGAGCCTGCGTCAGGGCCCGTCGCATCTGCCACAGCTCGCGCGCGACGGTCAGTCCGAGCCGCCCCGCGACCGCCCGCGCCGGCGCCAGATTGCCGTGCGCCCAGATCCGCGCACCCGGGCCCCCCGCGTCGAGGGCCGCGGCGACGAGCGTCGCGCCGATCCCGCGTCCGCGCACCCGCGGATCCACCACGGCCTCGGCCATCGCCGGGTGATCACCGTGCGCGGGAACGAGATTCGCGTACGCGACGAGTTCGCCGTCGCGCTCGACGGCGAGGTGCCGCGTCCGCCCGACCGGCGCATCGGTATCGGTATCGACATCGGCCTGCCCGGATGCGGTCACCGAGAGCACCGCTTGTTCGGAGATCGGCGCGACCGCGTCGGCGGCACCCGCGCGTTCCACCAGGTCCACGATCTTGGCCGCGGTCGCTGGAGCCAATTCGGTGGTCCAGTCCGGCACCTGCACGCTCACACCCATCCCTCGCTCATCCGTTCACATCCGCCGGCACACCGGCTGTTCCGACAACCGGCCCTTCCGACAACCGGCTCGGCTACCGCCCTGATTCCCGCCCGCGGCGAACACCCGTCCCGGCTGCGGGTGTCCTTTCGGCGCAATCCTTTTCGCCGGCCGATCGTCCGGGCCGCGACCACCGCACCGGCATCCCGTTCGCGTCCCGGCCCACCGGCCTCAGGACGGACTGCCGTTGACCTGGGTCAACTGGTTGTCGTCGGCGCCGTCGTCGCCCTCGTCCGGTATGCCGGCCGCCTGCTCACCGCCCTTGTTGTTGGCCGAGCGCGCCGGGCGAACCGCCTTGTAACCGACGTTGCGGACGGTGCCGATCAGCGACTCGTATTCGCTGCCGAGTTTGGCTCGCAACCGCCGCACGTGCACGTCGACCGTGCGGGTGCCACCGAAGAAGTCGTAACCCCACACCTCCTGCAGCAACTGCGCGCGGGTGAAGACCCGGCCGGCGTGCTGCGCGAGATATTTCAGCAGCTCGAATTCCTTGTAGGTCAGGTCGAGCGGGCGGCCGCGCAACCGCGCGGTATAGGTGCCCTCGTCGATGACCAGTTCGCCGAGCGTGATCTTGCCGGTGTTCTCCGGACTGGCCGCGCCGCCGTTGCGGGCGACCAGCAGACGCAGCCGGGCGTCCAGTTCCGCGGGGCCGGTTCCCGGCAGCAGAATGTCGTCCAGCCCCCAATCGGCGTTGACCGCCACCAGACCGCCCTCGGTCAGCACCGCCACCACCGGCACCGAGGAACCGGTGCTGCCGAGCAGTCTGCACAGTCCGCGCGCGGCGGCCAGATCGGTGCGGGCATCGACCAGAGCCACATCCGCGGTTCCCGCCTCGAGCAGCGACGCCACCTCGGTGGGCGCGGGCCGCACGTTGTGCGGCAGCAGCGCCAGGGACGGCAGCACGGCTTCCGGGTTCGGATCGGAGGTCAGCAGGAGCAGCTCCACCGGCTCTCCTCCCAATCTGGCATGTCCGCGGGCAACCTCGACGTCATTCGCGAATCCATGCGCGTCGGCACAGGTAATTCGTGCCTACATTAGCGCGTGCGGGGCCCCGATCATGTATTCCGCACTCGCACGGGGACCAGCGGTGATGGCCACCGCCGGGCCCACACCCGCGCGGCCGGCACGGTCCGGGCAGATATCTTCGTACCGGGTAGCCTCTCCTCGGGACACCCACGCCTCGCACCCCTCCGCGCGCGACCGCTGTGTACCGCGCGCCCGGACGGCCTGAACTCGGAGCATGTGGATGAGAAAACTGATCGTCGGGCTGCTGCTGGTGGTCGCGATCGCCGTAGTGGTCGATTTCACTGCGGCGGCCTACTCGGAGTACCGGGTTTCGCGGTCGCTGCGGGCCGGCGGTGAACTCAGCGCCGATCCCGAGGTGACCATCCACGGATTCCCGTTCCTGGCCCAGACCGCGCGCGGTGACTACCGCAATCTCGAGATCCGGGCGCGCGCGAACCGCCCCGACATTCCCGGCGAAATCCTGGTCGAAGCCACACTGAACGGCGTCCACCTGTCGATGCACGATCTGGTGGACAACGACATGCGCTCGGTGATGGTCGACCAGGTGGCCGGCCGGATGCGGATCGAACCGGTCGAACTGGGACGGCTGTTCAACATTCCCGACCTCGAGGTGGTCACCCGCCCGGCCGACAAATCCGACGGCACCGGCGGTTCCGGTGGCTCCGGCATGACCACCCAGGGCGCGCTGGTCCTCACCGGCACCATCCAGCTCGGACCCGAGACCCGCAGTACCGATCGGGTCAGCGTGAAGGCCGATCTGTTCCTCGACGGCGATCAGATCAAACTGGTCGCCACCGACCTCTATCACGGCGGCGTCGAGAGCAACGCGCCGACGACCACCGCCGCCGAACTGGGTCCCGACCTGGACAAGGCCGCGGTCCTGGCCCGCTTCACCCGCACCATCGACACCAAGGATCTGCCGTTCGGGGTGCCCCCGAAGAAGGTGCAGGCCATCGGCGGCAATATCGTGGTAGAGGGGGAAGGGGAGAATATTCGCATTGATATGGACAGGTTTGCCCGACCATGATTGAACTCACGATTCTGGCCGTCGTCCTGCTGGCCGGGGTGGCCGCGGGTATCGCCCTGCGCTACCGCGAGGGCCGCGTGCGGCCGGCCGGCACCACCGAGATCGCGGGTTCGCGCACCGAACTGCTCAGCGCGGTCGGTGTCACCGAGGCGGTGCCGACCGTTCTGCACTTCTCCGCCGAATGGTGCGGTCCCTGCGCCGCGGTCCGGCGGGTGGTGGCCGGAGTGGTCGCCGATCTGGCCGATACCGTGCGGCCGCCCCGCGACGTCGAGATCGATATCGACGCCGAGGCCGAACTCGCGCGCGAACTCAACGTCCTGTCGCTGCCCACCACGTTCGTCTTCGACGCCAACGGGCGTGAGCGGTTCCGGATCTCCGGTGTGCCCAAGGCCACCGATCTGCGTAGTGCCCTTGCGCCGCTGACGGTCCCCGAGGCGGCCTGAACCTCCTGCTCACGAGGGCTTTCCGAACATCTTTGCGCGCGGCGTGCGAGCCGTCCACGCGCCCGGCGTCGGGTCGAGTTTCGTACCCCGGGTCCAATTCCCTCCCGAAACCGGGTAAACTGCTTGGCGTGCAAACCCGCCGAGAGCTGATGCTCACCCGACGCCGCACAGTCGATCTGTGCCGCCTCGGCGGTTGTTGCTGCCTGTGCATGTAGCCGGTCGGCCTTTCGTATCCCTGCCGCCGACCGGTTTCTCCACCGCGTGTGAGATCTCGTCGATCCCCCGGTGATCCGACCTATCTGACGGATAACCCGCAACCGGATAAGCCAGATAAGCCTTCCTTCAGCGCAGGAGCCCCCGTGCCTCAGAACACCAACTCACCCACCGGTCAGGTGGACGTCCGCGGACCGCGGTTCGCGGCGTGGATCACCACCGGTGTCCTCGTGCTGGTCCTGATCGTCTCCGCCTTCTCCACGGCCGCCGCGGCGGTGCTGATCGCTGTGCAGGCGATCGTCTTCGCGCTCGGCGCGCTGTACGGTCCGCGGCGCAGCCCCTACGGGTGGTTGTTCGCCACCTTCGTCGCGCCGCGTGTCGGCCCGGCGACCGAGACCGAGCCGGTACCGCCGCTGCGGTTCGCGCAGCTGGTCGGTTTCGTCTTCGCGATCGTCGGCTTCGTCGGCTTCGCGGCCGGATCCGGCGTGGTGGGCGCGATCTTCACCGCCTTCGCACTGTTCGCGGCGTTCCTCAACGCGGCGTTCGGAATCTGCCTGGGCTGCAAGATCTATCCCCTCACCCAGCGGTTCACCTCGCGAACCCCGGTCGCTTCGAGCAGCTCGACGAACTGACCGGCCCCACAATCCACCGTTCATCTCTCCACATACCCCGGCAAGTCACATCGAAAGGAACAACATGGCTCGCTCCGATGTCCTGGTCTCCGCAGACTGGGTCGAAGAGAACCTCAACACCCCCGGCGTCGTGATCGTCGAGGTCGACGAGGACACCTCCGCCTACGACACGGGCCACATCGAAGGTGCCGTCAAGCTCGACTGGAAGAAGGATCTGCAGGATCCGGTTCGGCGTGACTTCGTCAACCGGGAGCAGTTCTCGGATCTGCTGTCGGCCCGCGGTATCGGCAACGACGACACCGTCGTTCTCTACGGTGGCAACAACAACTGGTTCGCGGCGTACGCGTACTGGTACTTCAAGCTCTACGGTCACCAGAACGTCAAGCTGCTCGACGGCGGCCGCAAGAAGTGGGAGCTCGACGCCCGCCCGCTGTCGACCGATGCAGTGACCCGTCCGGCGACCACCTACAAGGCCTCCGAGCAGGACCTGTCGATCCGCGCCTTCCGCGACGACGCCATCCAGGCCATCGGCGTCAAGAACCTCGTCGACGTGCGTTCGCCCGACGAGTTCTCCGGCAAGATTCTCGCTCCCGCGCACCTGCCGCAGGAGCAGAGCCAGCGTCCCGGCCACATCCCCGGCGCCATCAACGTGCCGTGGAGCAAGGCCGCGAACGAGGACGGCACCTTCAAGTCCGACGAGGAACTGGCTTCCATCTACAAGGAAGCGGGCCTCGACGGCGAGAAGGAGACCATCGCCTACTGCCGCATCGGTGAGCGCTCGTCGCACACCTGGTTCGTGCTGCAGGAGCTGCTGGGCCACAAGAACGTCAAGAACTACGACGGGAGCTGGACCGAATACGGCTCCCTCGTCGGTGCACCGATCGAGTTGGGAGCGTAAATAGATATGTGTGCAGCACCTACCCAGGGTCAGGCCCTTCCGGCCAACGTCGACACCGAGAAGGAGACCGTCCTCACCGGACGCGTCCTCGATGCGGACGGTAACCCGGTAGGCGGCGCCTTCGTCCGCCTGCTGGACTCGAGCGACGAGTTCACCGCCGAGGTCGTGGCCTCCGGCACCGGTGATTTCCGCTTCTTCGCCGCGCCCGGCACCTGGACCATCCGGGCCCTGTCGTCGGCCGGCAACGGTTCGGCCAAGGTCAGCCCCGAAGGGGCGGGCGTCCACAACGTCGACGTGAGCGTCGCCAAGTAACACCGACGCGGAGCGTCGCCGGCAGGCGCCGGAAACTGCGCTCATCGCACGCGAACGGCCCCGGGATTCGTTTTCCCGGGGCCGTTTTCGTCTTCGCCGAGCGGGTCGTTAAACTCCGATATGTGGTCTTAACCTTCGAGATTCTGCTGGTCATCTGCTCCGTGCTGATCGCCTGGTTCGGGCTCTACGTCCTCTACCGGCTCTTCACCGAGTCGTGACCGATTCGGCGAGCGAGAACGTCGAAAACGCAGCGACCAACGGTCACGCCTCACAGGCGCACGCCGAGGGCCGCGAGCCCGATGACGCGGCTCGCCGCAGTACGGACGACGCGGCTCGCCGCAGTCCCGACGACGCGGCTCGCCGCAGTGGCGACGAGGCGGTAGCCGACGCTGCCGAGCGCGCCAAATCGACCGGCGGCCGCAACATCCCGCAGCTGCCCGGTCTGCCGCTGCCCGAGGACACCGCGAATCTGCGGCTGGGTCCCGATCTGAGCGCCTCCATGCTCGCGCTGCTGCCCCTGGTGGGCGTCTGGCGCGGTGAAGGCGAGGGCAACGATCCCGAGCGCGGCGGCGACTACCACTTCGGGCAGCAGATCATCGTCTCCCACGACGGTGGCGACTATCTGGCCTGGGATTCCCGTTCCTGGGTCATCGACGCCGAAGGCAACTACTCCGGCCCCGATCTGCGCGAAAGCGGCTTCTGGCGGGTCGGCATCGACGGCGACGACGAGGTCATCGAACTCCTGCTGACCCACAGCTCCGGAATCGTCGAACTCTTCTACGGTCAGGCCCTCACCCAGTCGTCCTGGGAACTGGCCACCGATGTCGTGATCCGCAGCCAGTCCGGCGCGGTGGTCGGCGGCGCCAAACGCCTGTACGGCATCGTCGAAGGCGGCGACCTCGGCTACGTCGAGGAACGAGTGGAAGCCGACGGCGCCTTGAAGCCCCGCCTCTCCGCCCGCCTCCAGCGCTACATCGGCTGAGCCGAGCCCAAACCCCCGAATACGCGGCGAGGCGGAAACGGGTACGGCCCCCGAGCCTTACCGCGGAGATCTCGTCTCTCGCGATTCCCGGTCGGACAAACCGGGGGCTCGGGGGCCGGGTGACTGCCTTGGATTAGTTCAGCGCTCGCGCGGGGACCGAATCCACTGCAGCGGGCCGCGGTACGGGGACCGCGGCTGTGGCGCTCAACCGGCAGCCACCTCACGCGTCCTCTGAATATCCATTCTTCGAACCACCTCCTTTCCCGTGTACAGACGAAACTACCGGCCGTGGACGCGGGGCTGCAACGGATTTTTCGCAGAGCCGAATTCCGGTGCCGACCTGGGCATTCGCCGGGTCATGCGGAGACGCGCCGAGTGATCGATATCTCGCCGCCGGGTGCGACCGTGACCACCGTGTCGGCACGGTGGTCCGGGGGCAGCTGGTGGGTGACGACGACCACCGTGCGGTCCGGGTCGACGAGACCGCTGGTTTCATCGAGCAGTGCGCGCAGCAGTTCGGCACCCGCCGCCGCCTCCATATGTTCGGTCGGTTCGTCCAGCAGCAGGGTGTCGGTAGGAGCGACGAGTGCGCGCGCCAGCAGCAGACGGCGGCGCTGCCCGCCCGAGAGTGCGGCCGCGCCGCCGACCAGATCCGTGTCCACACCCTCCGGCAGGACGTCGAGCCACGGACCGGAACCGACCGCACGCAGGGCGTTTTCTGCCTCCGCATCGGTCACGTCGCCGCGGGCCACCCGGAGGTTCTCCAGGACGGACGTGCCGAAGACGTGGGCATCCTCGGCGAAGAAGGTCCGGCCGGGGCGCGGTGTGTCGAACAGTCCGGCCCAGCTCATCAGCAGCGTGGTCTTACCCGCCCCGCTCGGACCGACCACCGCGATCCGGCGGCCCGGCGGCAGGTCGGGCAGCGCGCGAATCAGGCGGGCCCGCAGATCACCGGACGCGTGATCGGCCGGCGCCGAGGCATCGTCGTCGGTCACGACGTCGTCGGTAGCGACCGCCCGCGCCGACTCGGCCGGGTCGAGGGCACGAATGCGGCGTAGGGCGGCACGGCCCTTGGTGAGGGCCTGCGCGGCGGCCGGCAGCACCGCCACGGCCTCGAATGCCGACAGTGGCAGCAGCACCAGTATCGCGAAGGCCATCGGGGTGATACCGCCGGCCGGCGCGGGTTGCAGCGGCTCGGACGGTGCGCCGAAGCCGTTGCCGTACAACGTGATTCCGATGAGCAACGCGCCGAGCACACTGGCTCCGACGGACAGCGGGGTCGCCGCGGCGGCCCAGGCGCTGCGTGCGGCCGCTCGGTCCTCGGCGCGTACCGCGCGTGCCGAGGCGGTCGTGGCTGCCGTCGTCGCCGCGTCGAGCCGGCCGGCGACCCGTAGCTCGGCGGCGTGATCGAGCACGGTGACGGCCGCGGCCCGGAACTCGGCACGATCGGATTGCACGGCCAGTTCGGCGTCCCTGGCCGCCCGCGCGGACAGCCAGGGGGCGAACCCGCCGGAGACCAGCAGGGCGACCGCGAGGATCACACCGGCAGGTACGGAAATGGTGGCGAGCAGGGCGACGGCGGTGACCGAGAGCAGGATCGCCACGGCGATGGGAACCACCGCCCGCACGACCACGGCGCCCAGGTCGTCGATATCCGCACCGATCCGGGTGAGCAGATCGCCCCGGCGCAGCAGACCGGTCCCCCGTCCGGCACCGCTACCCGAGTCCGGACGGCCCTCGGACCGGCCGTCGCGTCGCAGCGTCCAGAAATCGGCGCGGGCGAGGGCCGCGTACACCGACGTACGGGCGGTGGTCATCGCGCGCAGTGCCACATCGTGGCTCGCCAGCCGCTCGATGTAGCGGAACAGCCCGCGGGAGATACCCAGCGCCCGCACCGCGACCACGGCGACACTGAGGTCCAGCACCGGCGGCATCTGCCACGCCCGAGCGATCAGCCACGCCGCCAGCGCCGCCAGCGCGAGTCCACTGCCCAGCGCGATCGTCCCCCAGCAGATCGATACGACCACGCGCCACGGAGAGATCTCCGAAACTCGCCGCAGCTCGCGCAGTTCGGCCCACAGGGATTTCACGGCGTCCACTCCCCCGTCTTCGTCGGGCCGACTCCGATCGGCGCAACGGGCGTGCCCGAGGCGGGCGCATCGCCCCGCCGCACCTCGCCGACCCGATGCGTCAGCCCTGCTTCGACGTCGTCGTACGCCCGAGAGCCGCCGGACCCGTCGATCGATGGCTGCGCCCGGCGAAGTCCGGGATCGTCCGACTCCCGTTGCGCGGCACGCTGTTCCGCCGGCTTCGGCTCCGTCCGCGCGGGTACCTCGATGATGTGATCGGCGATGGCGAGCACCGAGGGCCGGTGCGCTACCACGACGACCGTCGCACCCGCGCGCGCCCGTTCGGTAAGGGCGGCGAGAACAGTGGCTTCGCTGCGCTCGTCGAGATGGGCGGTGGGCTCGTCGAACAGCAGTATCGGCCGGTCGGCGGCCAGCACGCGCACCAATGCCAGGCGTTGGCGCTGGCCGAGCGACAGGCCGAGGCCGCCGGGGCCCACCACGGTGTCCCACCCGTCCGGAAGTTCGGCGAGGACCGCGTCGAAACCCGTTGCCGCGCAGGCCTTGTCGACGGCGTCGGCGCGGCGGGCCGCCTCGTCGCCGCCCTCACCGCACCCGGCGTCGCGGGCTCGGGCGCCGAAGAGTTCGAGGTTCTCGCGCAAGGTGCCGGGCAGCAGCACCGGGCGTTGCGGCAACCAGGCGATATGCGACCACCATGCGTCCGGATCGAACTCGCCGACCGGGCGCCCGCCCACCAGAACCGCACCCCGGTCCGGTGCCATCAAACCCAATATCACCTGCAGCGCAGTCGATTTCCCGCTGCCGTTGGGGCCGGCGAGAGCGGTCACCGCCCCCGGACGCAGCACACCCGACAATCCGGCGGGTGCGTACCCGTCCCGCGCGCGCACCCACACGTCACACAGCTCGATATCTCCGGCCCCCGGTTCGACCGTCACCGGGACTCGCACCGCGGGCGGCTCGCCGGATCGCCGAGCGGTGCGGGCATCTGCTCGCGGAGGTCCGCTGGGCGCGGGGACCGCCACCGAGCCGTCCGGGTCCAATACCGCGAAAGCCCGTTCGGCAGCGGCCATTCCGTCCTGCGCGGCATGGAATCTCTCCCCCACCGCACGCAGCGGCAGATAGACCTCCGGGGCGAGGATCAGGCCCAGCAGGCCCGCGTACAACCCCATATGCCCGAAGACCAGCCGCATGCCGATCGACACGGCGACCAGCGCCACGCACAGGGTGGCCAGCATTTCCAGCACCATCGACGACAGGAACGCCATCCGCAGGGTGGCCATGGTCCGCTTGTGCAACGCCTCGCCCAGCTCGCGGACCCGATGCCGCATGGTCGGCGAACCGTCTTCGGCCACACCGGTTTCCCGGCCGAGCGCCCGCAGCGTCGGCATCCCCGCGAACAGGTCGAGCATCTGCTCCGACAGCCGGGTGGTGGCGGCCAGGGCGTCGGCGGCACGGCCCTGGGTCATCAGCCCGATCAGGATCATGAAGATCGGAATCAGCGGCAGCGTCACCAGGATGATGATCGCCGCGGTGAGGTCGTGCACGGCGATCACGGTCAGCACGATGGGCGGTACCAGCACCGCGAGCAGCAGCGCCGGCAGATAGCCGGTGAGATAGGCGCGCAGACCGCCCAGACCGTCGCCGACCACCACCGCGAGTTCGGTACGCCGGCTTTCCATTTCGCGCGGCGGTAGGGCGGCTCCGGCGGCCAGTACGGAAGTCTCCAATTCCGCGACCACCTGCGCGCCGGCCCGATGCGCGAGCCGCGACTGCCACCAACTCGCCAGCGTCCGCACCGCGATCGCCGCCGCCAGGATCGCCGACTCGGTCGTCCACGCACCGACCGTGCGCAGGCCGGGATCGGTGATGACGCCCGCCGCGATCCGGGCCAGCATCAGCGCCGCGACCACGATGCCCGCCGTGATCACCAGCGACAGTCCCACGCTGATGATCAGGTAGCGGCGGGCCGAGCGGGCGTGGCGCCACAGCCGGGGATCGACGGGTCGGGCCATCGGGACCTACCGCGCGCCGCTGCGCATCGACAGGCCGATCGGCGCCGGAATCTGCTCGACGGTGATGCGTTTGCGGAAGACCCAGTACGTCCAGCCCTGGTAGATCAGCACGACCGGGGTCAGCACCACCGCGACCCAGCTCATCACGACCAGCGTGTAGTGCGTGGAGGAGGCGGCGACGGTGGGATGCCCGTCGACCATCCGGCCGTCGACGGTGAGCCCGTAGGCGGCGTCGATGGTGGACGGCAGCACGTACGGGAACAGCGCGCCGAACAGCAGCACGATCGCGGCGACCACGGTGACGGCGGTGCCGGTGAACGCCCAGCCGTCACGGTGCCGAAGCACCGCACCGCCCGCGAGCAACAGGCCGAAGACCGCCACGCCCAGCGGAATCCACGTCCAGCCCTGGCCGTGGGCCAACTGCGTCCACAGCGCGAACGCGCCGGCGACCACGGTGGCGGGCAACCAGACAACCCGGGCGATCCGCTCGGCGCTCTCGCGAATATCGCCACCGGTCTTCAAGGCGATGAACACCGCGCCGTGCAGGATGAACAACAGCAGCAGCGTCAGGGCGCCGAGCAGGCCGTAGGGGTTGATCAAGCCGAGCAGACCGCCCTCGATCTGCTTGTGCGCGTTGAGCTGTACTCCGTGCACGATATTCGCGAAGGCCAGCCCCCAGGCCAGCGCGGGCACCCAGGAACCGAAGACGATCGCGGCGTCACACCACTTGTACCAGCGCGGATCATGGATCTTGCCGCGCCATTCGATCGCCACCGCGCGCACGATCAACGCCACCAGAATCAGCAGCAGCGCCAGATAGAACCCGGAGAACAGACTGGCGTACCACTCCGGGAAGGCGGCGAACATCGCACCGCCCGCGGTGATCAGCCACACCTCGTTGCCGTCCCAGACCGGCCCGATCGTGTTGAGTACGGCGCGTTTTCGCGTTTGGTCGCCGCGGCCGATGATCGGCATCAGTATGCCGACGCCGAAATCGAAACCCTCGAGCACGAAGTAGCCGGTGAACAGCACACCGATCAGCAAGAACCAGAATTCGGGCAGACTCATCCTCGGCTCCTCAGTACGCGAACGAAAGCTTCTCGACCGCAGGCGTTTCCGTCTCCGCGGGTGGCTGTTCGGGTCCCTCGATCACATAGCGCCGCATCAGGAAGAACCACACGACCGCCAGGGCGCCGTACAGCAGCGTGAAGATGATCAGCGATGTCAGCACGGTGCCGGCGGTATGCCCGGAGACCGCCTGCTGCACGGTCATCCGGATGGCGGGGTTACCGGTCGGATTCGGGGCGACCACCCACGGTTGCCGGCCCATCTCGGTGAAGACCCAGCCCGCGCTGTTGGCCAGGAAGGGCGTCGGAATGCAGATCAGGCTCAGCCATTTGAACCAGGGCTGATCCGGTACCCTCCCACGCCGGGTCATCCAGAAGCCCAGCAGCGCGATTGCCGCGGAACCGGCCGCCCAGCCGATCATGGCGCGGAAGGTCCAGTAGGTGACGAACAGGTTGGGCCGGTAGTCACCCGGTCCGAATTTCTCGTTGTAGCTCGCCTGCAGGTCCTTGACGCCCTGCAACGTCACGCCGCTGAATTTGCCTTCGGCGAGGTACGGCAGCACACCGGGCACCTCGATGACGCGGGTGATGCTGTCGCAGTTGTTGTGGGTGCCGACGGTCAACACCGAGAAGTCCGGATCGGTTTCGGTGTGGCACAACGATTCCGCCGAGGCCATCTTCATCGGCTGCTGTTTGAACATCAGCTTGCCCTGGATGTCGCCGGTGAATATCAGCGCGATACCGGCGATCACGATCACCCACATCCCGGCGCGGGCGGCGGGCCGCCACATACCGCGCGCCTCCGCCATCAACTCCGGATGACCCGAGCGGGCGTTGCGGACCATCCACCAGCCGCCGATACCGGCGACGAAGGTGCCGGCCGTGAGGAACGCGCCCGCGACGACGTGCGGGAAGGCCGCCAGCGCGGTGTTGTTGGTCAACAGGGCGCCGATGCTCTCCAGTTCGGCGCGGCCGGATTCGGGGTTGTAGCGGGCGCCGACCGGATGCTGCATGAACGAGTTCGCGGCGATGATGAAGTAGGCGGAGGCGTTCACGCCGATCGCGACCAGCCAGATGGTGGCCAGGTGGACCAGTTTCGGCAGCCGCGACCAGCCGAAGATCCACAGGCCCAGGAAGGTCGATTCCAGGAAGAACGCGGCCAGGCCCTCCATGGCCAGCGGAGCGCCGAAGACATCGCCGACGAAGCGCGAGTATTCGCTCCAGTTCATACCGAACTGGAACTCCTGCACGATGCCGGTGGCGACGCCGAGCGCGAAGTTGATCATGAACAACTTGCCGAAGAACTTCGTCAGCCGGTACCAATGATCCTTACCCGTGATCACCCATGCGGTCTGCATCCCGGCGACCAAGGGCGCGAGGCCGATGGTGAGCGGTACGAAGATGAAGTGATAGACGGTCGTGATCCCGAACTGCCAACGTGAGACGTCGACGACATCCATCCGGCGGCCTCCTGTGTCATGCGGGACATCCACACGTACTACGACATGTCGTAGTAGAGCCTACGCCGGAACAGCCGTGGAGCAACGAGTCCTACGTCACGACATTCCAACAATTATTGCTGCGCGGTAACGAGTTCCGATCCGACGCTCCGACACGACGATCGAATCAGGTCCAGTCGGCGATATTCCAGGCTCGCTCGATCCCGCGATTCACCAGATCCGCGATCTCCTCGGCACAATCCGGCGCCGACATCCGCAGCCCGTCCAACGTCGCCACCCGCGCGGCGAGCGTGATGCTCGACAGTAGCCAAACACTATCGGCGGTAACGAGATCCGCGGTGAACAGCGATTTGTAGCTGCAGTCCCAGCCGGCTTTCCCCGCCTCGGCGAACAGGGCTCGCTGAGTGATGCCGGGCAGCACGCCGTCGCGCGCGGGCGGGGTGAGCAACTGCTTGTCGCGCTGGATCACGACCGTCGAGCGCGGTCCCTCCAGCACGCGATGCTCGGTGCTGGTGAAGATCACGTCGTCGGCGTCCTGGCGGGCCGCGAAGCGCAGCGCCGCCATATTCGTCGCATAGGAGAGCGTCTTGGCGCCGAGCAACAGCCACGGAGCGGTGGTCGCGAGTTCGGTGGAGATGCCGCGGGTGAGGGTGATCACCGAAATACCTTCGGCGCGAGCCTTACTCACCCGCTCGGCGACCGCGCTCACCAGTACGTAGCCGGTGAGATCCGGTGCCGGGCCCGACAGTTCGCCCGAACCGACCCGTCTGGACTCGGCGCCGTCGCGACCCCGGGTCACGATCATGCGCAACACGCCCTCGCGGTCGGACCCCCATTCCTTGACCGCGGATTCCACCGCGGTGCGCCACTGGGCGACGTCGGGGTCCGGCAGGTCCAGCGCCTGGGCCGAGCGGCGTAGCCGAGCCAGGTGTAATTCCAATGCACTCGCTTTACCGTCACGCACCAGCACCGTCTCGAAGACGCCGTCGCCGCGCAACGCGCCGATGTCGTCCGCGAAGAGCAACGGCTCGTCCGGATTCCGGACGGTACCGTCGAGTGTCACCAGAACTCGATCCACCATGCGTGGCAGCCTAGGCGAATCGAGCGCTCCAGGCGTGGGTACGCAATCGTCCGGCAACGCCCGGGCGAGCCCCGCGCCCACAGGCGTATCCACGGCATACTCACCGCACACCTGCGGCAACCCGCTGCGCGGCGCGGGTCGGCGCGACCGCCTATTGTGGAAAACGTGTCCGTGGTTGCCGCCCCCAGTCCACTGCTCGGTCTCCCAGGGGCCGTGCCCGGCCCGCCCGAAAGTCCCGATGCCGCGGTCGCCTGGCATTACGGCGATCCCTTCGGGGAACAGCGTGCCGCGGCCCAGCGTGTCGCTCTCGTGGACCGTTCCCACCGTTTCGTGGCGAGGATCACCGGCGCCGAACGGCTGAGCTGGCTGCACACGATTTCCAGCCAGCACATCGCCGACCTGAGCGACGGCCGGTCCGCCGAGAATCTGGATCTGGACCTCAACGGACGCGTCCAGCACCATTTCGTGCTCACCGAGCTCGACGGCACGGTGTGGATCGATACCGAAGCCGACCGCGGCCCCGCGCTGCTCGACTTCCTGCAGAAGATGGTCTTCTGGGCCGACGCGAAACCCGAGGCCGCACCCGATCACGCGGTCCTGAGCCTGCTCGGACCACGAGTGAGCGACCTGACCGAGACGCTCGGAATCGCGGCCCTGCCGCAGGTGTACGGCGCGGTCGCCCTGCCCGGCGGCGGATTCCTGCGCCGGATGCCGTGGCCCACCGAGGACTCCTACGACCTGGTCGTACCGCGCGAGCGGTTGAGCGAGCTGTGGACGGCGCTGACCGCGGCCGGCGCCGAACCGGCCGGACTGTGGGCATTCGAGGCGCTGCGAGTGGCCGCGCTACGCCCGCGTATCGGCGTCGACACCGACGATCGGACCATTCCGCACGAGGCCCATTGGATCGGCGGCCCGGACGAATTCGGCGCGGTCCATCTGAACAAGGGTTGCTATCGCGGGCAGGAAACCGTCGCCCGCGTGCACAATCTCGGTAAACCGCCGCGGCATCTGGTGCTGCTGCACCTGGACGGCTCCGCCGATGCCCGGCCCGCGGCCGGTGACGCGGTGACCGCCGGCGGCCGCGCGGTCGGCCGGCTCGGCACGGTGATCGACCATTTCGAACTGGGGCCGATCGCACTCGCGCTGATCAAACGCGCCATCCCCGCCGACACCCGGCTGGAGGCCGGTCCGATGGCCGCCGCCATCGATCCGGATTCGATCCCGTCCGATGACGAGCCGCAGGCCGGCCGGCTCGCCGTGGACAAGTTGCGCGGCCGGTGAGCGCGCCCGCAGCGCCCCGGGAAATCGGCGCGATCGGCCACGTGCTCGCGGTCTGCGTTCTGCATGCCGAACTCGAGGTGCCCGCGAAGGTGAGCCGGGTCGGCCGGACCGCGATCGACAAGCGCCCGGTCGCCGACCGGGTCGCGGTCCGCACACTGGGCCTGGCCGGTGACCACGTCTGCGGTACGAAACATCACGGCGGCGTCCACCAGGCCGTCTACGCCTATGCCGACGAGGACGCGCGGCAGTGGGGCGAGCAACTGGGCCGCACACTGGCTCCCGGCTGGTTCGGTGAGAATCTGCGGGTGACCGGGCTGCCGGTCAGCGATGCGGTGATCGGTGAACGGTGGCGCGTCGGTGAGGCGGTGCTCGAGGTGAGCGCACCGCGCGTGCCGTGCGCGACCTTCGGGCACTGGTCCGGTGAGAAGCAGTGGGTCAAGCGCTTCACCCTGCAGGCCGATACCGGCGCCTACCTGCGTGTGCTGACCGAGGGCACGATCGGGGCCGGTGACCGGGTGCACGTCGAACACATTCCCGGACACGGCATCACGGTCCGCGACCTGTTCACCGGCCACGATCCGGCCCGGCTGGAGCATCTGCTCGCCGCCGAACCGACGATCTCCGACGATGTGCGCATGCAGATCGCCCGGCATGCGCGGCGGGCCGCCAACGCGGCGCGGACCACCGCGCCCTCCGAAGGGCTCGGCATCGCGGCGAGGTCGGATGCGACGGCCGGCCGGACGGCGTCGAAGCCGGCGGCGACCGGGGCCGGAACGCCGCACTCGGCGATGCCGAGCGGGGCGGTGCTGCGGGCGGAGGCATCGGGCGCGACGGCTGCCGGCAGCGCGGAGGGAGGAGACCGGCCATGAGTGTGGAACTGGTGGAAGTGGTTCGCTCCGGCTTCCGCGAATGTGTGCACCGCGGGTCGGTGGTGATCGTCGAACCCGACGGGGAGCCCTCGCTCGCCCTGGGTGAGGTGCATCTGCCGATCTTCCCGCGATCGACCAACAAACCCATGCAGGCGATCACCTTGCTGCGTAACGGTTTCGAGCCGGTGGACGAGGCCGAACTGGCCATCGCCACCGCCTCGCATTTCGGCGAACCCGACCATCTGGCGCTGGTACGGCGGTTGCTGGAGCGCTTCGGCTTCGACGAGAACAGCCTGGAGTGCCCGCCGGATCTGCCGATGGGCGAACAGGCCCGCGCCGAGGCGCTGGCCTGGCGCGATCGTCACTCGGCCCCCCGCAAGATCTACATGAACTGCTCGGGCAAACATGCCGCGATGCTGGCGACCTGTGTGGTCAACGGCTGGCCGGCGACCGGATATCTCGACCCCTCCCATCCGCTGCAGCAGGCGGTCACGGCGACGATCGCCGACATCACCGGCGAACCCGAGACCGACCTCGGCATCGACGGCTGCGGCCTGCCGATCGTCCCGGTCTCGCTGATCAATCTGGCCCGCGCCTACGCCCGTCTCGCCACCGCCGCCTTCGGATCGCCGGAACGCCGGGTCGCGGACGCGATTCGCCACCACCCCCGAGTGATTTCGGGCACGGACGCCCCCGATCTCGAGACCATGCGCGCGACCCCGGGACTGGTCTGCAAGATCGGGGCGGACGGTGTGCACGCGGGGGCCCTACCGGACGGCCGCGCCTTCGCCTACAAGATCGATGACGGCCACGACCGCGCCCGGATGCCGCTGACGCAGGCGATTCTCCAGCGTATGGGGGTCGAGTGGACCGAGGCCCACACCGCGCTCGCCGGGCCGCCGGTACTGGGCGGCGGGGCGCGGGTCGGCATCATCCGGGCAATCCCGGGTGCGGTGTAGAAGCTCACCATTTCGCCGAAGCCCCGTTCGACCGCCCCGCCGACGGTGGATGTTCCGCAGTCTTCACCCACTCCTGGAAGCGCGACCGCGTGACACACGCTAAAGTGTCTGTCAGGAAGATTATTAATTCGAACGGGGCCGCCAACCACCCCAGGCCGCCCCGCAGTGACGCGAGGGGGTCAGCCATGGGCCGTGGCCGGGCTAAGGCAAAGCAGACCAAGGTTGCACGCGAGCTGAAGTACAGCTCGCCGTCGACCGACTTCGCGAGCCTTCAGCGCGAGCTGTCGGGGCACACCCCCCGGCGGAGCGGTGTGCTGTCCGAAGAACACGATTCGGACGAATCGCTCAAGCGCTGGGAGGAAGATGAGGACTACGACGACTGGCGCCGCTGACTCCGATCGACGCGTTGCAGGGGGAGGCCTGAGGGGCCTCCCCCTTCGCACGTCGCGCAGCGTTTTCGGCCGATAGGGTCGACCGATCCCACCTCGATGAGGGCTCGTAGTACGGGTTGCCGCCGCGGGTATCAGTGATACCGAGGGCGGCACTACCCGCGTTGAACGTGCCTCGGCACATTGCCGCCCGGCCGCGCTTCCGCCGGTCGCCTTCGGATGCCGCAGCGGCTCAACCGAACGACAATCGCCTCCCCGAACCGGGCCGTACCCGGGTCGAGGAGGCGATCGTATTTCCGGTCAGAATCGGGGATGTTCGCCGAGCAGCGCCACGCGCGCGGCGTCGGCGTCCTTGGCCTTCTTGACCGATCCCAGGGTCCAGCATTCGATATGCCGCGCGGTCAGCACCGCGAGCGCACGATCGGCATCCTCGGGGGCGACGACGGCGACCATGCCGACGCCCATGTTGAAGGTCTTCTCCATCTCCGCCCGCTCGACCCGGCCGCGCTGCGCGATCAGCTTGAAGATCGGCGCGGGATTCCAGGTGCCGCGGTCGATTTCGGCGACGAGCCCGGCCGGCAGCACGCGAGCCAGATTGTTCGCCAGGCCGCCGCCGGTGACGTGCGCGAAGGTGCGCACATCGGTCTCGGCGATCAGCGCCAGACAATCCTTGGCATAGATCTTGGTAGGTTCCAGCAACTCTTCGCCCAGGGTGCGGCCGAATTCCTCGACGTGCCCGGTGAGCGCCATCCGATCGATGTCGAGCAGCACCCGGCGCGCCAGGCTGTAGCCGTTGGAATGCAGGCCCGAGGAGCCCATCGCGATGACGACGTCGCCGGGGCGGACCCGGTCCGGTCCCAGCACCTCGTCCGCCTCCACGACGCCGACGCCGGTCGCGGAGATGTCGTAGTCGTCGGCGCCCATCAGGCCCGGATGCTCGGCCGTCTCGCCGCCCAGCAGCGCACATCCGGCCTGGATGCAGCCCTCGGCGATACCGGACACGATCTGCGCGACTCGTTCCGGAACCACCTTGCCGACCGCGATGTAGTCCTGCAGGAACAGCGGTTCCGCGCCGCAGACGACAAGGTCGTCGACGACCATGGCGACCAGGTCCAGGCCGACCGTGTCGTGTTTGTCCAGCGCCTGCGCGACCGCGATCTTGGTGCCCACACCGTCGGTGGAGGCGGCCAGCAGCGGTTCCCGGTAGCCACCCTTGAGCGCGAACAATCCGGCGAAACCGCCCAGACCGCCCTGCACCTCGGGCCGGCTGGCCTTCTTGGCCAGCGGCGCGAACAACTCGACTGCGCGGTCGCCGGCCTCGATGTCGACACCGGCGGCGGCATACGACGCGCCTCCGGATTGGGCCTCGTCGGCGCCGGTGTCGTTCACACCGGCACCACTCGGGGTCTGCTCAGTCATTGTTCGGGAAAGCTCCAAACCGAATCGGCGGACAGATGCCTGATCACGCTACCGGAGCCGGATAACGAGACTGCACCGGTATTGGGCTGCACGTACGGATTCGAGGCTACCGTCACATCCGCCATTGACATACATACGGTATGTAGGTAACTCTGGAACACATCACCCCCACTCCGGAAGGCATGTCATGGGAATCAGCACCAGCCTCGGCCCGATTCGACACGTCGCGGTGCCGGGCGGCCGCATCCGCTATCACGACACCGGTTCCGGTTCGCCGGTGGTCTTCGTGCACGGCCTGCTCGTCAATGCCGATCTGTGGCGCAAGGTGGTGCCGGACGTCGCCGCGGCCGGGCATCGCTGCCTCACCCCGGACTGGCCGTTCGGCTCGCATTCGGAGCCGATGCCCGCCGCCGACCTGTCCCCGGCCGGCGCGGCCGACCTGATCGCGGCGTTCCTGCGGGAACTCGATCTCACCGACGTCACCCTGGTGGCCAACGACACCGGCGGTGCGATCACGCAGATCATGCTGTCGCGCGACCGCAGCCGCGTCGGACGCGTGGTGTTCACCAACTGCGACGCCTACGAGAAGTTCTTCCCGCAGCCGTTCACTCCGCTGCCGCGACTCTCGCGCGTGCCCGGCCTGCTCACCGCGGTTCTGCAGAGCCTGCGTTTCCGGCCGGCGCAGCGTCTGCCCATCGCCTACGGGCTGGTCACGAAACAGCCGCTGCCGCACGAGATCGCGGATTCGTATCTGCTGCCGAGCCGCAACTCCGCGGCGATCCGCGCCGACCTGCGCCGGTTCCTGCGCGATATCCACAAGCGTCACACCCTCGCGGCCGCACGCAGTTTCGGCGAGTGGGATCTGCCGGTGCTGCTGGCCTGGGCGCCCGAGGACAAGGTGTTCCGGCTCGAGTTCGCGCAGCGGCTGGCACACGATCTGCCCGATGCCACCCTGCGCACGATCGACGATTCGCTCACCTTCATCGCCGAGGACCAGCCCGAGTTGCTCAGCCAGTTGATCGTGGAGTTCACTCGGCTGCATGCCACGCCGTAGCCAGGAGGACAGATCACGCGCGACGCGGGCGAGTCTCGAGGCGGTCGGGCGGCGGCTGTTCGCCGAACGCGGATATTCCGCGGTGTCGGCGGAAGAGATCGTCGCCGCGGCCGGTGTCACCCGCGGCGCGCTGCATCATCACTACGGCGACAAGCGTGGCCTGTTCATCGCGGTACTGGAACAGCTCGAGGCGGACAACACCGAGGAGATCAGGGATGCGATCGACACCCTGCCCGACCCGACCGATCTGCTGGCCGCGATGGCGACCGGCCTGCACACCTTCCTCGTGATCAGCCGCCGCCCGGAAACGGTCCGGATCGCCATGTCGGACGGTCCGGCGGTACTCGGCTGGCAGGGCTGGCGGGAGATGGAAGCGCGCCACGGCCTCGGCCTGATCATGAATCAGCTGGAACTGGCCGTGGAGTCCGGACTCGCGCCCGCGGTCCCGGTCCGTACCCTGGCCCAATTGATTCTGGCCGCTGTCACCGAGGCGGGCATGATCGTCGCGCACGCCGACGATCCGGATGCGGCCGGCGCCGAGGCCGAGCAGTGCATTCTGATGATGGTCGGCGGATTGCTCACACCGCCGAGCACGTCACCGAGCCCCTAGGCCGGCGAACCGGAACGACGGCGAATGCGCTTGCGCCACAGGCCGATTCGGCCAGTTCCTCGACGAACGCGCCGGGCCGCCACGACGACAGGCCCGGCCACGTCAGCCGTGCCGCTCAGGGGCGGCTGAGCGCGCTCGCGTTGGCGTTCTCGCCCAGCAGTTCCGATTCCGGCTTACCGGAGAGAATCCCCTCGAGCACGTTCTTGCCCACGGCGGCCTCGTCGGGCAGCGGGATCGGGTATTTGCCGTCGAAGCAGGCGCAGCACAACCGGGTGCGCGGCTGCTCGGTGGCGGCGATCATGCCATCGAGCGAGATATAGCCCAGGCTGTCGGCGCCGATGGAACGGCGCACGCTCTCGACCATGGCCGCTTCCGAATCCTGCGAGCCCTCCGCCAGTTCCGGTCCGGCGCCGTTGGCGATCAACTCGGCCGGCGAGGCGAAGTCGATGCCGTAGAAGCACGGCCACTTGACCGGCGGTGAGGCGATGCGCACGTGGATCTCCAGCGCCCCGGCCTCGCGCAGCATCCGGATCAGGGCGCGCTGGGTGTTGCCGCGGACGATCGAGTCGTCGACCACGATCAACCGCTTCCCGCGAATCACCTCGCGCAACGGGTTGAGCTTGAGCCGGATACCGAGCTGGCGGATGGTCTGGCTGGGCTGGATGAAGGTACGGCCCACATAGGCGTTCTTCATCAGTCCCTGGCCGTAGGGCACACCGGATCCCTGGGCGTAGCCCACCGCGGCGGGCGTACCGGATTCCGGGACCGGGATCACCAGATCGGCGTCGACGGGATGTTCGGCAGCCAGCCGGCGGCCGATGTCGACCCGGGTGGCGTGCACCGAGCGACCGGCGATCGTCGAATCCGGCCGGGCCAGGTAGACGTATTCGAAGACACAGCCCTTGGGTTCGGGATTGGCGAACCGCAGCGAACGCACCCCGTCCGCGTCGATCGCCAGCAGTTCGCCCGGCTCGATCTCGCGGACGAACGAAGCGCCCACGATGTCGAGTGCGGCGGTCTCGCTGGCAACCACCCAGCCGCGGTCGAGGCGGCCCAGGCACAGCGGCCGCACACCCTGCGGGTCTCGCGCCGCGTAGAGGGTGTGCTCGTCCATGAAGGTCAGGCAGAAGGCGCCGCGCAGCGTGGGCAGCAACTCCATGGCCGCCTGCTCGATGCTCTTGTCGGCCGCGGCATGGGCCAGCAGCGCGGTCATCACATCCGAATCCGAGGTGGCGGTGATCGCGCTGCCCGGCAGGCGGCCGTTGATCAGACCCAATTCCCGGGCCCGGGTCGCCAATTCGGCGGTGTTGACCAGATTTCCGTTGTGTCCCAACGCGAGTCCGGTGCCGACCGCGGTGGTCCGGAAGATCGGCTGCGCGTTCTCCCAGATGGTGGAACCGGTGGTCGAGTAACGGCAGTGCCCGATGGCGATATGCCCGGGCATCGCCGCCAGCGTCTGCTCGTCGAAGACTTGCGAGACCAGACCCAGGTCTTTGAACACCAGCACCTGCGCACCGTCGGCGACCGCGATACCGGCGGCCTCCTGTCCGCGGTGCTGCAAGGCATAGAGGCCGTAATACGTGAGCTTGGCCACATCCTCGCCCGGAGCCCAGACGCCGAAGACGCCACACTCCTCGCGGGGCTCGTTCTCAGGCTCGTCGACTGCGGAGGTGTTTCGGCCTGCGGCGGTCTTCGGGATAGACAGATCGGCGTGGGTCACCGTTTGCTCCCTGTTAGTCGGGCGGGGGGCACTCATCATTCTACGGGTCATCCGCGCGAAACCCACGTCCGGATCCGCCGGGTGGCGAGCTGTTTGCTGCTACGGTTCGACCGTGGCGAGCACCGACACCGCACTACAAAGTCGAAATCTGCGGCGGCTGATTCCGTTTCGATGGATGTTCCCTGTGGCGGTCCTCTCAGTGGTGGCGGCGTTGCTGGGCCTGCTGTATCTCGACTACGTCGTCGATCCGCAGCGAAATCTGCACGACTTCCCGATCGCCCTGGTCAACCAGGACGTGGGCGAGACGCTCGGCGCAGCCGGCCAGGAAAAACACGTGAACTTCGGCGACCAGGTCGCCGACGGACTGCGTGCCGCCGTGCCCGCCGATCAGATCGATCTGCGCGTACTCGGGCTGCCGGAGGCCCAGCAGCAGATGCAGAACGGCCAGGTCTACGGCGCGGTCGTCATTCCCAGCGATTTCAGCAAGCGGCTGGGGATCCTGGGTGTGGGCAGTGTCATACCGGGCGATATCGAGCGTCCGATCATCACCCTGATGACCAATCCGCGTTCGGGCACCTACGCCACCCAGATCGTGGTGCGTTTCGGTAATCAGGCGCTGCCGCAGATCAACGACAAGGTCGGTCAGCAGCTCGTCGAGCAGGTGCGGGCTCAGCTCACGCCGGCGCCGGGCGGCCCGCCCGCCCCCGAGCTGTCCGGCGCGACCCGCCTCACGCTGGCGCAACCGCTGGAGATCCTGGTGCAGGAGTTCCACCCCCTGCCGGGCGGATCCGGTCAGGGGCTGACCGCCTTCTTCTACGCACTGTTGTTGCTGATGGCCGGCATGCTCGGCGCGATGATCGTGCACACGATGATCGACTCGGCCCTCGGGTTCGTGCCGACCGAATACGGGCCGTGGTACGTGCACTATCCCGCCACACCGGTCTCCAGACTCCGCACGCTGTTGATCAAGTGGGCGGTCATGGCGGTCGCCGCGGTGGTGGTCTCCGCGATTCTGCTCGGTATCGGCGCGGCGCTGGGGATGCCTCTGGACAATCCGCTGGGCCTGTATCTCTACGGGGTGCTCGCGATCATCGCGGTCGGATTCACCGGTATCTCCATCCTGGCCGCGATCGGCTCGGCGGGTCTGCTGGTGAACATGATCCTGTTCATCGTGCTGGGACTGCCGTCGTCGGGTGGCACGGTGCCGATCGAGGCGACGCCGAAGTACCTGGGCTGGCTGGCCACCTTCGAACCCATGCATCAGGTGTTCCTGGCGGTGCGTTCGCTGCTGTATTTCGACGGCAACGGCGCGGCCGGTTTCACCCGTGGATTCTGGATGACCGTGCTCGGCCTCGGAATCGGTGTGGCGCTCGGGTTGATCGTGACGCGCTTCTACGACCGAAAAGGATTGGAGCGCAAGCCGATCAACCGCACCGAGCCCGCCCCGGCCTAGTTCACCGAGGCCGCCCCGGATTCACAGCGCCACCAGCGGCAGCCAGCGGGCCAACTCTCCCGCCCGGATTCCGGAGGCGCTCAGCGCGCCCGTTTCCACCGCGGTCTCGAAATCGAGCAGTCCCGTCGCGAGCAACAGCCACGTCCGCGCGTCGGTCTCCACCACGTTCGGCGGCGTCCCGCGCGTGTGCCGCGGACCCTCGATGCACTGCACCGCCACGAAGGGCGGTACCCGCACCTCCACCGAGGCGCCCGGCGCCGCCGCGGCCAGACTGCGCGCGGTTGCGCGCACGGCCGCCGCCAGCTCGGACCGCCCCGGCTGCGCCGCCGACTCGTCGCGCAGCCACGCACCGACCGCTGCCACCGAATCACGCACCTGAGCAGGGTCCACAGCCGAATGTCGCGCCATTCCACCGAGCGTAGCGGTGAGACGGGCTCCGTCGGCGCAGCGCCGCGGCCGCCGGCGGGGCCAGCGCACCGCCGGCATTCAGGGCGAGGTGGGCGAGGGCGGGCGCCGTCGCGCTGCCGGTGCGGCGGCGAAGCCACGAGAAGAGCAGGCCGCCCGCGGTGGTGACGGCGACGGTCATCGGGACGCTGTCGCCTGCGGAGCGCGCCGGAAGAATATGCCAGAGGCCGAATACCAGTGCGCCGCAATGTCTTCGCACGGGCCCCGCATCCTCGAACAGCCGATCCAGCGTGCCCCGGAAGATCAGCTCCTCGCTGTAGACGGTGCCCATCGGAATGTGCAGGCCGACCCATTCGGCCGTACTCACCTCCGGCGCACGATCGGCGACCCCCGCTATCCGATCACGGATGCCCGGCACGACGAGGCCCACGCCGTACGCAGCACCGACCGCGCCGAATGCGGCTGCGCCCCAGCCGAATCCGCGCCGGGACAGCCACTCCGGCCGGCCGCCGAAGACAGCGGCGTATCCGGTCGCGAACACGGCGTTGGCGAGCGTGCGGCCGCGTATGCCCGACCCCAGCCGCGGCAGCACGAGATTGCTCCACGCCAGGGCGAGGCAGGATGCCAGAAGGGTGCGTACCGAGCCTCGGCGACTCATCGACCCGCACCGTGCGAATGCGGTTTCGTGGCGACGACTACGCCTCTCATTTCACCGCGCGTTCGAACGCTTCCGACAGTTCCAGCTGGGTCCGAATGCTCTCCTGCAGTTGCGGATTCCAGTCCGGCGGCGGCAGCACGGCCGCCCACCCGTCGAGGACCATGGTGCCGTAGTTGTGGCCGTGCCCGTCGCTGACGCCCTGGGCGTTGGTCAGGTCGGCGGCGACCTGCCAGAAGGTGACCAGCGGCCACCAGCGCATCTGCGTGGACACGTCGGAGCCGCGCGGTTCGGAGAGCCAATCCGGTTGGGAGAGAATCAGATCCGGCGACCACCAGACGATCGGGTCGGAGGGATGTTGCAGATAGGCGATGCGCGGATGCCGCCATTCCGGTGACGGTTTCGCCAGATCCGGTGCGCCGGAAGCGAAGCGGACCACGAGGCCGTCGGCGTAGATCGGCTCCACCTCGCGGGTGCCGGGATCGCGGCGCTCGACGAACTGCTTCCACAGCCGATTCGAATTCGGCGGTCCCACCCACAGCGCGCCGTCCACCTCGGCGCGCAGATCGGCCAGCCCGTCGAAGGCGGCCTCCGAGCCCTGCGAGCCCAGGCTCTCCCCGTAGACCAGTAGTTTCGGCCGCGACTGCGGCGGCCGCGCCGACCAGGCGGCGTACACCGCGTCGAACATCTTCTTCCCGGCCACCGCGACCTTCTCCCGGTCCGCGAGGAACGACAGCACGCTGGGCAGATAGGAGTACTGCGAGGCCAGGATCGCGGTATCGCCGCCGTACATGTACTCGAGCGCACCGGCTGACGCCGAGTTCACCCATCCGGTTCCGGTGGTGGTGACGATGACCAGCACCTTGCGGTCGAAGGCGTGGGTGCGTTCGAGTTCGGCGACCGCCAGCTGCTCCTGGGTCTGCCCCTCGCCCGCCGAGCCGAGGCCGACGTAGACCCGGACCGGTTCGCGCGCGGGCTTACCCGTCACCGCGCCGATCCGGAAGGCATCGGGTCCGTGCGAGACGAACCATCGCCCCTCCGAACCGAGCGTGTCCCATTTGGCCAGCGATGCGGGGCTGCCGGAGCGTCCGGGGTCGCTCGGCTGCACCGCGTAGGGCGTCATCTTGTCGTTGCGCACGCTGAACGCCGAATTGGCGACGGTGAAGAAGGCCTCCGACAGCACACCGTTGAACAGCAGCACCGCCACCACGGCCAGCACGATCGCACCGGCGCTCGGAGCCAGCTGCGGCGGCACCCGCACCCAGCGGCTGAGCAGCCGTGCGAAGAACCGCACGATCCACCGCACCGTCCGGTAGATCGCCACCACCAGCGCCGCCACCGCGAGACTGAGCCCACCGGTGCGCAGATAGGCGGCGCGCGTGGTGCCCTCCATATCCATCAGTTCGTAGATCTGCCGTTGCCAGTCGGCCGAGAGGACGAGCATGTAGATCGCGGTGAGCAGGCAGATCGTCAGGATCGTCACCTTCACCGCATAGCGAATCCGCAGCGACGGTGTGCGAAAACGCAAGCGCGGCCGGATCAATCTGCGGAAACCCCACTCCAGCAGACAGCCCACGCCGTAGCCGATGGCGGCGTTGAGGCCGCTGATCAGGCCTTGGAACAACCAGTCGCGCGGCAGTAGCGACGGTGTCACCGACCACGCGAAAAATACTGTCGCGGTGACGAGTCCGACGTAATTGAGCGCGATGATGTCGTCCTCGAGCCGTCGCAACAGCCGCAGGCCTCGCCGATAGACCACAACGCCGCGCGTACGCAGCGTTGTGAGAGTCTCGGCGGTATCGAGCACCCGTCAAGTATGGCGGTCGGCGTGCGGAAATCGGGGAACTCGCCACGTGAGGCAAACAACTGCTACGACGGGAATTACCCGGGGTACTCGAGTAGTTCTACGCACGATCCCCGCGGCCCCGGACCGCAGACTCGAGGGTATGAGCACTTCTCCCAGCAGAAGAGCAGCCCCGCATTCCAGGCCCAGGCCGCGATCGCCTTCGGTGTCAGTTTCGTCGCCGCCACCGCCGGCATCGTCTATCTGCCGCCGGACATCTGGCAGCGTGGGTTCCTGCTGATGACAACGCTGTTCATGGTCTCGAGCGCCTTCACCCTCGCCAAGGTGATCCGCGACCGGTTCGAATCCGCACGCGTGCATCAGCGCATCGCCGCGTGGAAAAGCTGATGGCCGAGCACGATCCGTTCCGGATGTGAGCGGACCGCGGCGCCGCGGTCCGCATCGGGTCACTTCGCGGTGGCGCCGAACAGCGCGGGCAGCGTGCCCTCGTGGGCGGTGCGCAGTTCGTCCATCGTGATCGAGAACTGGCCCTGCACCTCGACCGAGTCCGAGCCCTGATCCACGACGCCGATGCGCACCCACGGCAGTTCGCGGGCGGTGCACATCTTGGTGAAACGCGTCTCCTCCGACCGCGGCACCGCGACGAGGACGCGTCCGGCCGATTCCGAGAACAGCGTGACGAACGGGTCGTCGCCCTCGGGAAGCAGGATGCGGACGCCGGTTTCACCGGCCAGCGCCCCTTCGACCACCGCCTGGGCCAGTCCCCCCTCGCTGAGATCGTGCGCGGCGCTGATCATTCCGTCGCGAGAACCGGCGGTCAGCACCTCGGCGAGCAACTGTTCGCGGGCGAAGTCCACCCGCGGCGGCACACCGCCCAGGTGCTCGTGCTCGACCTGCGACCAGATCGATCCGTCGAATTCGTCGCGGGTCTCGCCGAGCAGAATCAGCGTCTCACCCGGTTCGGTGCCGAATCCGGTCGGAATGCGCCGGTGCACATCGTCGATGACGCCGAGCACGCCGACCACTGGGGTCGGCAGGATCGCGGTCTGACCGGTCTGGTTGTAGAAGCTGACGTTGCCGCCGGTGACCGGAATGCCCAGGGCCACACAGCCGTCCGCGAGGCCGCGCACGGCCTGCTGGAACTGCCACATCACGCCCGGATCCTCGGGGGAACCGAAGTTGAGGCAGTTGGTGACGGCCTTCGGGGTGGCGCCGGTGCTGGCGACGTTGCGGTAGGCCTCGGCCAGCGCCAGCTGCGCGCCGGTGTACGGGTCGAGTTTGGTGTAGCGACCCGAGGCGTCGGTGGCCAGCGCGATGCCCCGGCCGGACTCCTCGTCGATGCGGATCACACCCGCGTCGGCGTGTTCGGCGAGCACCGTGTTGCCGCGCACGTACCGGTCGTACTGCTCGACGATCCACTTGCGGCTGCACAGCTGCGGGCTGGAGATCAGCTTCAGCAGCGTGGCCCGCAGGTCGTCGCCGGACTTCGGCCGGGCCAGCCCGGCGGTGGTGTCGGCGACCAGTGCGTCCTGCTCCTCGGGGCGCCGCACGGGGCGCTCGTAGACGGGGCCCTCGTGCGCGACGGTGCGCGGCGGCACGTCCACCACGGTTTCGCCGTGCCAGTTCACCACCAGGCGGTCGCCGTCGGTGACCTCGCCGATCACGGTGGCCAGCACATCCCACTTGTGGCACACGGCCATGAACGCCTCGACGTTGTCCGGCGTCACCACCGCGCACATGCGTTCCTGCGATTCGCTGGAAAGCACCTCCGCGGGAGTCATATTCGCCGCGCGCAGCGGCACCTTGTCCAGGTCGATACGCATACCGCCGTCGCCGGCCGCCGCCAACTCCGATGTCGCACAGGACAATCCGGCGCCGCCGAGATCCTGGATACCGACCACCAGTCCGGCGTGGTACAGCTCGAGACAGCACTCGATGAGCACCTTCTCGGCGAACGGGTCACCCACCTGCACACTGGGCAGTTTCTTACGGCCGGAACCGGATTCGTCACCCGAGAAGGTGTCCGAGGCCAGCACCGACACACCGCCGATGCCGTCCAGACCGGTCCGCGCGCCGAACAGCACGATCTTGTTGCCGGTGCCGGAGGCGAAGGCCAGGTGCAGATCCTCCACCCGCATCACACCCGCGCACAGCGCGTTCACCAGCGGATTGCCCTGATAGGAGGCGTCGAACACGGTCTCGCCGCCGATATTGGGCAGGCCGAGGGAGTTGCCGTAGCCGCCGACACCGCGGACCACACCGTCGACCACGCGCCGGGTGTCGGGGTGGTCGGCAGCGCCGAAGCGCAGCTGGTCCATCACAGCGATCGGCCGCGCGCCCATCGCCATGATGTCGCGCACGATGCCGCCGACGCCGGTGGCCGCACCCTGATACGGCTCGACATAGGAGGGATGGTTGTGGCTTTCCACCTTGAAGGTGACCGCCCAGCCGTCACCGATGTCCACCACGCCCGCGTTCTCGCCGATACCGGCCAGCATGGAGGCGCGCATCTCGTCGGTGGTGGTCTGGCCGAAGTAGCGCAGATGCACCTTCGAGGATTTGTAGGAGCAGTGTTCGCTCCACATCACCGAGTACATCGCCAGCTCGGCATCGGTGGGGCGGCGGCCCAGAATGTCGCGGATGCGCGCGTATTCGTCGTTCTTGAGACCCAGCTCCTTGTACGGCTGCGGGGTATCCGGGGTGGCTGCGGCGGCGCTGACGGTGTCGACGTGGACAGTCACGGTGGGCTACCTAGGTCCTTTCGGCCGGGCAAACGTGCAGCTACGAGCTCCGACGCTGGAGTGAGAGACGGAATGCACGCGGATGGGGAGTCGAGGACAGTCTAGTGGGTGCCAAACCCACCTCGACCAGCCAGCACCTGTTCACCGGTACGCTGAGCCGGTGAACGATCGATCCAGGGTCGCGGATCCGGACGAACTGCCCGCGACCACGTCGTCCGCGCGGTCCACCGGGGGGCTGACGACTCGGCAGCGACGGCTGCTCATGATCGCGATCGCCCTGTTCGTCGTCTCGGCGATCGTCTCCTGGGCCACCCACATCTGGACCGGCTACATCGATCTCCAGGTCTACCGCAACGGCGCGCACACGTGGCTCGACGGCGGCGACCTGTACGGGCCGATGCCCAAGGTCGAGGGCATCGGGCTGCCGTTCACCTATCCGCCGCTGGCCGCGCTGTTCTTCGCGCCGCTCGCGCTGATGCCGCTCGCCGTCGCCGAATGGCTGGTGCTGCTCACCTCGATGGCGAGCCTGGCGGTCACGCTGTGGCTGGTGCTGGTCCGGGTGCGGCCGGGGATGGACCGCTCCACCCGGGTGATTCTGCTGATCGGGGCGCTCGCCGTACTCGGCCTGTCCGAACCGGTGCGCCAGACCTACAACTTCGGCCAGATCAATCTGATCCTGATGGCGGCCGTCGCGCTCGACGTGTTGGTGCGCAAACCGTTCTGGCCGCGCGGCATACTGATCGGAATCACGGTGTCGGTGAAGCTGATTCCGGCCGGCTATCTGCTGTACTTCCTGCTGCGCCGGGACTGGCGGGCGTGCCTGACCCTCATCGCCTCGGCGATCGGCGCGATCGCGCTGGCATTCCTGCTGTTCCCGCACGATTCCACCGAATACTGGTTCCACACGCTGATGGATACCGGTCGCATCGGGCCGCCGCAGTACGCCGGCAATCAGTCGCTCAAGGGTTTCGCATTCCGCCTGGGCGTCTCCGACGCGGCCGCGACGGGGATCTGGATCGGGTTGTCGCTCATCGCGATCGGGCTGGCCGCGCTCTGGATGAAGCGGCTGCTCGACGCCGGCCACCAGGTATCCGCGCTGCTGGTCAATTCGGCCGCGGTCCTGCTGGTCTCGCCGGTCTCGTGGTCGCACCACTGGGTGTGGGTCGCCCCGGCGCTCCTGGTCGCGGGCGACCTGATCGCCCGCATGCCGGCCGCGGACGCCCCGGACACACCGGGGCGCGCGGCACGGCGGCGGCGGATGTGGATCGCGGTCACCGCCGCTGTCACCGTGCTGTTCATGGTCGGCCCGCAGTGGGTGCTGCCGCACAACGCCGACCGCGAACTGCGCTGGGCGTGGTGGCAGCAGATCATCGGCAGCAGCTATGTGCTGGTGACCTTCGCCGCCCTGGTGATCGCGGCGATCGCCTACCGGCCCGCGGTGTCCGATTCGGCGTGAGCGACGCGGCCCGCCGGGGTGAGGAAGGCCGCCAGCGCCGCCGAATAGGAGTGCACGTCCGCGGCGCCCATCAGTTCGCGGGCCGAATGCATCGCCAGCTGCGGTGCACCCACGTCGACGGTCGGCATGCCGGTGCGCGCCGCGGTCATCGGGCCGATGGTCGAACCGCACGGCAGATCCGCGCGATGCACGTACCGCTGCAACGGGACGCCGACCTGCGCACAGGCCAGGGCGAAGGCTCCGGCGCCGACCGCGTCGGTGGCGTAGCGCAGATTCTGGTTCACCTTCAGCACCGGGCCACCGCCGACCTCGATGCGATGCGAGGGCTCGTGCCGGTCCGGATAGTTGGGATGGGTGGCATGGGCCATATCGCCGGAGGCGCAGATCGAACCCGCCAGTGCCGCAAGGTAATCCGCGCGACCACCGCCGCGGGCGAGCACGATCCGCTCCAGGATCGTGGGTAGCAGATCCGATTGCGCGCCGCGGTCGGATTGGCTGCCGACCTCTTCGTGATCGAACATCGCCAGCACCGGGGTGACGTCGCCGTCCCGGTCGGCGGCGGCCAGGAACGCGTGCAGTCCGGCATAGCAGGTGGCCTGATTGTCCAGCCGCGGCGCGCTCACCAGATCCTGATCGCGCCCGACCACCCGGCTCGGTTCCAGGTCATGGGTCATCAGTTCCCATCCGAGCACGTCGCCGGCGGGGACGCCGGCCTGCTCGGCGACGTAGGCGATGAACGAACGCGGCCGCTCCCCCAGCCCCCAGATACCGTTGACATGGCGTTGCGGATCCAGCGTCACCCCGCGGCGGTCCTCGGACAGGTGGATGGCCAGTTGCGGCACCCGCACCAGCGGATCGTCGATGCGCACCAGCCGCTGCCCCAGCCCGTCGCCCTCGCGCACGGTGAGCCGGCCGGAGATGCCGAGATCGCGGTCCAGCCAGGAATTGAGCCAGGCGCCGCCGTAGGGTTCCAGGCCGATCATCTGCCAGCCCGCGACGGCCATATCGGGATGCTGTTTGACGCGCAGATTCGGGCTGTCGGTATGCGCGCCGACCACCCGGAACGCCCCGGCCGGATCGGTGTTCTTCGCGGCCCATGCCACCAGCGATCCGCCGCGGATCACGAAGTAGCGGCCCACTGCCCCGTTCGCCTCGGGCCACGGCCGGGGCTCGGGCAGTTCGGTGAATCCGTGGCCCGCCAATTCGGCTGCCACGGTGCGGCATACGTGGAACGGAGACGGCGAGGCATCGACGAAGGCGCACAGCCCGGAGGCCGTCGCGGTGGTGGAGACCGGCATACCGGCGATCCTAACGGCTGCCGGAATTGCCGTATTTTTGCCGAGTCGGCCGTCGCACCCCGAACGGGATCACTCCGACTGCGTCTCGACCATCAACTCGAGTAGCCGGAGCAATTCCGCGTGATTTCGCGCGCCGATTCGTTTCCGCAATTCCTCTTCGGCCAGTGACTCCTGCTCGCGCACCGAATCCACCAGATCCTTGCCGCGGTGGGTCAAACCGATGAGAATGCGGCGGCGATCATCCTCGGCCGCAATTCGAAAGATCAGGCCGCGTTCGGCCAGAGCGTCGGCGTGGCGGGTGGCCGACGAGGGCGGTAGCTGGGCGCGAACCGCCAGCTCGCTCATGGTGATGCCGGAGCGGTCGGACAGATTCGACAGCATGGCCCACTGGTCGGCGGTCAGCTGCCTGGCACACAGTGCCGCGTCGAGGTGCCGGAGCCAACCGCGTTCCGCAGCGCGCAGCGCCCCGTGCAGCGTGGCGACGCCACTTACAATGGTCGACATATTCTCCGCCCCATCATTTCGCTCGGATACGAAGAAGGGTACCGAATGTTCTCCTTCGGCGAGAGCCCGGACGAAGTGGTCGAGGTACTGAATATCGTCCCGCTGCAGGGCCCCGTCGGAATTGTCGCGCCGTCCTGTGAAGCCGCGATTTCCTTGGCCGCAAAAGAAATCAACAGTGGCACAGGAATTCTGGGCCGCCAGGTGCGGGTGACGACCATCGACGGCGGCCGCAGTCCGGCCGAGGTCGCCGACGAGATCTCGGCGCTGCTGGCCACCGGAATGGTCGATGCGATCACCGGTTGGCACATCTCGGCGGTACGCCAGGCGGTTGCCCGGGTCACCGGCGGGCGGGTCCCCTATCTGTTCGCCAACGTCTACGAGGAGTTGCCGAACGAACCGGCCGAGGTGGTGATGATCGGCGAGGCGCCCAGCGGCCACATCCTGCCGGCCATGCGGTGGCTGTCGCGGGAATTCGGCACCCGGCGCTGGGCGATCATCGGCAACGACTACATCTGGCCGGTGGCCACCGGTCGCGACGTCCGTGCCGCGTACCGCGAGGCCGTCCACTACGAGCGCTACGTGCCGCTGGGCACCCGGGACTTCGGATCGATCCTCACCGATCCGCTGCTGGACCGGGTCGACGGCATCGTGATGCTGCTGGTCGGGATGGACGCGGTCCGGTTCAATCAGCAGTTCACCGCGATGGGCCGCGCCGCGACGCAACTGCGGGTCAGCCCGGTCGTCGACGAACAACTCCTGCTCGCCGCCGGTCCCGGCGCCAACACCGATCTCTATGTCGCGTCCAGTCTGTTCCCGAACGTGAACGCCGATCCCGACCGGCTCGCGCGCTACCACCACATGCACGGCCGCTTCGCGCCGAAACTCACCTACTTCGGCAACACCGCCTACGAGGCGCTGCACACGCTGCGAGCGATGGCCCATGCGGTCGGCTCCCTCGAGGTGCCGCGGATGCGGGCCGCGCTCGAGGACGGGGTGGTGCTGGAGACGCCGTCGGGTGCCCGGATGTACCGCGACAATCACGTGGTCCGCCCGCCCAGCCTGATCGCCCGCGCGGAGGGCGTGGACCTGCGGATTCTGGACACTCTCTACTGACGCCGGGCACCGGCGCCCGGCTCACTCGAGCCCGAGCGCCTTGTGGGTGATCTCGACCGAATCATTCGGTGGCGCAACGGTTTCCGGGCCCGGCGCGGCGAGCAACGGCCGGTCCGGACCGAGTCCCTTGTCGACGGCGGCGGCCCGGACCGCGTTGACGACGAACAGCAGCGCCGCCCGGCGTGCCGTATTGGTGCGGTAGGCCAGCGAGACGGTCCTGGTGAGCCCCTCGCCGAGTCCGACGATATCCACGCCCGCCGGGCGCAACGCCAGCCCCAGATCCGAGACCAGCGTGACGCCCAATCCGGCCGCGACCAACGCCATCGCGGTCGACTGCTCCTCCACCTCGTGGTCGATGCGCGGTTCCACCCCGCCGGATTGGAAGGCCAGCCGTACCGCATGACCGAAATGGGAGCGAGCGGGCGCGAGGATCCACGGATGTTCGGCCAGATCCGCCAACGTCGCCGTCCGCGCCGGCACCGCTCCGGCCGGAACCGCCGCGTAGAGCCGCTCGACCGCGATGACGGCACGTTCCAGACCGCGGTCCCAGGTCATCGGATAATTCGAATAGTCGAGCACGAACGACAGGTCCAGAGTGCCGTCGCGCACCGCGGCGGCCGTCGCCTCCGGCGCGAGTTCCCTGGTCCGCACCAGAATGCCCGGGTGGGCGCGGGCGAGCGCGGTGAGCGCGTCGGGCAGCAGCCCCGAGGCGACCGAGGCCCACACTCCGGCGGTGAGGGTCGCCGACACCGACTCCCCGGACTCCTCGAGCGCCTGTGTCGCCCGCTCCACCGAGGCGAGGATCTCCTCGGCGTGCTCGGCGAGCAGCACCCCACGATCGGTGAGCTGCAGCCGGCGTCCGCGCCGCTCGAACAGGCGCAGCCCCACGTCCCGCTCCAACTGCGCGAGTTGCTGCGACACCGCCGACGCCGTGTAGTGCAGCGCACTCGCGGCCGCGGTGATCGTGCCGCGCCGATGGAGCTCGCGCAGCATGCGCAGTCGGGGCAGCGACAGATCCATGGCATCGAGCGTAAGCGGTTCCCGGGCTCGGCCACCGCTGTGTAGGAGCACTGAACGATGCCGTGAACGAACCGTAAATAGACGTGTGACCGGGCAGGACGCAGTCTGGGGGCAGCGAATCACCAGCCGGGACGACGAGGTCCGGACGCCGACAGCGCGACTCGACGTGTCCCGCGGGTGGTGGTCGGACATCCGAACGCGCAGGAGGTAGTTCGCCGTGACGACGATCCACAACCCGGCAGAGGACACCGCACCGGCCGCCCCGGCGGTGCCCGCGACCGCCCCGGTCATCCCCGCGATCCGCCGCCCCGAGCCGTACATGCGACTGCAGTGGACCGATGCGGCCACCGGTGCCGTCGGCTACCTCGTCGTCCACACCCTGCGCGGCGGACTGGCCACGGGCGGCACCCGCATGCGCGCCGGCTGCACGTTGAGCGAGGTGGAGGATCTGGCGCGCGGGATGGCCGCCAAGACCGCGACCTTCGACCTGCCGATCGGCGGCGCGAAGGGCGGTATCGACTTCGACCCGAAAGATCCGCGCGCCGTCGGCGTGCTGGAGCGATTCTGCGAGGCCATGCGCCCGTGGATCGACGCGCACTGGGTGACCGCGGAGGACCTGGGCGTCCCGCAGCATCTGATCGACGAGATCTTCGAGAAACTGGGCCTGGGCCAGAGCTATCACGCCGCGATCCGCCGCGCCGCCGATCCGGCCGCCACCCTGGAACGGGTCCGCGACGGCCTGAACGCGGCGGTCGAGGGCGGTTTCCTGCTGGGCGATGTGATCGGCGGCTACGGTGTCGCGCACGCCTGCCTCGCCACGGCCGTCTCCTGGGGCCGGATGCCGGCCGAGACGACGGTCGCGATTCAGGGCGTCGGCACGATGGGCGGCGCCGCGGCCTACTACCTGCACGAGGCGGGTATGCGCGTCACCACCGTGGCCGATGCGGCCGGGGCCCTGCACCGGGCGGGCGGACTGGATATCCCGGCACTCCTGGAGCTGCGCGACGACTACGGCGAGATCGATCGCTCCCGGCTGCCGGCCGATGTCGAGCAGCTGCCACGCACCGCGGTGCTGTCCGCCGAGGTCGACATTCTGGTCCCCGCGGCCATCTCGTATGCGATCACGCCGGACAACTCGTTCGACGTGCGCGCCCGCGTCGTCGTCGAGGCGGCCAACGCCGCCACCACCCCGGAGGCGGAGGCCATGCTCGCCGCCCGCGGCGTTCCGGTACTGCCGGACTTCGTCGCCAATGCCGGTGCGGTGGCCTGGGCGTGGTGGCTGCTGCTCGGTGAGGTCGACGACGTGCCGGACACGTCCTTCGATCGCCTGCGCACCACCATGCACACCAAGGTCGCGCGGTTGCTGTCCGCCTGGACCGACGACGGCATCACACCGCGCGAGACCGGCCGACGCTGGGCGGAAGACCCGGCACCGGCCACCGGCGCGGTCGTGATTCCCTGAGCGCCGGCCCGATCAGGCCGTGGTGACGAGGCTGTCGAGGACCGACAGGAAGATTCCCAGTCCGTCGTCACTCGGCCCGGTCAGCGGCTCGGTGGCGTGTTCCGGGTGCGGCATGAGACCGACGACGCGACCGTTCGGCGAGGCGATACCGGCGATATCGCGCTGCGAACCGTTGGGGTTGCCGCCCACATAGCGGAAGACCACCCGGCCCTCGCCCTCGAGTTCGTCGAGCACGGCCTGTGAGGCCTGGTAGCGGCCCTCGGCGTTCTTCACCGGGACCAGAATCTGCGCACCCGCGTCGTAGCGCGAGGACCACGCGGTCGCGGTGGACTCCACCCGCAGCCACTGATCCCGGCAGACGAAGTGCAGACCCTCGTTGCGGGTCAGCGCGCCCGGCAGCAGTCCGGCCTCGCACAGCACCTGGAAACCGTTGCAGATTCCCAGCACCGGCATACCTTTGCCGGCGGCCTCGACGACCTTGCCCATCACGGGCGCGAACCGGGCGATGGCACCGGCGCGCAGATAGTCGCCGTAGGAGAATCCGCCCGGCACCACCACCGCGTCGACACCCTTGAGGTCGGCGTCGGCATGCCACAGGCTCACCGCTTCGGCGCCGGCCAGCCGGACCGCGCGCGCCGCGTCGACGTCGTCGAGCGTGCCGGGGAAGGTGATGACACCGATTCGCGCAGAGCTGGTCACGGCAGCCGCACCACTTTCCAGTCCTCGATCACCGTGTTGGCGAGCAGGGCCTCGGCGATCTTCTCGAGCTCGGCATCGCTGACGCTGTCGTCGATGTCGAGCTCGAACCGCTTGCCCTGCCGCACATCCGACACACCCGGGAAACCCAGGCGTCCGAGCGCGCCGGCAATGGCCTGACCCTGGGGATCCAGGATCTCGGCCTTCGGCATCACCTCGACCACAACTCGTGCCACGCGTTGCTCCTCAAGCTGGTGGGGGGATTACCACAACAGCTTAATCGGGGCTACTCCCGGGCGCCGCGCCGGGCCGCGGCCCCTGCGAGGGACGTCACAGCGCCTGTCGGCCGGCCTCCGTGCGGCCCTCCGTGGTTACGCATGCTGCCCGCCTCGGCCCACGCTGCGGCCGGGGGATATAGCGTGAATCCATGCGCATCGCCCACTTCGGTCATTCCTGCGTCCTCGTCGAATTGAACGGCACGAAGATCCTGTTCGATCCGGGCACTTTCTCGCACGGCTTCGAAGGCATCACGGGTCTCGACGCGATCGCTATCACCCATCAGCATCCCGACCACATCGATCCCAACCGGATCGAGGCCCTGGTCGACGCGAATCCGAGCGCCCGCCTGCTCAGCGATCCGCAAACCGCACAGCAGCGCGGTGAACCGTGGCAGGCCGTACACGCGGGCAATATCGTCACCATCGGCGATCTGCAGATCACCGGGGGCGGCGGCAAGCACGCGGTGATCCATCCGGAGCTGCCGGTCGTCGACAACACCGTCTTCCAGCTCGGCACCGCCGACGATCCGGCACAGTTCGTCCACCCGGGCGATTCGCTGTGGGTGCCGCCGGTATCGGTCGGAGTGTTGGCGGTGCCGGCGGTCGCGCCGTGGATGAAGATCAGCGAGGCGGTGGACTATCTGCGCGCCGTGGCGCCGCGCACCGCCGTCCCCATCCACTACGGCATCATCGCGCCGGAGGCACAGGGCATCTACTTCGGCCGCCTGTCCGAAATGCGCCCGGCCGACACCGAATTCGCGCTCATCGAGCCGGAGGACAACAAGACCTTCTAGCGGGCGCCTCCGGTCCTCGAACCCCTCACCGCGTATACGAGGACAGGAACAATGCCTCCGCCAGCGCCACGTGCTCGATCTCGCTGGGATCGACGCTCTCGTTCGGGGCGTGGATGAGGCATTTCGGCTCCTCGACGCCGAGCAGCATGATCTCGGCGTCGGGATAGGTCTCGGCGAAGACGTTGCACAGCGGAATCGAACCGCCCTGCCCCTGCGTGGTGGCGGTGCGGCCGTAGGCGGCGGCGAAGGCGTCCTCCATCGCCAGCCGCGCCGGGCCGCCGGTCCCGGACCGGAACGGCGCACCGGTGCCCTCGGTCTCGACCCGCACCCGCGCACCCCATGGCGTATGCGATTCCAGATGCGCGGTAAGGGCTTTCAATGCCGGAGCCGGATCGACGCCGGGCGGGATCCGCAGATTCAATCGGGCCCGCGCGCTCGGCTGGACGGCCGCCGCCGATCCCACCACCGGCGGCACATCGATGCCCAGTACGGTCAGGGCCGGGCGCGCCCAGAGCATGTCCGAGATACTGCCGCTGCCCAGCACCTGCACCCCGTCGAGGATGCCGGCGTCGACCCGGAACTGCTCGACCGGATACTGCGCGCCGTCCCAGACCTGATCGGCCGCCAACCCGTCCACCGTGGTGTTCCCGTGTTCGTCCCGCAGCGTCGCGAGTAGGTGGATCAGGGCGGCGACGGCATCCGGAGCGGCCCCGCCGAACATGCCGGAATGTAGAGGGCCGGAGAGGGTTTCGACGGTGACGAGCACGTTCACGTTTCCGCGCAGGGTCTGGGTGAAGGTCGGGACGCCCGCCGCGAAATTACCGCAGTCACCGATCAGCAGTGCGTCGGCGCGCAGCAGGTCCGCGTGCCGCGGAACGAATTCCTCCAGACCGCCGGTGCCCTGCTCCTCGGAGCCCTCGCAGACCAGCGTGATGCCGACCGGATAACCCTTGTCCCCCAGCGTGTTCCGCAACGCCCGCAGGGCGGTCAGGTGGACGACGATATTGCCCTTGCAGTCGGCCGCGCCGCGCCCGTACCAGCGGCCGTCGCGCTCGGTGAGCTCCCACACCGGCGTCTCCCAGGCGGCCTCGTCCACCGGCGGCTGCACGTCGTAGTGGCTGTACAGCAGCACCGTGGGAGCGCCGGGCGGAGCCGGATACCGGGCCACGACGGCCTCGCTACCGTCGGGCGTCTCGTGCAGGCCGACGTCGGTGAAACCGAGGTCGGCGAAGGCGTCGGCGACCCATCGCGCCGCCCGATGACATTCCTCCGGCGGAAACTGCCGGGCATCGGCCACGGACCGATACGAAACCAACTGGGCCAGATCGGCTTTCGCCTGCGGCATCAAGGCGCGCACCTGTTCGCGCAGGGCCGCCGTCCGAGATTCGTCGGTCATATACCCAACCTATCCCCCTTCCGGGATCGACGGCATCGGCGCCGGGCGCGGCACGGGCCGGAATTCGCCCGATTTGTCCCTCGCGTACGCGACCGTCCCGCTACCGCGGCGGGGCATGATGAGAGAGAGCTCGACCGCGATCCGACCACCGGAGAGGACGAGATGTCTGCATCATCGGAATCCGACGACCTGTTCGCGATGCCCGATCTGGATCGCGGCGCACCCAAACACCACTTTCCGCACCGCGAGATGCCGGGCCCGGAGGCCTATCAGATCGTGCACGACGAGCTGATGCTCGACGGCGTGTCGCGGATGAATCTGGCCACCTTCTGCACCACCTGGATCGACGACAATGCCCGGCGGCTGATGGCGCAGAGCCTGGCGAAGAACATCGTCGACAAGGACGAATATCCGCAGACCGCCGAACTCGAGCGCCGGTGCGTGCGCATGGTGGCCGACCTGTGGCACTGCCCCGATCCCGGTTCGACGCGCGGCACCTCCACCACCGGGTCCAGTGAGGCGGCGATGCTCGGCGGGCTCGCCGCGAAGACGCGCTGGCGTAAGAACGGCGGCCAGGGCATCCCCAATTTCGTCTGCGGCCCGGTGCAGGTGTGCTGGGAGAAGTTCGCGCGATATTTCGACGTCGAGATCCGGCAGGTGCCGCTGCGCGGGAACTGGTACACGCTGGAGCCGGATGACATTGCCGCACACTGTGATTCGAATACGATCATGGTCGTCGCGACGATGGGACAGACCTTCACCGGACTGTTCGAGGACGTCGCCGCGATGAGCGCGGCCCTCGACGATCTGGAGGACCGCACCGGCCTGGACATCCCGCTGCACGTCGATGCCGCCAGCGGTGGATTCCTCGCCCCGTTCACCGCGCCGGATCTGGTGTGGGACTTCCGGCTGGCGCGGGTGAAGTCGATCAACGCCTCCGGGCACAAGACCGGCCTGGCCCCGCTGGGCGCAGGCTGGGCGCTCTGGCGCACGGCCGCCGACCTCCCGGACGAACTCGTGTTCAACGTCGACTACCTCGGCGGCAGTATGGCCACCTTCAATCTGAACTTCTCCCGTCCCGGCGGCCAGGCGATCACCCAGTACTACGACTTCATCCGGCTCGGCCGCACGGGTTACACCCGGCTGCAGTCGGCGATCTACCGCGTCGCCGAACATCTGGCCCACGGACTCACCGAGACGGGGATGTTCGAGACGATCCACGACGGCACCCCCACCCGGGGCATCAGCGCGGTGTCGTGGCGGCTGCGCGAGGATCCCGGCTTCAATCTGTACGACCTGTCGGAACGGCTGCGCTCGCGCGGCTGGCTGATCGCCGCCTATCCGCTCCCCGCCGACCGGCAGGACGAGACGATCATGCGCGCGGTCGTCCGGCACGGCTTCACCCACGATATGGCCGATCTGCTGCTGGCCGATATCGACCGCTGCGTCGACCAGCTGAAGAAGCATCCGCTGTCCACCTCACTCACCCGTAGGGAGGCGGGCGGCTTCACCCACGACGCCACCGCCGTCGTGTCGGACGAGGCGATCGTCACCGAAGTGCAGGACATGCGGCGCGCGGCCGGCGAGGACCAGGCCGACGTCCGCTGAGATGGAGCCTGCTCACGCCGCGTGCGGCATGGCGTACGGTTCCCACCGGTAGACATCCGGAACCGCTTCGTGGAACAACGCCAGATCGACCGCGTCCAGCATGGCCTGGTGCGGTCCGGGCCGGGACAGTTGCGCGGCGGAGACGGCCAGCCGCAGCGTTCCGCCGCGCCGCGCGATGCGGGCCGCGCTCATGATCAGTGCGTGGCACCACCACGGTTCGGCCCGGAAACCCTCACCGACGCCGTGCACCCAGCAGCGTTGCGTCGTGTCCCGTTCCAGATCGTGGATGGCGGTCAACCCCAGCGCCAGCCGGAAGCCGACCTCGGGCAGGGCTGCGACGGCGCCCTCGGAGGCCGTCCAGCGCGGTGCCGCGAACAGCCGGGTGCGCAGGCCGATCTGCTCCATCACCCGATCGGCGGCGGTCAGGCGCAGGCGCGCCTCGTGGGTGGGCAGCGCGGCGAATTCGGCGCGGCGACGTTTGGTCGCGGCCTGGTCGTAGCCGTGCAGCACGATCGCGTCGCCCGCGGCACGCCGATCCCGCAGCCACTGCTGGGTGCGCGGATCCTCGGTGAGCCGGTATTTCCCCTTCAACCGCGGCGCCACCAGCAGCGACAGCCGTACCCCGCGGCCGTCCATCTCGGCCGCGAAGGCACGAGCCTGGTCCAGTGTGGTGTCGCGAATACCCGACACCGAGACGATCAGCTGCCCGAACCCCCGGTCGTTGCCGCTCATGCCTCCACTGTGCGCGCGGCAGGTGTCGGCCCCGTGCAGCCGAAGTGACGCCCCGACGAATTCCCGGCGCGGGCACCCGGCCGCACGGTCCGGCCGAAACCTGTCCTCAGCCGACCTCGCCGAGACCGACCCGGTCGAGCACCCAGGCGTATTCGAAGGCGACTTCCTTCCACTTCTCGTAGCGGCCGCTGACGCCACCGTGCCCGGCGCTCATCTCCGTCTTCAGCAGGAGCTGGGCATCGCCGGTTTTCGTGGCCCGCAGCGCGGCGACCCACTTCGCGGGCTCGACGTAGAGCACGCGGGTGTCGTTGATGCTGGTGATCGCCAGGATCGCCGGATAGTCCACGGCCGCCACGTTCTCGTACGGCGAATAGGACTTCATATAGGCGTAGACCTGCGGATCCTCCAGCGGATTGCCCCACTCGTCCCATTCGATGACCGTCAGCGGCAGCGACGGGTCCAGGATCGAGGTGAGTGGATCCACGAACGGCACGTTGGCGAGGATGCCCGCGAACAGTTCGGGAGCCAGATTGGCCACCGCGCCCATCAGCAGCCCACCGGCACTGCCACCGTCGGCCACCAGCACCTGCGGCGTGGTGACGGCGGTGTCGACGAGATGGCGGGCGCAGGAGACGAAATCGGTGAAGGTGTTCTTCTTGGTGAGCGTCTTGCCGTTCTCGTACCACAGCCGGCCCATCTCACCACCGCCGCGCACATGGGCGACCGCGAACACCATGCCGCGGTCGAGCAGCGACAGCCGCGACACCGAGAAACCGGGGTCGATACTGGCCTCGTAGGAGCCGTATCCGTAGAGCAGCAACGGTTTCGGACCGGAACCCTCACTGTCGCGGCGGCGCACCACCGAGATCGGAATCCGGGTGCCGTCCGCCGCGGTCGCCCAATCCCGGTGCTGCACATAGTCGTCCGGGTCGTAGCCGCCGAGTACCTGCTGCTGCTTGCGCAGCATCAGCTCACCGGTGGCGGGCACATAGTCGAAGACCTGCATCGGGGTGATGAACGAGGTCACGCCCAGCCGCAGCGTCGGCTGCGCCCATTCCGGGTTGGAGCCCACGCCGGCGGAGAACAGTTCCAGACCGAATTCCAGTTCGCGCAGTTCGCCGTAGCCTTCGGAAGTCAACGGCCACACCGCGACTCGCGGCAGCGCCTCGCGCCGATACGAGAGCACGAGGTGATCGCGGAAGCAGTCGACGTCCTCGAGCCGCACATCGTCGCGATGGCCGATGAGCATGGTCATCGCCGCCGGATCGTCCACCGGGGCCTCGGTGAGGACGAAATTCTCGGCCTTCACGCCGTCGACCACATCGTTGTGCAGGATGAGCAGCCGGTCCTGCCCGCCGATCACCGCGTGTTCGGCCGAATACTCCACGCCCTCGCGGCGCGGCAGCAGCACCCGGAACTCGCCCTCCGGATCGTCGGATTCGAGAATCCAGCCCTCGGTGGTGATCTTCGACCCGACCCAGATCATCAGGTACTTCTCGGACCGGGTGGCGCCGATGCTGACCCAGTAGCGCTCGTCGGGCTCGTGGAACACCGTGACGTCGTCGGTCTTCGCGGTGCCGAGGCGGTGGCGCCACACGGTGTCGGGCCGCCAGGATTCGTCGACGGTCTGGTAGAAGACGTGGGTTCCGTCCAGTGACCAGGTCGCCCCCGGCGCGGTGCCGGGGATCTCGTCGCCGAGCAGTTCGCCGCTGCGGAGATCCTTGAACCGCAGCACATATCGCTCGTCGCCGACCGTGTCGGTGGAATAGGCCAGCAGGGTGCCGTCGTGGCTGATCGAATAGGCGCCCAGGGCGAAGAAGTCGTGCCCCTCGGCCAGCACGTTGCTGTCGAGCAGAATCTCCTCGCCGGGGATCTCGATGTCTACCTCGAGTTGCGGCGGAGTCCAGTCGTCGCGGTCGGCGATCGGGCAGCGGCAGTGCACGCCGTACTGCTTGCCTTCGAAACTGCGCGAGTAGTACCAGTAGTCGCCCAGCCGCGCCGGAACCGACATATCGGTCTCCTGGGTGCGCGATTTGATCTCGTCGAAGATCCGCGCGCGCAGCGGGGCCAGGTGGGCGGTCTGGGCGTCGGTGTAGGCGTTCTCGGCCTCGAGATGGGCGATGACCTCGGGATCGTCCTTGTCCCGCAGCCATTCGTAGAAATCGACGAAGGTGTCACCGTGATGGGTGCGTTCGGCCGGGACCTTCTTGGCCACCGGCGGGGTTACCGCCGCCGCGTCGTCGCCGGCGTTCTGGATGGTTCCGGTACCACTGTCGAGAGCCATGGTGACCACCGTAATCGCGGTGGCCCGGTCCGGGCGCGCACCCCCACGCCCGCCGACACGAGCAGATCGGCGAGCACGGGGGCGCGAACTCGGTCCGCGCTACCCCAGGCCGGTGGTCCGCGGTGCAGGCCGACGCAGGTCACGCCCGTTGCCGCGGGCCGAACGACGAGATTCCATCAGGAAGAACAGTGCGGCTTTGCGGCGCGGGCATTGGTCGGTGGGACAGCTGCTGTGACTGTGCAGGATGTTGTGTGCCTGCTCGACGGTGAGGTGCCGGGGCACCACCGCGCAACTGTCGAAGACGGGTGCCATGCGGTGCTCCATCCTTGTCGTCCCTTCAGTGCGGCAGGGCACGCCCTCTCGGTCTCTTGACCAGTCGACGCCATCCAACTGCCACAGTGCATGGGGTTTCCGATCAGGTTGCGGCGTAAACCAGCGGTGTTGCCGGGACGGGTGGACGAATGCCACATTCCGCAGGTCGGCATATCGGTGTGATTCCGGCCATGCCCGTACGCGCGGATTCGGAAACGACGCCGGTGCGGCGGCTTGCGACCGCCTACGCTCGGGGACGGCAGCGCCCGGCGGATTCCGGCGGGCGATCACATCGATGCAGGAGCACAGGTTGGAAGCGAAGAATCGCGAGATCGAGCCCGGGGCGGTCTGGCAGCGCAGCGGCGACGGGGAGGGCGGTGTCGAGGTGGCTTTCCTGGCCAGCGGCAATATCGGGCTGCGCGATGCCAAGAATCCGGATGGGCCGGCGCTGATCTTCACTCCCGGCGAGTGGCGGGCCTTCGTCGCCGGCGCCAAGGACGGCGAATTCAACCGCCCGGGCGCCCAGCCGCACTGAACCGAGCCCTGAGGGAATCCGGTCGCGCGGGCCGTCCCGGGCCCGCGCCGATCGGACAGCCGGCGATCAGGCTCCGATCGCCGCGCCGACGGTCGGCCAGGACGCGTGCAGATAGTCCTGCCAGTACGACCACGAATGTGTCCCGACCGGGCTGTGATCGACCCGGGCCGGAATTCGCATACCGCGCAGTCGCTGTTCGAAGGCGGTGACACAGACGTCCACGCCGGCCTCGATCGGCCCGCCCAGGACGATGTTCTCCGGCAGCTGCGGTTTGATCTCGGTCTCGTGCGGACCGGGGATACCGGTGCCGGTGGACAGGTAGAGAGTCTTGCCGCGCAGCCGATCCGCCAGCAGCGCCGGATCGTGGGCACCCCACTCCGGACTTCCCGGCGCACCCCACATATCGAACGGATTGCCGCCGCGGTTGGCGATCGAGAACATGATCGCCCCCTGCGCGATACCCAGATCCGGGCACGCACTGTAGCCCGCCACCGCCTCGTACAGCTCCGGATGGCGAACGGCCAGAACGAACGCCGCGATTCCGCCCATCGACAGGCCGCCGATCGCGTTCACGCCGTTGCCGGAGAAGGTGGCGTCGATGATCGGCGGAAGTTCGCGCGTCAGGAACGTCTCCCACCGGTAGCGGCCGAAATGCGGATCGTCGCGCTGCCAGTCGGTGTAGTAGCTCGCCTGCCCGCCGATCGGCAGGACGACATTGACGTTCTTACCGTGGAAGAAGGGTTCGGCATCCGTGGCGTTGGTCCAGGTGCTCTGCTGCACACCGGGATCGAGCCCGTCGAGCAGATAGTACGAGGGCCGCGCACCCCCGCCGGCCGGATGCAGGACCTGGACCTGAATGGTGCGTCCCATGGCTGGCGAGTCGATGAACAGCGCCGTCCGGGTCGGGCTCATATCGTTTTCTCCGACCACCCGCGCCGCCGATGCGCGTGGCTGTGGGCCCATCCAGGGACCGAAGACGCCCAGCCCGACTGTCAGCACAACCGCAGCAACGAGTGAACGCCGCATCTCCCCACCTCCGTCGACCCACCACAACTGCTACTTAAAGTAACGCACACTGTGGTGCCGTGCGGAGCTTTCGACCTCATGGCGTTTCCTCAGCAAACCGCCCGGTCCGCACCACGACTCAGGTGAGCCACCACTTTCCGTCCTGTCCGCCCGCCGCATTCGGTTGCGCCCGCCCGGCCGCACCCCGGATCGATGCGGCCAGATAGTCCAGGTCCGCACGCGGCGGGGTCGTCGCTCGATTGCGCAGCCCGAAGCCGTCGCCGGGCGTGCGCGGAATGACGTGCAGATGGACGTGGAAGACCTCCTGCCCGGCCGTAACACCGTCCGCGAGAAAGAGATTCACCCCGTCGCAGCGCACCTCGGACTCCCGCAGCGCGGCCGCCAGGCGCTGCGCGACCTGAAAGAGCTTGCCGCCGATCACCGGATCGAGTTCGGCCAGGCTGCGCGCCGGCACCTTCGGAATCACCAGCAGATGACCGGGCGTCATGGGACGGATGTCCATGAAGGCGAGAACGTCGTCGTCCTCGTAGACCTTGGACGAGGGCGCCCGCCCGGCGACGATATCGGCGAAAATCGTATAGGGGTCCATATCCGGCAACCCTAGTCGGCGATTTCGCCTGCGCCGCCGCACCATTCGCACGGCACCGAGCACGCGCGAGACCACCGCACCGAGCACGCGCGACACCACCGCGCGCACGGCGGCGCCGGGCGGATTCGGTGCCGCGACCATCGGGCCGGTGGCGGTTACAGAATCGGCGAGGGGGTGTAGCGGGCGGCCTCCGGATGCGCGTCGATCAGCTTCTGCGCCTGGGCCACCACATCGCTCACCTGCGCCTCGGCGGCGCCGATGAACGCGGTCCGGTCCGCCAGGGCGGCCTCCAGCCCGGCGCGGTCCAGCGGCATCCGGTCGTCGGCCGCGAGGCGGTCCAGCAGATCCGGTTCGCGACCCTGCTCCCGCATGGCCAGCGCGACCGCGACCGCATGCTCCTTGATGACCTCGTGCGCACTCTCGCGCCCGACCCCGGCCCGTACGGCCGCCATCAGGATGCGGGTGGTGGCCAGGAAGGGCAGGTAGCGGTTGAGTTCGCGCTCGATCACGGCCGGATAGGCACCGAATTCGGCGAGGACGGTCAGGAAGGTCTCCATCATGCCGTCGATGGCGAAGAAGGCATCCGGCAGCGCGACCCGGCGCACCACGGAACAGAACACATCGCCCTCGTTCCATTGCGCGCCCGCCAGTTCGGCCGCCATCGAGCCGTAGCCGCGCAGCACCACCTGCAGACCGTTGACGCGCTCGCACGAGCGGGTGTTCATCTTGTGCGGCATCGCCGAACTGCCGACCTGGCCGGGCTGGAAACCCTCGGTGACCAGTTCGTGGCCGGCCATCAGGCGCACGGTGTGCGCGAACGACGAAGGGCCCGCGCCCAAGTGGACCAGCGCGGAGATCACGTCGTGGTCCAGTGAGCGGGGGTAGACCTGGCCGACGCTGGTGAGCACGGTCGCGAAGCCCAGATGCCGGGCGACCTTCTGCTCCAGCTCGGCGAGTTTGGCGGCGTCGCCGTCGAACAGATCGAGCATGTCCTGGGCGGTGCCCATCGGGCCCTTGATCCCGCGCAGCGGATACCGGTCGATCAGCTCGCCCACCCGGCGCAATGCGATCAGCACCTCGTCGGCCGCACTCGCGAACCGCTTGCCCAGCGTGGTGGCCTGCGCCGCCACGTTGTGCGATCGACCGGCCATCACCAGCGCCTGATACTCGGCGGCCCGCTCGGCCAGCCGGGCGGCGACCGCGACACCGTGTTCGTAGACGTGTTCCAGCGAGAGCCGGATCTGCAACTGTTCGACGTTCTCGGTCAGATCCCGGCTGGTCATGCCCTTGTGGATCTGCTCATGACCGGCGAGGGCGTTGAATTCCTCGATGCGCGCCTTCACATCGTGGCGGGTGATCCGCTCGCGCTCGGCGATCGAGGCCAGATCGACCTCGCCCAGCACCCGCTCGTAATCCTCGAGAACCTCGGCGGTGACCGCCTCGGTACCGGCGGCGCCGAGTTCGGTCTGGGCCCGCAGCACCTCGAGCCACAGCCGGCGCTCCAGCACGATCTTGTTCTCGGGCGACCACAACTGCACCAGTTGCGGGCTCGCGTACCGGGTGGCGAGGACGTTCGGGACAAGACTCACGAACAGTCAGTCTAGTGTTCGATGCCTGCTCGGTTGCTGGGGCATGGCCGCGGGCAGATGCTGTGCCGCTGCCGACGGCACGGTCTGCGGCGCCATCAGCGGTTGCGGCACCGGCGGCGCGATCACATCGATCAGTTCCAGTAGCGCGCCGCGGGCGGTGCGGCGCGGTTGCGGATCGGATTCGGCCAGCGCGGCGACCACCGCCCCGTCGACCACCGCCACCAGCCGGCGCAACTGATCGGTGCGCACCATGCGGTCGGATCGGCGCAGCACATCGGCCAGCAGGTCCTCGAGCTGGGCGCGCAACCGCAGCTGCACCTCGCGCAGTTCCGGATGCCGGGCCGAGGCCACCGAGCGCTCGTAACGGGCGATCAGCCGCCCGCGCGCGAATTCGTCGGGTCCGTCGGTGCCGACCATCAGATCCACGACCAGATCGACGGTCGCCTCGGCGCCGCGCTTGCGGTGGGTGACCTCGCCGATCCGGCGGCGCATCGACTCCAGTTCGGCATTGCCGCTGAACTCGACCGCGCGCGCGATCAGATCTTCGAGCGATTCGAAATAGTAGGTCGTGGATGCCAGGGGCAGGTCCGCGCGCGTCGCCACCGAACGGTGGCGCACGGCATCGAAGCCGCCTTCGAGTAGCAACTCCGCGGCAGCCGCAACCAACGCTTGGCGACGCCTTTCGCCTTTCGGGGTCGTCGCGGTGATCACCGTGTCATCGTGCCAGTCATCATCGGTTCATCCGTGCCAAATCGGTGCGATCTGTGCAAATCTGTGCGTCTGTGCAATCCCGGCCGAATCGTTGCTGTGCAATCGACCATGGGACCGCGCAAATTTCCGGGATCCGGTCCGAGCGGACAGCCGGGACCGGTTCGAAATAGCAAGGGTTGAAATCACAACCCGAATCATTTGTACCGCATCCACGCGCTCCGGTGGGCCGGTACGGAAAGTCTGTGCGTCAGCTCAGATATCGGCCCAGTCGCACGAGTGCCTCCTCGATATCCGCGGTCGCGCCGGCGAAGGAGAAGCGGACCGTGCGGTGTCCGTTACGGGTGTCGAAATCGATTCCGGGGGCGAGGGCGACACCCGTGTGCGCCAACAGATCCGCGCACCAGCGCGTCGAATCCTCGCTCAGGTGACCGATATCGGCGTAGGCGTAGAAGGCGCCGTCGGCGGGCGCCAGATCGGTGATCCCGAGCGCGGGCAGCCCCTCGAGCAGTAGCGCCCGGTTGCGGGCATAGCGGCGGACGTGTCCGTCGAGTTCGGATTTCGCCTCCGCGCCGAACGCGTGCGCCGCCGCGAATTGCGAGATCGCCGGCGGGCACACGGTCATATTGGAGGCCAGCCGCTGCAGCGCCGGGCGCAGCCGCGCGGGCGCCAGCATCCAGCCCAGCCGCCAGCCCGTCATCGAGAAATACTTCGACACCGACCCGATCACCACCGATTCCCGCGAGGTCTCCCAGGCCGAGCTCACCGGTTCGGTATCGCCGTCGTCTCCGGAATACGCGATGCCGTGATAGATCTCGTCGGAGATCAGCAGCGTGCCGTGGTCGTCGCACCAGCGGGCCAGCGCCGCCAGCTCGTCGGGGGCGATCATGGTGCCGGTCGGATTCGCCGGGCTGGCCACGATCACACCGGCGGGCGGTTCGGGCAGCTCCTCCAGCATCGCCACCGTCGGCTGGAACCGGGTCCGGGGCCCGCAGTCCAGTTCGATCACCCGGCAGCCCAGTGCCGTCAGGGTATTGCGGTAGGCCGGATAACCGGGGCGAGCGACCACGACGGTGTCACCGGCATCGAATGCGGCCAGGAAGATCAGCGTGAACGCGCCCGAGGAGCCGGTCGTGATCACCACGTCGTCGGCCTCGACCTCGACGCCGTAGGTGTCGCGGTGATGAGCCGCGATGGCGCTGCGCAGTTCCGGTATGCCGAAAGTCTCGGTGTAGCCGAGTAATTCGGCGTCGAGGGCCACCCGGGTGGCGCGCCGCACCGGCACCGGGGCGGGTGTGGAGGGCTGACCGGCCGCCAGGACCAGCACATCGCCGTGGGTGCGGGCGCGTTCGGCCGCGGCCTTCCAGACATCCATGACATAGAAGGTCGGAACGGTGGACCGCCGGGATTCACTGCGCACCAGACGACGGTAGAACACCGCGTCCGCCGGCCGGCGCGCAGCGTAGTCCTCGGCGCCGGGTGCCTGAGACGTTGCTGTGCGCCGCCGCGCCTGCCTGCGCGTCCGGGCGAGCCCCTGTTATCGTCGGCAGAATGCCTGACCAGGCACGCCGCGCGAAGTCGTACCAGGGGGGTTGGACCGTGATCCGCCCCGACTGGCGAACGACGCTGCGCCGCGACCGCCCCTCGATCGCCGGCCGGATACGGTCCTCGGCCCGTCGCTCACGCGAACAGGGGCAGGCCGCGGTGGTCGAATGGCGCGGGCGGTCGCGGCGGTGGCGCCGTGCGCTGCGGAATCGGGACTGGCGCGAGGAAGCCGAGACCCTGTGGCCCCGGCTGCGCGGCTGGGTCGGCGACCATCGGGTGCTGGTGATCGGAATGGTCGTGGTCGGACTGTTCGCCGCCGCCGACACCGTGGCGCCGCAGCCGATCGAGTCGACACCGAAACCCGGTGCGGCACAACGTATCGCGGTCGCCTACCCGCTGCAGGTGCAGGCCGAACCCGAAACCAGCAAGCGCTATCTGGCCGCCATCGACAACGGGGAGCGCATGCGCGAGGCGCAGGTGGTGGCCGCGGCCTCGCGAGCCACCCTCGACCGCGCGAAGGCCGAGGCCGCCGCGGCGGTCGCCGGGACGCCGCAACCGTGGCTGCCCGGACCCGCCACCACGATTCCCGGCGGCATCGCTCCGGGCGGAATCGCCCCGGGCATCGGCGGTTTCGCGCTACCCGCGCGCGGGGTCTTCACCTCCGGGTACGGCGGCCGGTGGGGCACCTTCCACTACGGGATCGATATCGCCGCGCCCATCGGCTCACCGATCTACGCCGTCGCCGACGGCACCGTCATCGACGCCGGGCCGGCGCAGGGCTTCGGACTGTGGGTACGCATCCGCCACGACGACGGCACCATCTCGGTGTACGGCCACATGTACGACTTCTCGGTCTCGGTCGGCGAGCGGGTGCGCGCCGGTCAGCAGATCGCCCGCATCGGCAACCGCGGCGATTCCACCGGCCCGCACCTGCACTTCGAAATCCTCATCGGCGGACAGCACGTGGACCCGCAGCCGTGGCTGGCCATGCACGGCATCCAGGTCGGCTGACCCGGACCACCGTTACGACTACACCCGCGTGGGCAGCGAGATCCGGTCCTCCACGGCGGCGAGGCCGATATCGGTGCGGAAGTGGCTACCGGGCAACTTGATTCCCGCGATGCGCTCGTAGGCGTTCGCCCGGGCCTCGGTCAGATCACCGCCCGTCGCAACGACATTCAGCACACGACCGCCGGCCGACAGCAGCGCGCCGTCCGCGCGCAGCGACGTACCGGCATGCAGCACTTCGGCATTCGAGCCCGCGGCCGGCGCGCTCTCGGTGCCGGAGATGACGTCGCCGGTGCGGGGACGGCCCGGGTAGTTCTCCGCCGCCAGCACCACCGTGATCGCCGCGCCGTCCTTCCAGACCGGCGGCTGCGCCTGCGCCAGTGTTCCGGTCGCGGTGGCGTGCAGCAGCGCGCCGAGCGGACTGTCGAGCAGGGCGAGCACGGCCTGGGTCTCGGGATCACCGAAGCGGCAGTTGAATTCGACGACCGCGGGACCGGCCTGGCCGATCGCGAGGCCCGCGTACAGCAGTCCGGAGAACGGGACGCCACGCCGAACCATTTCGGCGGCAACGGGTTTCACCACGTCGTCGACGATTTCGGTGACGGTCTCCGGGGGCAGCCACGGCAGCGGGGTGTAGGCGCCCATGCCGCCGGTGTTGGGACCGGTGTCGCCGTCGCCGACGCGCTTGTGATCCTGAGCGGGCAGCAGCGGCACCACGGTCTCACCGTCGACCAGGCAGAACAGCGAGACCTCGGGACCGTCGAGGAACGATTCCAGCAGCACCGGATGACCCTGTTCGAGCAGTTCGGCACCGTGATCACGAGCCGCCGACCGGTCGGCGGTGACCACCACGCCCTTCCCCGCGGCCAGCCCGTCGTCCTTGACGACCCAGGTCGGCCCGAAGCGATCCAGCGCGGCGTCGAGTTCGCCCGGATGATCGACGACCTCACTGTGCGCGGTGCGCACCCCGGCCGCGGCCATCACATCCTTGGCGAAGGCCTTCGATCCCTCGATCCGCGCGGCGGCGGCCGACGGGCCGAAACAGGCGATCCCCGCCGCCCGGACCGCGTCGGCGATACCGAGCACCAGCGGCACCTCGGGACCGATCACCACCAGATCGGCGGCGAAATCGCGGGCCAGGCCCACGACGGCCTCCGCACTGGCCGGATCGACCGCCCGCACCTCGGCGACCTGGCCGATCCCCGGATTACCGGGCGCGACCGCGATCGCGGTGACCCCGGGATCCCGCCGCAGGGCTTCCACCAGGGCGTGTTCACGGGCTCCGGATCCGATGACGAGTACGCGCACGCGTGACAGCTTAGGGGACGCGGGTGAACAGCAGATGCGGGTACCGGGAGGACAGCCGGCCGCCCCGGCCACCGCCGCCCGCCCGGGCGGGGCACTATGAAACCCATGCCATCTGTATTCAGCGCGATCATTGCCGGACAGCTGCCGGGGCGGTTCGTGTGGGAGGACGAGGAATTCGTCGCCTTCCTGACCATCGCCCCGGTCACCCAGGGTCATACACTCGTGGTTCCTCGCAAGGAGATCGACCAGTGGCAGGATCTGGATCCCGCCACGTTCGCGCGGCTCAACGAGGTCGCCCAGAAGATCGGCCAGGCGGTGCGCAAGGCGTGGGATGCGCCGCGGGCGGGCCTGCTGATCGCCGGGCTGGAGGTGCCGCATCTGCACGTGCACGTCTTCCCGGCGTTCGAACTGGGCGATTTCAACATCTCCGGCGCGGACACCGATCCGAGCGCGGAATCGCTGGACGAGGCGCAGGACAAGATCAAGCAGGCGCTGCGCGATCTCGGTTACGGCGCGAACGTCCCCGCCTGAATCACTCCTGAGCGCGCGACTTGTTCGAACCGCAGCCTCGTAGCGGTTAAGTGGCTTTGAGACGCATCTGCTCGTGAAGTGGAAGCCATTGACCGGACCACTCCACGAGCAGATGCCTGATTACGTCATCTCAATGGTCGAGCCAGAAGTAGAAGCCAGGACCGCCAGACTTGTCCGTGTAATAAATGCATGCGCCGCCACTTGCTCCCGAGGCCCCGGCGTCGAAATTGCAGGATTGGAAGTCCGGATACGGCCCATAGTATTTGCCATCGTCTGCCGATGCAACAGCGGTTGCTCCGATCGATATCGTAGCCGCTATCATCACAGTCGAAATAAGTTTGCCGACCATAACGCCTCCATCAATAAGAAACAAATACGGACTCACGCCCGATGAAACAGTCCACCCAGGCGTTCGACAATGAACGGCGCGGACGATAACCGCTCCGCCGACCTCTCGCTACGCTGTGCGTCACATAGCGCTCTGAGCTGCCCAGATCGTATACATAGCGCCGACGGCGGAGGTCCGAAAGCCTCTTTGCAATACCGCGCTCCCGCCCGCAGACAGACACGAGAAATACGATCTATCCAATAGACCCCCTGTCCCCGCCTCGACATCCCCCGTCGGGCACGACCAGATTAACCCAGTCCGATGCCGATAGCAACCACGGGGACGGCGGGCGCCATTACCGATACCTTGACGAAGCCTATGCTGTGCCGAGAGGCGAAAGAGAGCATCCTGCAGCCAATTTTAGTGAAACGCCTGCGTTCCCATCATTCCGCAAAACGCACATTGAACGTCCACTGAAATTCCCTACTCGGCATCTCCCGTTCACTGCAGAGTCCGACGCAAATCGGACCACGGATCGTTCCGAGCGGTCGGTCGGCAGCGACTCCGCTGGATGCGATTCGCAGGAGAGGCGGGCCCTGAACAGACGACCGGGCAGGTGGCTACCCGAATCCGCCTGCCTCGGTCATTGCGGCAATGACCGAGGCAGGCGCACGGCGAAAATGGTGCCCTTTCCGACCTCGCTGCGCACCGAGACCGTGCCGCCGTGCGCGGCGACCAGCGCCTGCACGATCGCCAGCCCCAGTCCGGTGCCACCACTGTCTCGGCTACGCGAGGTGTCGGTGCGGTAGAAGCGCTCGAAGATGCGCTCGGCGTCCTCGGCGGGCAGCCCCGGTCCGGTGTCGGCGACCTCGATGACGACCTCGTCCGGCCCGGGTGTCAGCGCGACGGTGACCGCCGCGTCGGGCGGGGTGTGGATCAGCGCGTTGTTGACCAGATTACCCAGTACCTGACGCAACCGCGCTTCGTCGCCGCGCACCTCCAAAGTCCCTGTCCCCGGGCGTACGTCGAGGTCGATAGGTCGGCGTGGCTCCTCGGACCGCTGCGCCGCGTCGACGGCCCGGGCGTTGTGCACCGCATCGCTGGCCAGTGCGAGCAGATCCACCGGCCGGCGTTCCACCGGGCGCTGCGCATCGAGGCGAGCCAGCATCAGCAGGTCCTCCACGAGCAGGCTCATCCGCTTGGATTCGCGTTCGATCCGATCCATGAACAGGGCCGGATCCGCCAGCGCCCCTTGCCGATACAACTCCGCGAAACCCTTGATCGTGGTCAGCGGGGTCCGCAGTTCGTGGCTGGCGTCGGCGACGAACCGCCGCATCCGGGCCTCCGAACGCCGCGCGGATTCCTCGGATGCCTCGGTCGCGGCGAAGGCGCTCTGAATCTGGGACAGCATGCCGTTGAGCGACTGTGAGAGCCGATCGACCTCGGTGTTGGTGCCCTGCACCGGAACTCGCCGATGCAGATCCCCGCCCGCGATGGCCGCGGCAGTGTACTCGACCTCGCCGAGCGGACGCAGACTACGCCGGATC
>NZ_BAFQ01000024.1 GCF_000308375.1 Nocardia aobensis NBRC 100429 | reverse complement strand
ATCTGATCGCGACGGTCGTGGTCTTCGTCTTCAGCCGGATCTACGAGAATTCCAGCTTCTACGACCCGTACTGGAGCGTGATCCCGCCGCTGCTGGCCTTCTACTGGTGGATCCGCGGCGACGAGCCGTCCGATCCCGCGCGCTGGTGGCTGCTGATGGCCGTCATGCTGGTGTGGGCGGTGCGGCTCACCGCCAACTGGGTGACCACCTTTCCCGGTATGCACCACGAGGATTGGCGCTATCCGATGGTGCGCGAACGCGCGGGCAGATTCGCCTTCGTCGCGGATCTGTTCGGCATTCACGTCTTTCCGACGCTGCAGGTGTTCGCCGGGATGATCCCGGTGTACGTGGTGGCGACGCGCGCCGGCGAACCGTTCGGCGTGCTCGACGTCGTCGCGTTCGTGATCGGTGCGGGTGCGGTGGCGCTGGAAACCGTCGCCGACCTGCAGATGCATCGCTTCGCCGCCACCAAATCTCCCGGCCAGGTCATGGACCGCGGGGTGTGGGCGTGGTCGCGGCATCCGAACTATTTCGGTGAGTGCGGCGTCTGGCTCTCGTTCGGCCTGTTCGGTCTGGCCGCGGCCCCCGGCAGCTGGTGGGTTCTCGCGGGTGTGGTGACGATGGTCGCGATGTTCGTCGGTGTCAGCATTCCGATGATGGAACAGCGCAGTCTCCAGCGGCGTCCCGCGTATCGGGATGTGGTGCACAGGGTTTCGGCCTTCGTACCCCTGCCACCACGACCCCGCGCGCTGTGAGCCGGCCGTCGGTTACGGCACCTGCACGGAGACGAAGCCGGGCGTGTACACGCCGCCGGTGAGAACGATGGCGACGACGGGTCCGCTCCCGGTCGCGACCGTGACGGCCGGCGGAATCCCGTTGAGGCCGTCGGAAAGATGCGCTTCGCCGGATGCGCCCGTGGCGAGGTTCAGCCATCGCACCGGCGCCGAATAGCAGCCCCACCCACGGTCGTTCGCGCCGGTGATGGTGATTTCCCCCGCTCGTGCACCGGTGATGGCCACACAGCGGGCGGGTAGCGAATCGACGCTGCCGTTCGGATTACCGTACGGCGCGGGGTTGATCTGAAACGGAACCGTCTCCGCGGCCGCCGCCCCGGTGCCCGAGCCCAGCAGCACGGCAATCGCGCCGCCCAGAACCATCTTGCGAACCACAGTCATCACCGTGCCTCCTGCGAGCCGACATACACGCCTTGGTTCCCCATCTTAGGGTCGCCCCCGCCCTGACTGGCCCGCGTTCCTGCGTGCATGCCGTCCCTGCGCGGGCAATACTGCTCGGGTGAGCGGCTCCGGAAACGACAGCTCCAACGGCGACGAGATCCCGGCGTGGAAACGGCGCACCGCGGGCGAATCGCGGTGGGCGGCGACGGCGGCGATGGTGGGCATCATCGTGTTGCAGCTGCTGCTGCCACATCATTTCCAGCTGCGGCCGATCTGGCTGCTGCCGCTGCTCGAGGTGCTGCTGCTCATCGTGCTGGTGGTGAGCAGCCCGGTGCGGCTCGACCGGGAGGAGATCTGGCTGCGGTGGTGTGGCCTGGCGATGTCGGCGCTGCTGGGGATCGCCACCGCATGGTCGGTGTTCCGGCTCGTCGCCGGGCTCATCGACGGCACCCTCAGCAACGATCCCCCGGTGCTGCTCGGTTCCGGCGCGGCGATCTGGCTGACCAATGTCACCGTATTCGCGCTCTGGTATTGGGAATTCGATCGCGGCGGGCCGGCTGCCCGGGCGCACGCCCGTGAACCGCTCCCGGACTTTCTGTTCGTGCAGATGCAGAACCGCGACCTGGCGCCCGCCGACTGGGAACCGGAATTCCTCGACTACCTCTACCTGTCGTTCACCAACGCCACCGCCTTCAGCCCCACCGATGTGATGCCGATGACGCGCTGGGCCAAGACGCTGATGATGGCCGAATCCGCGCTATCGCTGATCACCGCGGCCCTGGTCATCGCGCGGGCGGTCAACGTGTTGAAGTGATCGGACAGGGCTTGCGCACCGAGGTGCCTCGACCCCTACCCGCGCCTCCACTCGGCGAGTGCGAGCTGTGCCGCATTGGCGCCGCACATTCCGTGTGCCCCCGGCCCGGGTGGGGTTGCCGCCGAACAGATGTACATGCCGGGAACACCGAGGCTGTAGGGGGACAACGTGGTTCGCGGTCCGAACATCAGCTGGCGAATGTCCTTGGCGCCGGTCATGATGTCGCCGCCCGCGTAGTTCGGGTTGTAAACGGCCATCTCCGTCGTCGAGCGAACCGCCTGTCCCACAATACGTTCCCGGAACCCGGGCGCGAACCGCTCGATCTGCGCGATGATCGCCTCGGTCGCGTCGCCGGTGAAGCCGTTGGGGACGTGCGCATAACTCCACACCGGGTGCACATTGCCCACCGAGCGCTGCGGATCGGCCAGGTACTGCTGGCCGACCAGGACGAACGGACGCTCGGGCATGCGACCGGCATGGATCTCGCGTTCGGTCGCGGCCAGCTCACCGTAGGTCCCGGCGAGGTGGACGGTTCCGGCACGGCGGGCCCGGGGATCGGTCCACGGCACTCCGTCCGCCACCGCGAAATCCACCTTGAAGGCGCCGGGGCCGCGACGGAAGCGGCCGAACGCGTTACGGACTCGGCCCGGCAGCCGGTCCCCGAGAATGCGGCCGACGGCGTCGGGCGCCAGGTCGAAGATAGTGATGTCGGCCGGGGCCAGCTGTGCGGCCGACTCGATCCGCACTCCGGTCTCGATCTTTCCGCCCAGCTCCGTCAGCAGCGCCGCCATCGCATCGCTGATCGCCTGCGATCCGCCGGCGGCGACCGCCCAGCCGTGCCGATGCCCGGCCGTGAGGATTCCGAGTCCGATGGCCGAGGTGAGTGGCTGATGCAACGGCCGGAAGGCATGCGCCGCAACACCTCCGAACAACGCTCGCGCCTGCTCGGTCCGGAACAACCGGGCAAAGGTGGATCCGGGTAACAGCGTCGGCATCCCGAACCGGGCCAGCGTCAAGGGATGGTGCGGCAGGCGCAGCAGCGGGCGCATGATGTCCTCGCTCAGCGCGTCGTATCGCCGCACCGGGCGTTCGAATGCCAGGCGCCAGCGCGAGCCGTCGCGACCGAGCGCGGCCGCGGTCTGCTCGACCGAGCGGTACAGCACGCCGGCGCTGCCGTCGTCGAGCGGATGCACACAGTCGATCTCGGCCAGCCGCCAGGTGAGCCCGTAGCGGTCCAGGCCCAGGCTCGTCAGGAACGGGGATCCGACGGCCATCGGGTGGATGGCCGAGCAGTGGTCGTGCAGCAGACCGGGAACGATCGCCTCGCCGCTGCGCGTGCCGCCGCCGATCCGCTCGGCCGCCTCGAGCACGGTGACCTCGACGCCTTCGGAGGCGAGGGCGACGGCGGCGGCGAGCCCGTTGGGCCCGCCGCCGACCACCAGTGCGGTTGTCACGCCACCACTCCGAAATCGTCCTGCGTGGGTTCGATCCGCGCTGCGGCGGCACGAGTCCAGGTGGGCTGCAGGGGAATCGGCCCGTTCGGCAGCCAGGGCTGCTCGGCGACCGCGTCCGCGACCCGCCAGGTGCCGCGTTCGATCACGCCCAGCGCGGCGTCGATCAGCTTGTAGTGCTGCACGCCGCTGCCGAACGCCTCCGATTCCACCCAGGCGATCACACATTCGCCGGGTTCGAAGCGAGCCTCGTCCTGCACCGCGTGGATCATCTCCTCGTCGTGGAAGTGGCCGTCACCGAAATTGAACCCCACGATCGAGTTGCAGAGGAACTCCCCCTCCCGGACCGTGCGCGAATCGATATCGGGCAGCCGCGCGATCAGCAGCGAGAACAGGCCGCGGCCCTGGCTGTGCAGGGTGCGCCAGGCGATCGTCTTCTGCAGGGTGATCTCCGCCCACTGCGGTTCGTAACCGAATTCGATGAACTGATCGATCTGATTGCCGGCCGAGCGGGTCACCCGGTTCAGCTTCTCCTCGGCGCCCGGGGTGAACGTCCACACCGCCGAGGCCCAGTTGCCCGCGTACTGCCGCATCGACGGCAGGAACGACACCTTGTCGGGCCGCAGGTTGCCGAGCACCGGGAAGAACAGCAGCGCGGCGACCACCGGGACGACCAGCCACACCGGCGACATGTCCCACACGGCGTATCCGTTCCGGGCCGGGAATCCGAGAAACAGGAAAACGGTGGCATAGGCGAACAGCACGTTCCATTCCAGCGGCACGGCCAGCGGGAAGGTGGACACGATGAAGAGGTGGAAGATCACCATGATCAGCACCGCGATCAGCGTCACCCACTTGTTCGTGGAGAACAGCAGCACCAGCGGAACCAGCATCTCCACACAGGTGCCGTTGACGTGGGCCATGAAATGCGCGATGCCGGACGGACGCATATCGCGCGGGAAGTCCTTGTAGTGCGCGCGTTTCACCGACTTGAACGGCACCGACGGGCTGTTGGACACCATCGGCGGCACCACGTTGGAGAAATGCTTGCCGAGTTTGGAGAATCCGGCGCCCACCCAGACGACCACGATCAGCAGTTTCAACGCGACGATCATATTCACGAACGGGAACACCGTGAACGCGATCAGCGCTGGTAGGTACTGCTCGCCGCGGGCGCCGAGGAAGACGACCTTGTCGCGCAATCCGTTGAGAATCAGCAGCACGATCGGCGCGAGCAGCACGGCGGGAGCGATGAGCCCGGACGCGTTGTCCGGCACAACCGCCGCGAGCGAATCACTGTGCGCGCCGGGCAGAGCCAGCGCGAGCACCAGACTCGCCAGCAGGGCCAGATACAGGGTGACGTCGAACCAGGTGCGGCGATCACCGCCGGTGCCGGGCACCCATGCCCACGGGCGTTGCCGGATGGTACCGGGCCGGGCCCAGAACAGGATGCCACCGGTCATCGGTTTCACCTTGCCGGCCAACGGCCCCCACGAACCGGCGAGACCGACGACTTCCAGCAGCACGGTCCAGACGACCGCCTTCTGATAGACGATCGGCTGATTCCACCATTCGGCGACATGCCAGAACGCCGGGAGGCCGGAAGTCAGTGTGGCCACCGTGATTCCGCCGATCGCGTAGAGCACGATCAGCTTGAGGATGTAGACGCAATGCACCATCTTCGGTGAGCCGAAGCCGTTTTCGGCCCAATCGGCGCCGAGGATACGCATGCGCTCCATCAGCGGTTTCTGCAGGAACGTGTCCGGATCGACTGCCGGCAGATCCGGCTTGGTGAATCCCATCGGAATATCTCCTTCTCGTGGGGCGGATCAGGCGGTGGGCGCGCGGCGCAGCAACGGTTTGTCGAGTTTGCCGACGGCGTTCTTGGGCAGGTCGTCGAGGAAGGTGATCGCCACCGGCAGTTTGTATTTCGACAAATTCCGCCGGGTATGGGCGAGCACCTGTTCGGCGGTGAGTGTGGCGCCGGAGTTCAGGGCGAGGAACAGCACCGGCTCCTCGCCGTAGAGCTCGCTGGCCCGGCCGACCACCGCGGCCTCGGCGACCTCGGGCAGCTGGTAGACGACGCTCTCGATCTCCTTGGGATAGATGTTCTCGCCGCCGCGGATGATCATGTCCTTGGCGCGGTCCACCAGGACGAGGTAACCGTCCTCGTCGATGCGGCCGATATCGCCGGTGTACAGCCAGCCGTCGATGATCGTCCGGGCGGTGTCCTCCGGCCGATTCAGATAGCCGCGCATGACATTCGGTCCCTGGATCAGCACCTCGCCCGCGGCACCGTCGGCGACCGGATTGCCGTCGGGGTCGGCGATGCGAATCGTCTGGCCCGGCAGCGGAAGACCGACCGTGCCCGGCTTGCGGCGGCCGCGCAGGGGATTGACGACGCTCGCGCAGGTGCCCTCGGAGAGGCCGTAGCCCTCGACGATCGGTATGCCGTAACGGTTTTCGAACTTCACCAGCAGTTCGGCACTGGCGGGGGCGGCGCCGCAGACCGCGAACCGCACCGCCGAGGTATCCGGAGCGACGTCCGGCGGCAGATCGGCCAGCATCGTATAGATGGTCGGCACCGCGGAGAAGTAGGTGGCGCGACTGCGCTCGAGCCGGTCGAAGAACGCGTTCGGGCTGAACCGTCCCGCGATCGTGGTGCGCCCGCCGGCGAGCAGCGGCGCCAGCGTGCTCACCACGATGCCGTTGACATGGAACAGCGGCAATACCAGCAGGCTGTGGTCGGCGGCCGTGAGTTCGAACGCGCCGATCACCATGGCGCACATGGCGTTCAGGTTCGCGTGATCGAGCATGACGCCCTTGGGCCGCCCGGTGGTCCCGCTGGTGTAGACGAGCAGGGCCAGCGCGTCATCGCGAGTTTCGGGGGCGATAGCGGCGGGCGGCCGCGCGGTGAGCTCGGCAGGGGTGAGGACCGTGGCACCGATATCCATCGGCCGATCGGTGACCAGCACCTCGGCCCCGGCATCGGCGACCTGATAACCGGCCTCGGCCGGAACCAGCGACGGATTGATCGGCGTCACCGCGGCGCCCAGACGCCACGCGGCGAACAGGGAAACCACCAGCGCCACGGTGTTGGGCAACATCACCGCGACGACATCGCCGGAGGAAACTCCGTGCGCGGCAAGGGCAGTGGCCGCGCGCCGTACCGCATCGGCGAACTCGGCGTTGGTCAGCTCGACCTGATCGTCGGCCACACAGGGCCCGCCGGGGTCGTGCCGGCTGCGCAGGTCGGGTAACTCGGAAAGGTGCATGGACGGTCCTGAATCCTCGATCTCGAACGAATACGTCAACCGTAGGAATTAGTGAGCTGCACCACACCGTCGCGTGTGAACGAATTACTCCGGAAGTCTCGTCTTCGCGAGACAAAGAATCTGCGCGGCGGTGCCCGGGTGGTGGGGTGTCCACCTGGAACTTTCCGTGCAAACCTCCGCGACAATGCGAGAAAACGCGCAGGATCGGCGAGCTTTGCACGATCAGTTCACCCACATCGGTGCGCGTTCGCGGGCTCAGCGCATGAGCACCGATGTGCCGTACCACTGGCACACCAGCAGCGCGATCTCCACATCGAGCCGGTCGTCGGCGATCGGTCGCCCGCGCCGGGAGACCGCCCGGCTCACCCGGTATTTCACCGAGTTGTAGTGCAGATCCAGTTCCTGCGCCGCCGCCTTGTAGCTGGATCCGGTGCGCAGGAACACACGCAGGGTGTCGCGCAGCCGGGCATCGCTCGCGGTGTCGGTCGCCAGCGGTCCGAGGACGTCGGCGACCCAGTCCCGGACGGCTGCGGGGTTCTCGCCGAGCAGTGCGGCCGCGGTCAAGCCGGGATCAGTGGCCGCCACGACCTTGTCCGCCGCCCCACTCCGGGCCGCCACCGTGCGGGCCCGCTGGGCCTGTCGATGCGAGCGGCGGAACCCCTCGACTCCCACCCCCACGGCGCCGATCGCGATGTGCGGTGCGTCCGGCCGGGTGGCGGCGAACCGGCGGATCCGCGCGGCCGGATCATCGGGATCCGAGGTGTACGGCAGCCAGACCCATCCGCTGGTGCGATCGGCCGCGGCGAACAGCGGGGCGGCAGCCACATCGACCGCGCCGGCCAGTTCCCGGACGAATCGCTGCAACCGCGCCAGGCCGTCGCTGTCGGAGTCGGGGTCCGGATACCAGAGCACCATCGCCACGTGATGCCGGCGCAGCGGATACCGGATCGCGGCGGTGGCATCGTCGACGTCGACGGCGGTGTCCTGGGCCAGCACCTCCCGGACCCGCATGGCGCGCACGCTGTTCCGGTTCTCCAGCCACCGTTCGCGCTCCTCCTCGTAGACCGCGACCACCTGCTGTGAGATCCAGTCGATATAGGCGAACAGCACATCGGTGATCTCCTCGATCACCGCGATCCGGGTGGTCGGTTCCATATCGATGGCGTGCAGCTCCGCGAAGACCAGCTCGGTCAACCGCCGCTGCCCCAGCCGATATGCCCGCACCAGCGCATTCACCGGCACCCCGTGCTGCGCGAGCCGCCGGGCGTATTCGAGCGCGGCGGTCGGCGCGGTGATCCGCTCCACCGCGATCCCGTGCCGCAGCGCATGCAGAATGGTGTCGACATTCCCCTCGACACTCGCCCCCAGCAGCTCCACCGTCCGCGCATCCCCCCGCAACTCCGGAATGAGCTGCTCGAGCGCATCCTTGATCAGCGAACTGACCCCGGTCACCTGCTCGTTCAACCGCGCGGCGATCCGAGCGACATATTCGCCCGACCCGACGTCACCATCCCGCGCCTTCACCACACCACGGACGGTAGGCCCCCAACCCCACCCCCACCCCCGTTCCGGACAGATTTCGTCTCCCCGAGACGAACGAACGGTTCATATCTATCCCGGCGGGCCGAGAGACATCGCGCCCCCGGCAGCCGGTTCGCCTGACGCTAGGTGATCCCGGACACGAAAAATCCCCCCGACCGCAGGTCGAGGGGATTTGAAAGTGGCCAAGGCCGGGATCGAACCGGCGACCTTCCGCTTTTCAGGCGGACGCTCGTACCAACTGAGCTACCTGGCCGGGGCACCCGAACCGAATGCCGTACAACAAAGCGACCCTGACGGGACTCGAACCCGCGACCTCCGCCGTGACAGGGCGGCGCGCTAACCAACTGCGCCACAGGGCCTTGCATGCTCTCAACGGTGTTGCCACCGTACCCCCTACGGGATTCGAACCCGCGCTACCGCCTTGAAAGGGCGGCGTCCTAGGCCGCTAGACGAAGGGGGCCCGCCGGATCTCTCCGGTCCGTACCTCAACGGCTTCCGTTGGGAGCTCGCATAGCTTATGACAGGCTTTGCGCTATTCCCAAATCGGCTGGTCAGAGGCCCAGATTCAGATCTTCCAGGCGTGCCGAGGCCTTCCAGCCGTGCCGGCGGAACTCCTCGAGCCAATCCTGAGTCGCCATCGCCTCGATGATCACCTCCAGCGCCTCGGTGAACCGGGTGCGCAGATCGACCCCGCCGCCGAGCAGATCGATGATGTAGCGCTGTCCGGCCAGCGCGGCGGCCAGGGTGCGGGTGAAGCGGTCCGGGTCGGTATCCAGGCGCAGCTGTTTGCGGTCGACGGCGCGCACCGCGAGCAGCCGCGCGGACCGGCTGACGATGCGGCTGCCGCCGGCTCGCGCGTCCTGATAGAACTCCGGTTCGATCACGAGCCGGAACTCCGCCTGGGCGATGATGTCGTTCTCCAGGCGCAGCGCGACCTCGTCGATCATCCCGTGCATGATGTCCAGCGGCTCGAGATCCGTTCTGGCCAGCCACCTTTCGGTGGTCGCCCGATATCGTTCGACGGCAGCGTCCAGCACCGCCCGGGCCAGATCCTCCTTGGAATCGAAATGGAAGTACATCGCGCCCTTGGTGGCGCGCGATCCCTCCAATATGCGATTCAGCGATGCCGCGGCATAGCCGCTCTTCCCGAATTCAACGGCGGCGGACCTGATGATCGCCGCCCGTGTCCGGCGGGCCCGCTCTTGCTGCCGTGCCATGCTCGAAACGCCTCCGAAGCTGCTTGCCGCCGGAGGAACCGATAGGGGACGGTCCTCGACGAGAAGTTATTAGATTTTCAAATACTTAATTCCGGGCTAACGCCCGGCTTTCAGACTTTCGGTACGAAAATTCGCAGGGATACCTGAAACACACCAGCTGGTATAGTTTCGACGTCCGGGTGCGCCGCAGGGGGTGCGCACCCGGGCGTTTCGTTCGTCTCGGATCCGCCTCCTGCGACGTCGTCTCCTCCGACCTCGTGACCGGCCCGGCCGGTCGCGAGATGTGCCGGCACCACAATCTTCGGCCGAATCCCAACGGCCGGAAGATCTCCCGGATTCGCCGGAATTCACCAAGCGATCACCGTACCCCGAATCCCGGGCAGCGCGCCACGTACCGAGGAGTCACTTCACCGGGAACCGGAACCGGTTGCGGCAAATGCCCGGTTAGCGCCCGGGTATGCGAATTCCGGCGCGCCCCAGCAATGTTCACCACCACCGGCCGGCGCCGTGGATACCCGGGACTCATCCCGGCCGCTGCGGTCGGCCACCGGGCGGATCCACCGACACGATCACCTCCCGTACCAAATATGTTGTCACGCACTACGTTTGAACAATGTTTCCACACTTCCGCGCTGAAACAAATTGCTGAGCAAGGTGATTGCCCGGCAATCGGCCGGGTATCCGGGAACGCCCCGGCGCTCCGGAACCGGCGAGGCCGGGATACGGAACCCTCGGACCGTCGAGGCGGGCGCGGCCCGGCGTTCAGGGGGCTGCCCCGACATCGCCGGCGGCGATCCCGCTCCCGGGAGCCGCCACCCCGCCGTCGAATGCCGCGCGACCAGCGCAGATACCCACCCCCACACCGTCACACGGATACCGGTTACCACTTCCGCGCGCGAAACATTAGACTTGCGGACCGCGCCCCTATAGCTCAGTTGGTAGAGCTACGGACTTTTAATCCGCAGGTCCCAGGTTCGAGCCCTGGTGGGGGCACACCGATGGGCCGGAGTGCACGCTCCGGCCCATCGCCGTCTCCGGCGTCGTCCCCCGGCTCGGGCGGCCGGGACCTGGGCAATCCGATACTCGGCTAACGTTCGAGACTCCCAGCCGATACACCGTTGACGCACAGGTCTCCCCCCTACACTCGCAACCGGTTGGGGCATGTGCCGAACACCCTTATGAGTTCTGTCACCGAGGCTGTGAACTCATACAGGTGCGCTTCGCATCACACCTACGGTGCCGTAAGGTATGGGCGGCTGCGGCACGGCCAGCAGGGGGGCGACCAGCAATATCGCAGGACAACACCGAAGGGCGTATGTATGGCAAGGGATCTGACTCAACTCGAGCTGCTGACGGAGTTGGAGCCGGTTGCCGAAGAAAACGTCAACCGGCACCTTTCGATGGCCAAGGAATGGCACCCGCACGACTACGTGCCGTGGGACGAGGGCCGCAACTTCGCCGCGCTGGGCGGCGTCGACTGGGATCCGGAGCAGTCGAAGCTCAGTGAAGTGGCGAAGGCCGCGATGATCACCAACCTCCTCACCGAGGACAACCTGCCCTCCTACCACCGCGAGATCGCCGAGAACTTCTCCCAGGACGGCGCCTGGGGAACCTGGGTCGGCCGCTGGACCGCCGAGGAGAACCGCCACGGCATCGTGATGCGCGACTATCTCGTGGTCACCCGCGGCGTGGACCCGGTGGCGCTGGAACAGGCCCGCATGGTCCACATGACCAACGGCTTCGCCTCCCCCGCCGAGGCCGACGCCGGCTTCCTGCACTCGGTCGCCTATGTGACCTTCCAGGAGCTGGCCACCCGCGTCAGCCACCGCAACACCGGCAAGGTGTGCGACGACGCGATCGCCGACCGCATGCTGCAGCGCGTCGCCGCCGACGAGAACCTGCACATGATCTTCTACCGCAACATGTGCGGTGCGGCGCTGGATCTGGCGCCGGATCAGGCCCTCGACGCGATCACCCTGATCCTCGAGAACTTCCAGATGCCCGGCGCCGGAATGCCGAACTTCCGCCGCAACGGTGTGCTGATGGCCAAGCACGGCATCTACGACCTGCGCCAGCACCTCGAAGACGTGGTGCAGCCGGTGCTGAAGAAGTGGCAGATCTTCGAGCGCGACGACTTCACCGCGCGCGGTGAGCAGACCCGCGAGCGGCTCGGCCTGTTCCTGGACAAGCTGGGCAAGGACGTCCTGAAGTTCGAGGAGCAGCGCGACCGCATGCTGGCCCGCGAGGCCGCCAAGCGCGAGCGCGACCTCACCGCGGCGAGCTGAGCTCGCCCGCACGACTACGACCGGGACCGGTGCCGCACGGCACCGGTCCCGTCGCACGCACCGGGAGACCTGTGATCTCTCGCACTGTCATTCGGATGGGACACTGGAACTCGTGACCGCGGCACTCGACACCAGAACCGGATTGCGAATCGGCCCCTACCCCGTCGATCCGCCGGTGGTGCTCGCGCCCATGGCCGGGATCACCAATGTCGCGTTCCGGAAGCTGTGCCGCGAATTCGGCAGCCGCACCTCGATCTACGTCTGCGAGATGATCACCGCGCGCGCGGTGGTGGAGCGGCACGAGAAGACGCTGCACATGATGGCCTTCGACGAGGACGAGCATCCCCGCTCGATGCAGCTCTACGGCGTGGATCCCAAGACGCTCGGCGAGGCGGTGCGCATCATCGTCGGCGAGGGCTGGGCCGACCACATCGATATGAATCTCGGCTGTCCCGTGAAGAAGGTCACCCGGCTCGGCGGGGGTGCGGCGCTGCCCTACAAGCGGCGGCTGTTCGCGGAGATCGTGCGGGAGATGGTCGCGGCGGCCGAACCCGCCGGTGTGCCGGTGACGTTCAAATTCCGCATCGGCATCGACGACGACCATCGGACCTATCTCGACACCGGGCGCATCGCCGAGGCCGAGGGCGCCGCCGCGGTGTCGCTGCACGCCCGTACCGCCGCGCAGCTGTATTCCGGCACCGCCGATTGGTCGGCCATCGCGCGGCTCAAGGAGGCCGTCACCACGATTCCGGTACTCGGCAACGGCGATATCTTCAGTGCCGCAGACGCACTCGCGATGATCGCCGAAACCGGTTGCGACGGAGTGGTCGTCGGGCGCGGGTGCCTGGGCCGTCCGTGGCTGTTCGCCGAGCTGAGCGCCGCGCTGCGCGGGGAACCGATTCCGGAGGGACCGCGACTGGGCCGGGTCGGCGAAATCCTGTACCGGCATGCGACCCTGCTCGTCGACCACGACGGCGAGGACAAGGCCATGCGCGATATCCGCAAACATATGGCCTGGTACTTCATGGGCTTCCCGCTGGGTTCGCAGCTGCGCCGCAGCTTCGCGACCGTGGGCAGTCTCACACAGCTGCGCGAGCTGATCGAGCAACTGCCGCCGGACGTGCCGTTCCCCGCGGATGCGCAGGGGCCGCGCGGCCGCCAGGGTTCCCCGGCGGCGAAGGTGGTGCTGCCCGAGGGCTGGCTCGATGATCCCGAGGATCCCACCGTGCCCTCGGCCGCCGACGTGATGCACAGCGGAGGCTGACGCGCATACTCTCCGACCTGCGCCGACAGTGATGGGTGATTGAGAAGTGGCCAACTGTGGCGTAATCGTTATCATGGCTGGGGCCGATTCGGCCGGATGTGACTGCGCGTGCCGCCACCGGAGTGATGGAATCGACAGCTCCGGTCGCGACGAAGAGTGAAGTGAGGTTCGTTGGTGGGTGACGACGATCGGCGCGGGCGTTCGTCCCGGCCCGGAGGTCGCGCCCCGTGGGAGCGATACCCTGCGCCGGATTCCGACGAGGCCCCCCGTAACCGGCGTGCGGAGGAACCGCAGACCTCCAAGCCGATCACCGTCCACGACCTCGTGCAGCGGGTCGACAGTGAACGTATCGAGCGCCGCCGCAAGGATGAGGCCGGTAAGCGCCGCACCGCGAACGAGAGCGGCGCCGGCCGCACCCCGCAGCCCGAGAACACCAGCCGTCAGGCCGGAAACCGCGGGCGCACAACGGATAACACCGCCCGGCCCGCCACCGGCGCGAACCGAGCGGCCGGTAGCGGCACCCCGCGGGGCGCCCAGCCGGCAAACCCGCCCGGCCGCGGCGGCGACCCGCGCGACCTCGCCCGCGGGAAGGCACCGACCGGTGCATCGGGCGCCATCCCGACCACACGCGGCCTCAAGCCGGCCGACGGCAACGCCGCGAGCGGAACATCCGGCCC
>NZ_BAFQ01000025.1 GCF_000308375.1 Nocardia aobensis NBRC 100429 | reverse complement strand
CCTACCCTGGCGGCGAATACGCCATGACTGTCGCCCAGGCCGTCGAAGGCAACGACGGAATCGATCTGGGCAAGCTGCTGGCCAGCACCGGGTACGTCACCTACGACCCGGGCTTCACCAACACCGCGCCCACCAAGTCGGCGATCACCTACATCGACGGTGAGGCCGGCATCCTGCGCTACCGCGGCTACCCGATCGAGCAGCTGGCCGCGAGCTCGAACTTCATCGAGGTGAGCTACCTGCTCATCTACGGCGAGCTGCCGACCCAGGCACAGCTGGAAGACTTCACCGACCGGATCCGCCGTCACACGCTGCTGCACGAGGACCTCAAGCGCTTCTTCGACGGCTTCCCGCGCAACGCGCACCCGATGCCGGTGCTGTCCTCGGCGGTCAACGCGCTGTCGGCCTACTACCAGGACTCGCTGGACCCGCGCGACCCCGAGCAGGTCGAGCTGTCCACCATCCGCCTGCTGGCCAAGCTGCCCACCATCGCGGCCTACTCCTACAAGAAGTCGGTCGGCCAGCCGTTCCTCTACCCGGACAACTCGCTGAGCCTGGTGGAGAACTTCCTGCGCATGACCTTCGGCTTCCCGGCCGAACCCTACGAGGTCGACCCCGAGGTCGCCGCCGCGCTGGACATGCTGCTCATCCTGCACGCCGACCACGAGCAGAACTGCTCCACCTCGACCGTGCGCCTGGTCGGCTCCTCGGACGCCAACCTGTTCACCTCGGTATCCGGCGGCATCAACGCGCTGTGGGGCCCGCTGCACGGCGGCGCCAACCAGGCCGTGCTGGAGATGCTGGACGGCATCAAGGCGAACATCAACGGCGGCACCGTCGACGCCGCGGTCAAGGACTTCATCCGCAAGGTCAAGAACAAGGAAGACGGCGTGAAGCTCATGGGCTTCGGACACCGCGTCTACCGCAACTACGACCCGCGCGCGACCATCGTCAAGAAGACCGCCGACCAGATCCTCGGCAAGCTGGGCGTGCAGGACCCGCTGCTGGACATCGCCAAGGCGCTGGAAGAGGCCGCCCTGACCGACAGCTACTTCGTCGATCGCCGCCTGTACCCGAACGTCGACTTCTACACCGGCGTCATCTACCGGGCCATGGGCTTCCCGACCCGCATGTTCACCGTGCTGTTCGCGATGGGCCGGCTCCCCGGCTGGATCGCGCACTGGCGCGAAATGCACAGCGAGCCTTTGAAGATCGGCCGCCCGCGCCAGATCTACACCGGCTACGGTGCGCGCGACTACGGCGATATCGCCGGTCGCTGAATCACCTGACCCGAAGCCCGCCTTCCGTTCGGAAGGCGGGCTTCGTGCATGTCGAGGGCGGTTGCCGCGCACGGCTTTTCGCTGGTCCGCATCGGTGGACGCTGCGCCGCAAGCGGATTCGCGCACGATTACAAGCGCACGTTAAGCGGCTCGCCGGCGCTGCCCGGCACCATTGTTCTCGCAGCCCGGAAATGACGCCGGGCGCCGGATCCGGGCCTGCCTCGGAGGGGACGGCAGGCCCGGATCTGTGTTATCTGCCTCCGCTTCGCTTCGGCGGGGTTTCGGAGATGTCTTTTGTCTCCATGCATGGCACCTCGTGAAAATCCTGGTGCGCCGGGTCGTGCCGGCGTGCGATGGTCGAGGTATGGCGATCGCATCGGAGGTCACGCTCAGGCCCGCTACCGAGGAGGACATTCCCGGTATCGGCTTGCTGTTGTCGAACGCTTTCGGCGCTTCGCCCCGCGAGGACCCGGTCGTCACCGCGCAGCGGTTGAAACTGTTCCCGATCGAACGTGCGCTCGTGGCCGTGGACGGCGACCGGATCGTCGGGCACACCCGGGACACCACGATGACGCTCACGGTGCCCGGTCCCCATCCCGTCGAGGTCTGCGGCGTGGCCGGTGTCGCGGTGGCGCCGACCCATCGCCGGCGCGGGATTCTGCGCGCGATGTACACCGAATTGCACGAGCGCATCGAGGCCGCGGGGCTGCCGCTGACCATCTTCACCGCCAGCCGGGCCACCATCTACGGACGGTTCGGATACGGGCCGTGTGTGGTGGAGAACCGCGTCACCATCGACCGGCGGTTCGCCGAGTTCCGGCCCACCGCGCCGGATCCCGGCGGCGTGACCCTGAGCTCGCTCGACGACGCGATCACCGTGGCTCCCGGCATCTACGACCGCTGGCGGCGACTGGTCCCTGGCGCCCAGGCCCGCCCGCATTCGGCGTGGTTGATCCAGTTGGTCGGCAGCGGGGGCCAGGCCGCCCTGTACGCCCTCACCCATCCCGACGGGTACGCGCTCTACCGCTACGACAACCCCGAGCCCCGCGAGCTCACCGCCGAGGTGGTGGAACTGCGCGCGGTCACCGTCGAGGCGCATGCCGCCCTGTGGCGTGCCCTGCTCGGTCTGGACCTGGTGGACACCGTCACCGCCACCATCGGTGACGACGACCCGCTGCCCCACCTGCTCACCGACTCCCGCCTGGTCCGCACCGTCAGCCGTCACGACGGGCTGTGGGCCCGGCCGATGGACGTCCCCGCCGCCCTGTCCGCGCGCGCCTACGAGACGGATCTGGATGTCGTTGTCGCCGTGGACGATCCGTTCCGGCACGCCGGGGGTACCTTCGCCCTGCGCGTGCGTGACGGGCGAGCCGAATGCGAACCCACCAGCCGCACCCCCGACCTCGAGCTCGGCATCGACGTGCTGGGCAGCCTCTACCTCGGCGCGTACTCCGCCCGCACCTTCGCCGGCGCGAACCGATTGTGGGCGAAGGACTCCCGGATCGTCGCGGATGTGGACCGCGCTTTCCGGGCCGAACGCGAACCGGTCCTCGGCTGGTTCTTCTGAGCTGTCGTCCACCACTGTGGGCCGACACTCGACCGGCTCGATCCGGTGCGGCCGTCGCGACCTTCGACACCGCCCGATTCCTCGACGGACGGAGCCGCCGGTCACGCATCGGTGGACCGCTCGCGCCGGTGCCGGGCAGCAGGGCACGCTCGAGGGGAAGTTCCGTCGTCTCTGGTGAGGAGGGCACCGCCCTGGCATGCTGGGGAGGTGACCCTCATCCGGTTCGTACTGAATGTGCTCTGGTTGATTTTCGCCGGGTTCTGGCTGGCGGTGGGCTATTTCCTGGCCGGAATCGTCTGCTGCATCCTGATCATCACCATCCCGTTCGGGATCGCGTCGTTCCGGATCGGCGCCTACGTGCTGTGGCCGTTCGGCCGGGAGGTGGTGGCCAAGCCCGGAGCGGGGGCTCCCTCGCTGATCGGCAACATCATCTGGGTGATCCTCGCGGGATTCTGGCTGGCGATCGGGCACCTGGTCACCAGCATTCCGCTGTTCGTCTCGATCATCGGGATTCCGTTCGGCTGGGCGAACCTGAAACTCATCCCGGTCTCGCTGATGCCGCTGGGACGTGAAATCGTCTCCAGCGACCACGCTTTCGTGGCCTGAGCGCCCGCATCCGGACGCCGGACGGGCCCTACTCCGAGTCGGCGACCAGCTGCTTCATGATCGAGACCGCGTCGTCGAGCACCCGCAGCTGATCGGGGGTCAGACCGGACAGCTGATCGAACATCCACGCCTCGCGGGCGTTGTTCTCGTCCTGGATCAGCGCCTTGCCGGCGTCCGACAGCGACACGATGACCTGACGGCCGTCGGTGGGATGCGGATCGCGCTTGACCAGCTGCAGTTCCGAGAGCGAGGCGATCACTCGCGTCATCGACGGAGGTTGCACCCGCTCCTTGGCGGCGAGCACACCGGGAGTCATCGCCCCGTCCCTGGCCAGGGTCGCCAGAGCCGACAGTTGAGTGAGCGAAATCTGCGCGTCGGCGCGCCGGCCGCGCAGATGGCGCGTCAGCCGCACGACCGCCAGGGACAGTTCACCGGCGAGCGCGCGGATATCGGAAGGCGTTGTCACAGAGGCAAACGATACGTGACACCACATATGTGGTTCGCCGTTCCCGCCGCTATCGTTGACTTCGTGACCCCCGAGGTGCCCGAGATCCCGCCGCGGCTGACCGATCCACGTCCCGTGCTGGCCGTCGGCTCGCTGGTGTGGCTGGTGGCCACGATCGTGGTCTGGTGCAACGACAGCTGGGCCGACGCGCGGCCGATCTGTCTGATGGGGCTCGGCGTGGGACTGCTCGGCTACAGCATTTTCGTGATTCAGCGCCGCGGCGCCCGCAGAGGTGACAAAGGCGCGCAGAAAGGGCTGTGACACCGGCCGGCACGCGCCACGCCCGAGCGCGCCGACTTTACAGTGTGCGAATTGACTCATCGCGTCCTGGCGGCTTAACTCGCTTCCGTGTCCTCCCGATTGAGCGTCGAAGAACGACGAGCCCACCTCATCGAGGCCGCCATCGGCCTCGCGGAGAAAAAGGGCGTCGCCGGGGTAACTACACGCGATGTCGCGCAGGCGGCCGGGGTATCGCTCGGTGTGGTGCATTACTGTTTCGAAAACAAAGATGCGCTGATGACCGAGCTGGTCAAAGCATTGTCGATGGAATTGCGCGATTCCGTCGAGACCAATGAAACGGTCTGGCAGGAAGTCGGAAGTGGAAAAGAATCCCTTCAAAATTTGGTGCGCGCCAGCCTGGAACTGCTCTGGCTGAACATCGAATCCACACCGCAACGACAACTGCTCACCTACGAAACCACCACCTACGCTTTGCGTGAAAGTGAGCAGACCCCAGCGAAACTCGCGATCGCGCGCGAACAGTATCTGTTCAACGACGCCACCGTCGCCGACGTCCTCGAGCACGGGCGCGTGGCCACCGGAACCGAATGGCGAATTCCGGTTCAGACGTTGAGCCGATTCACCCTGAATGTCATCGACGGAATCGTTTTGCGCTGGCTCGTCGACGACGACAGCGCGGCGGTGCGCACCCAGCTCGACGTGCTGGCGGAAATGATCACCACCTACGCGAAATAGCCGCGTCGCGTATCACGAACTCGGCTGCCGCTGCACGTGGGTGGTGTCGCCCGAACGCCACCACGGCACGGCCACCGTCGCCTCGTAGGCGCCGGTGAGCCGGACCTCCAGACGATCGTGCAGCACCAGCTCACCGGCCGGTGCCGGCAATCCGAACTGCAGTCGCAACAGCACGCCCAGCGGCTCGTCCGCCCAGGTCGTGCGTTTTCCGGCGCCGAGCACCTCGGCGTGGACGGCCTCCGAGGCGGCGGCCACGTCGAGCAGCGTCGCCAGCTCGCCCGCATGCTCGATATCGCCGGCCACCAGGCGATCCGGCGGCAACGCCAAGCCGAGCCATGGCCGGTCCAGGACCAGCGCCCGATCGGGATCGATCACCGCTCCCGACAAGGCACGCACCCGCTCCGGCACGCCGATCGCGTCGAGATCCAGCTGCGGCACGGCGGCGGCGAGTCGGCGGTGGGTCTGCGAAACCGCTTCCGGTGTGGGCCTTTTCGCCGGATCGGCCAGTGCCTCGAGCAGAGCCACGGCCAGGTCCGCGGTGATGTTCGCCGGGTCGGCGAGCACCGCGTCGAGCGCCGCCAGATCGGCCGTGGAGAAACCCGGCAGCTCGGGCAGCAGATCGATGAACACCGGATCCGCGCCGGCCCGATACACGCCGAGCGGGCGGCCGTCGACCCGTGCGTGCCGGCGCAACCACCACGCGGTGTAGCCGTCGCGGTCGGCGAGCAGGCCGCGGGTGGCCGGTTCGGACAACAGCAGCCGCAGCGCCTGCGGCCACGCGTCGTCGGCGACCAGATCCAGATCCCGCACCGCCGCGAACTCCGGCGGATCTTCCGGCAAACCCTGCCACCAGCGGTCCTCGTCGTCGAGGTCGTGGTCGGGGCCGGTGGGATCGGTTTCGGTGACGACGGTGAACCCCCAGCCGACGCCGATCGCACGCAACGCCGTGGCCGGATGGTGTTGCGCGACCTCCGGGTCGAGGGTGCCGAACGGGGAATCGCCGACCAGCACCCCGGCCAGCGGGGCCCCCGGGAGCAGCAGTTCGTCGGCGGGGCGCAATTCGCCGGTGCTGTCGGGCAATTCGAGCGCGCCGAGCCACGTCGGCAACGTGACGCCGGCCGGCAGGTGGGCGGCGAGACCGAGCACGGCCTCGCGCAGATCCTCGTCGTCGGGGCGGTAATCCAGTTCGGCGCGCAGCGCGGTGTCGGTCAGCAGATCCTCCACACCGGCCTGTTGTGCGCCGAGGCGGCAGAGCAGCTCGTGCGCGGCCTCCGGGTGGGCCAGCCGCGCCCACGGCACCGCCACGGCGTCCTCGAGCTGATCGTCGAGCACCACCGTGCGGGGGCCGGTGACCAGGCGGCCGTCGGAGAGCGGAACGGCCAGCGCCCCCAACTCCTCGGCGGCGAGCGGGTCGGTGACGAACGGTTCCAGCGCGTCGTAGAGCGAATACCACCATTGCGGCGGGCGCTGCACACTTCCGGTCAGTTCGGCGACGCGGGCCAGGCCGATGCGGTGGACGTCGAGCACGCCCAGCAGTTCGGCGGTGGCTCGGCCCGACAACTCCGGAACCACCAGCGGCCCCAGCAGAGTCGCCAGCAGATCGGCGAGTTCGGTGGTGACGCCCGGAAATACACTCGCACGCGACGGCGCCGCATCGGTCCGCACCGGGGCCGCCACGTCGTCTCCGGACGTACTCGCGGTGCCGCCGAAATCGGGCAGCGCGAACCCGGCATCGGCCGGGCCGTCGCTCGCACCGGCAGCCGGGGCCAGTACCGGCAACCACGGATTTTCGCGCAGTTGCTTCACCAATGCCTCACGCAACAGGCCGTCGGCCTCGCTGCGCGCGAAGCCGGGCGCCGGAACGAGGACCAGCCGATCCCCCGGCGGCAGGGCACGGGCGAAATCCGCATAGCCCTCGGCCAATTCGGCCACCCGGGCGCCGGGCATCAGTCGGCGCCGATCCGGTTGCAGGGCGATATCGGCGATCAGCAGGGCGGGCAGGGACAATTCCTCGTCGGTGCGGGTCGGTGCGCGCAGCACATCGGCGGACGCCGCCACGGCCCGGCCGTCACGCACCGGGAGCAGCCAGCGCGCCCGCTCGGTGGTGTACTGCCACCACCGGAAGTCCTCACCGGAGGGTGCGGTGATGCAGACCCGCTGCAGGCCGTTGCCGAGATCCTCGACCGCGCGCCAGGATTCGTCGTCCCCGATCCGGATCGTATGCAGGCCCGGCAGTTCCAGTAGCAGATCCACCGCCTCGGCCCGCATGGTCGCGAGCAGGTCCGCGGCGTCGACGTCCTCGCGCAGCCAGACCACGATCTCGCTGTCGAAACCGGGCTCCGGGGCGACCGCCACCGACCAGGCCAAGCGCAGCACCGGGACGGCGGGGCCGTCCGCGCCGACGGGGAGGTCGATGCCGTTGTCGCGCAGTTCGGTCAGAGTCTGTGCCCGGGAGAAGCGCAAAGATCCTGTGGTGGAACGAAATTCCACTTCGTCACCGGCGGAGAGCACCGCCGTGAACCCGACACCGAACCGGCCGACCGCCGTGCCCGTCTTGCCCGACGCGCGCAACGCCGTCAGTGCGTGCACGCCGGAAAGATCCAGCGGCGCACCCGTATTGGCGATATGCAGAGCCCGGCCCCGCAGCCACACGGAGACCCGGCCGGAGACCCCCGCCTTGACCGCGGCGTCGGCGGCGTTCTGCGCCAGCTCGGTGAGCAACCGATCGCGGTACCCGGCCCGGACCAGATCCGCCTCGGTGGCGGCGTCCTCGCGCAGGCGAGTCGGCGAATTCCGCCATGCGGTGAGTACTCCCGCACGCAAGTCCGCGGTGCCGAACGGATCCTGTGTCACCCTTACGGCTCCCCCGCTCGCGCTCGTCAGTTCTCCTCCGCCGCCCCGGATTCACCCGGCTGCACCCGCACCGCGGACACCGCCCAGGCATCGCTGTAGCGAACCGGTTCGACCCCGGCCGCGCGCTCGGCGGAGGAGTGATCCGCCTCGGCCGCGGCGGGCTCGGCAGCCGCAGGGGGCTCGTCGTCCGCATCGGCGGCTGCGGCACCCGCGGTGGCAGAGGGGGCTTCGACACGCGCCGCAGCTCCATCGGCATCGCCACCGGCTGCCGCGGCGCTCGGTTCCTGCGGCTCGACGACAGAAGCCGAAGGGTTCGAGGCGATTTCGGGCGAAGCAGCAGCCGAATCGGACGGCTCGCCCGCAGCTGTCGCGTCGGCTCCGCTGCCACCGGTCGCGGAGACGTCGTCCACGGTGGTCGACGGCGATTCGGCCTCGGCAGTACCTTCGCCGCCGGGTGCCACGGCCGCGGTCGACGCTGCGGCTGTGTTGTCGCCGGCGGGTGTGTCCTCCGCACTCGCTCCCTCGGTGGCGGGAGACTGTTCCGCATCGGCGGATCCGTCCCGCGCGGTCAATTCCTCCGCCGGGACGACCTCGATCGCCGCATCGTCGTAGGCCTCGTAGAGCGGGGAGCCGGCTCCGGTGGGCATTTCGGTGTCGGAGTGGGCGCCGCAGCCGTATTCGACGTGGACCACCCGGCCGTCGGCGCCCATCGCGTTGGCGCAGACGCCGAAGGCGGCGCGCAGGGCGCCGGCGAGAGGCACGAAGAAGCCGCAGACTCCGCACGTGCCGGGGGCCGAACGCGCCATCTCGGTGTCGGGACCGAATTCGGAATACCAGCGCTCGGCGGCCTCGACGCGGCCCTCGCGGCTGAGGACCTGGCGGCGGCCGAGACCGATCTCCTCACAGACCTCGTCGACCACCGGGTCGCCGGTCTCCAGATATCCGGGCACCAGGCGCGGATCGTCGACGCGCGGGGCGAGCAGATCGCCAGGGGCCAGATCGCCGGGGCGGATGCGCTGATCCCACGGCACGAAGTCCGGCGCCACCAGCGCGTCGGGCCCGGGCAGCAGGGCGGACTCGCTGACCGTCGCGTACTCGGCATCGGGCGCGGCCGCGACCACGACCTCCCACTGCCAGCCGCGGTACCCCGGCAGGGTCGCGGCGAAGTGATGGGTGGCCGCACACTCGTTCTCGCCGGTGACGCCCAGATGTTCGCCCACACCCGTGGGCTGCAACTCCAGGAGCGCACGGCGAGCCAGGTCGACCGCCTCCGCCAGGATCGGTCGCACGCCGGACTCCGAAACAGACACTGCGCTCACGCCCTACATTTTGCCGTATGAAATGCCAACGCCGTGCGGCGGCCGCAGCAGTGCTGATCGCGGCGGCCACAATGCTGTCCGCCACGGCCTGTGAGCGCGACGACAACACCCCGCGCCTGCGGGTCGAGGTGGTCGCCACCCGGCCGCACGACCGGGCCGCATTCACCGAGGGACTCGAGGTCGACGGCCCGGTTCTCTACGAGAGCACCGGGATGGAAGGCGACTCCGGAGTGCGGGCCACCGATCTCGCCACCGGCGCGCCGATCGCCGCCGCCACACTCTCCGGCGACTACTTCGGCGAAGGCGTCACCCGCGCCGGGGACACCGTCTGGCAACTCACCTGGAAGGACGAGACCGCCTTCGCCCGCGATCCGCGCACACTCGCCGAACGCCGCCGTGTCCACTACGACGGCGAAGGCTGGGGCCTGTGCACCCGGGGCGACCGCGTGGTGATGAGCAACGGCAGCGACACCCTCACCTTCCGCGACCCCGCCACCTTCGCGACGACCGGAACGATCCGGCTCACCAGCCATCACGACGCCCGGCTCAACGAACTCGATTGCGCCGCAGACGGTTCGATCTACGCCAACGTGTGGCCGACCGATCAGATCCTGCACATCGATCCCGTCAGCGGCGCGGTACTGGCCGAGATCGAGGCCGGCGGCCTGCTGCGCCCCACCGAGCGCACGGGAGCCGACGTCCTCAACGGCATCGCCCAGATCCCCGGCACCGACCGCTTCCTGATCACCGGAAAGTACTGGCCCACCATGTTCGAGGTCCGATTCGTCCCGATGTGAGCGCGACGGTCGCCCCGACGGCGGCCGACACGCATCGGATCACAGCCCGGCCGATGTCCACGCGTCGGCCGAGTGCGAGAGAATCGAATCGTGACTGCCTCCCGCGAACCCTCCGGCACCGAACCCGGTCCGTGGGACGGCGAGGAGTATCCCGCTACCCGGCGGCATCCCGGCTACGACCGGTACCCGCCGCCGAACGCCCCGTCGTCCGCACCACTGCCTCCGCTCCCGCGCCGCAACGGTGAACCGGACGTGCCCGAATTCGTGACCCGGCGGATGGCGTCGGGCGAACCGCCGCGAGCGCTCCCTCCGCGCGGCTCGCACGGCGACGACCGTGCCGGCGAGTCGTCCGAGGCGCCGAGCTCCCAGACCTCGAACGCGGCCGATCGGCCCCGGCCCAAGGACGCGAAAATCGCCGAACGCCAACGTGTCCCTCGCAAGATGACGGTGACGCGGGTGATGGCGATGCGCACCAGGCACCTCACCGAGAAGGGTTTCCACACCTTCCAGCGCGCGGCGCGGGCCGACGGCGCGGGCGAATCCGGGCTCACCGCACTCGTTTACGCGACGATGGCCAACTTCGCCCTCGACGCCGCGATCGCGGTGGCGCTGGCCAATACGCTGTTCTTCGCCAGTGCCACCGCCGAATCCAAGACCAAGGTGGCGCTGTATCTGCTGATCACCATCGCGCCGTTCGCGGTGATCGCGCCGCTGATCGGCCCGCTGCTGGACCGGCTGCAACGCGGGCGCAGACTCGCGCTGTCGGCCTCGTTCGCGATCCGGGTGGTCTTCGCGATCCTGCTGATCTTCAATTTCGACAGCTGGGCGCTGTACCCGCTGGCGCTGTGCATGATGATCTCGAGCAAATCGTTCGCGGTCCTCAAGAGCGCGGTGACGCCACGGGTGCTGCCGCCCGGGATCGATCTGGTCCGCACCAATTCCCGGCTCACCGTATTCGGCCTGGTCGGCGGGACGCTCGGTGCGGGCGCGGTGGCCGGAGCGGTCGCCGCGGTGGCCGGGTCCGTCGGCGCCCTCGTGTTCGCGGCGCTGATCGCGGCGGCCGGGGCCTATCTGAGCCTGCGCATTCCGTCCTGGGTCGAGGTCACCGAGGGCGAGGTGCCGGCGACCCTCGGCTACCACAGCCGCGACGGCGGCACCGAAGTGCTGGACCGCGGCGAGAAATCGACGGTGAAACCGAGCCGGCGCCGGCAGCCGCTGGGCCGGTCGGTGGTCACCGGACTGTGGGGCAACAGCGCGATCCGGGTGCTGACCGGCTTTCTCACCTTCTACGTGGCCTTCGTCGCGAAATCGACCGAACACCGCCCGGTGCAGCAGGCCGCGATGCTCGGACTGGTCGGCGCGGCCGCGGCGATCGGCAACTTCGCCGGCAACGCGACCGGCGCCCGGCTGAAACTGGGCCGGCCGTCGCTGATCGTGGTGGAGTGCACCGCGGCGTGCACCGCCGTCGCCGTCGTCGCGATGCTGCTCGACAATCTGATCGGCGCAGCGGTCGCCGCGCTGGTGGCGGCCTGTGCCAGCGCACTGGCCAAGGTTTCGCTGGACGCCTCGATCCAGGACGATCTGCCGCCGGAATCGATCGCCTCCGGATTCGGGCGCTCGGAAACGGTGCTGCAGTTGTCCTGGGTGGTCGGCGGTGCCGGCGGCGTACTGCTGCCGACCGTGTACTGGGAGGGTTTCGCGGTGGTCACGGCGGTCCTGGCGCTCGGTTTGGCGCAAACCTTCGTGAGCTACCGTGGGCATTCGCTGCTCCCCGGATTGGGCGGTAACCGTCCGCAGCACGTCAAACAGGAAGTCCCCCTAGCGACAGGAAAACAGCCACAGTGACCAAGCCCAGCACCCGCACGATCCTCGCGCTGGCCCTGGCGGCAGTTCTGGTCGTCGCCGCGGCCGTCGCCGGCATCGTGGCGGTGGCGGTGCACAACGCGCACGAGGCCGATCCCACGGTCACCGCCTACGCGCACGGCAGAACCGTCACGGTTCCGCCCTATCTGTACTGCACGATCGGCGAACCGGATCCGCACGGCCGCGTCTCGCCCGACTGCAAGCGCACCGAGATCACCGCGGAACTGAATCCGCCGCTGGGCTACCCGGTGCAGCTGTCGCTACCCCGGCACATCGCCGACGCGCCCTGGGTCATGGTGCTGGAGTACCAGCAGATCGACAATCCGGGTAAGACCGTGCAGCACCTGGCGTCGTACCGGGACTACCCGCAGGGCACCCTGGCCGTGACGGTGGACAGCCATCCCGAACCGAACCTGCGCCTGATCGGCGTCGAGGTGCAGCTGCTGCTGCTCGTGCGCGACGAGGCCGGCAACGAGGCCTTCTCGCCGTATCAGGCGTGGTCGATCAAGGCCGCGTGAGCGCGGCCCGCTCGCGAATGCGGTGCTCGCGAACTCAGTGATCGAGTTCGCGGGCCACCCCGCGCACCACTTCGGCGATGCGCTGCGCGGTCTTGCGATCGGGGTACTTGCCCTTGCGGAGCTCCGGCTGCACCGTCGCCTCCAGCAGGGTGATCATGTCCTCGATCATGCCGTGCAGGTCGTCGGGCGCCTTGCGCGGATGGGCCGGAGCTTCCTTGCGGACGCGGTCGTTGCGGCCCTGCGCGTTGCGCACCGAGGGCAGCGGGTCCAGCAGCTTCAGGCTCAGCGCCTGCGGGCCGCGGCGACCGGCGGCCATCCCGAACTCCACGCGCTGGCCGGGCTTGAGCGCGTCGACACCCTTGGGCAAGGCGGACGACCGAACATAGACGTCCTCGCCCTCATCCTGGGAAAGGAAGCCGAAGCCCTTGTCGACGTCGTACCACTTCACCTTGCCGGTCGGCACTGCGCTCACCCGTTCGTCATCGTTGTCCGGTCCGTCCGAATCCCGCGGGACGGCGAACGACCCCGGACACGGACGTAGGTCCCGGCAGAACGCCGGAACCTATCTCTGTGCGAAAAGAACGCGCCCCACACAGCTATGCAGGACGCGATTGGTTCGAGTCTACCCCGGTGGGGATAGGGCAAGCACATCCGTTTTACCGTGCACCCATGCCGGACTCCTCCTCGCCCCGCGCACCCCGGGGCTCCAGTGACGTGCTGTTGCGGGTGGCCGTGGGCCTGTTCGCGATCGGCCTGCTCGCGATCGTCGCCATTTTCCTCACGCCGATCCTGACCGACGGGAACCCGCCGCTGTGGCTGTATCTGGTGGCGATGGCGGCGACTCCGCTCGGCCTGCTGCTCGCGGTCGCGTTCGCGCTCTGGTCGGGCCGACGCGCTCGTTGACCGTATCCCCAACACGCCGGGCAATTACACGTGTGACCTTCGTCACATAACGGCGCGGTAACGCCACGGTCACGACCCGCACTCGGAGGTGACACGCCGCACTCACCTGCACAGACGCGGATTCGGAAGGTCTTGCGGCACAGCACGACCGGTCATACACGCCGGTTACCAAATAGTGATTTTTCCGCCGGATCGTCGTACCGTCTATCGCAGCCGGGACATCCCGGCACCACCGGCCCGCCGCACCGAGCCTCGCCCCGCGGGTACGGACCCCGACGGAAGCAGGGGCGAGGGCGGGGAACCCACGTTCCCACAGAGGTTTTCGGAGCTCAACCGGGTTTCGAAGCCTCCGCAGGGAAGCGGGAACGGCCGGCAACGACCGCTCCCTTGGGGTGAAGTCCCGGCGAGCCGGGACCGGACGGCCTCTCAGTCCGAACCCGACAGCTCACCTCGCAGGCGCGTACGAGAGGAAGACGACCCGACATGAGTGGACGCCATCGTAAGCAGACCAACACCGGTCGCACCGTCGCCAAGGTCGCTGTTTCCACCGCGATCATGGGTGGCGCGGGTGTGGCTCTCGCTGGACACGCCGCCGCGGCTCCCGATTCGGAGTGGGACCGCCTCGCACAGTGTGAATCCGGTGGTAACTGGGGCATCAACACCGGCAACGGCTACCAGGGCGGTTTGCAGTTCTCGCAGTCGACGTGGGCCGCTCACGGCGGCACGCAGTACGCTCCGTCGGCCAACCAGGCCAGCCGCGACCAGCAGATCGCGGTCGCCGAGAAGGTGCTCGCGACCCAGGGTTGGGGCGCGTGGCCTTCCTGCTCCTCCAGCCTCGGCCTGCACGGCAGCGCGACTCAGCGCGATCTGCCCGCCTCTCCCGCCCAGACTCCGCGCTGGCAGCCGGTTGCCCCCGAGAGCGAGGCCTCGACCCAGGCCCCGGCCGACGGCAACCAGCAGGTGTTCTCCGCCGTCGACAAGGCCGTCACCGTCGCACAGGCGCAGGGCGTGCAGCTGCCGCAGCCGGCGCTCGACGCGTACAACGCCTTCAAAGCCAGTGGCGCCAAGCTGGATCCGTCGATCGTGAACTTCTACGAGGCGAACAAGGGCCTGCTGCCCAACTAGACCACTCACATAGTTTCCCCCTGCAGAGAAGGCCCGCATCTCGCGATGCGGGCCTTCTCTGCGTACCCGGGCGGCGAACTCCACGTTCCCGATGCGACCCCGGATACGAAGAAGGCCCGCACTCCTACCGGAACGCGGGCCTTCTTCGTGTTCGCGTCAGCGGTTGACCACCGTGTGCGGATGCACGTAGGGCAGGGTGTCAGCCGGCACCGGAAACTCGGTGTCCTCACCGTAGGGCGACAGGCCACCGGAACGGGTCGACGACAATTCGGTGACCGCATGGTCACCGTGGTCCACCTGGGGCCAGCCGTTGTCGACGTAGGGTTTCTTCGATTTGTTCACCACGGCCTCATTCTGGCATGTTCGCTCGCCGTAGTCTGGATTGGATGACCACGACCGATGCCCGAGCCTCCGACGACGGCGCCGGGACGCATTCCGGGGCCGACGCCGGACCCGCCGAGCTCGGCACACTCACCGACTGGCTGAGCTCCCGCAGCGACGACGATCTCGTCCGGCTGCTGGGTTTGCGCCCCGATCTCGCCGTGCCGTTGCCCGGTTCGATGACCGTGCTGGCCGCCCGCGCGGAACAGCGGGCGTCGGTACTGCGCGCCGCCGACGATCTGAACACACTCGAGTTCGCCGTGATCGAAACCCTCGCCGCGCACAACGCATTCGGCGGCGGCCGCCAGGAGCGACCGCTGCCCCGCGGGCGCCTGCACGAACTGCTCGCCGATCGGGTATCCGCCGCGGCCGTCGACACCGCGCTCGCGCGCCTGATCGAGCGTGCGCTGGTGTGGGGCACCGACGATCTGTTCGTCGTGGCCGCCGCGCCCGAGGCGCTGCCGTGGCAGATGGGCGCCACCACGGAACTCCCCGACGCACTGACCGAACCCGAGATCGAGGCGGCGCTGCGCGAGATCGGCGGCGCGGAACGCGCGCTGCTCGACAAACTGGCGACCACCGGCCCCCGCGGCCGCACCCGAGACGCCGCGCCCGGCACCGATCCGGAGCGGCCCATCCAACGGCTGCTGGCCCGCCGGCTCCTGATCTGGATCGACGACGAGACGGTCGAACTCCCGTCTGCCGTCGGCCAGGTGCTGCGGCGCGAGCCGGTCACCGATCCCCATGTACTCGAACCCCCGCAGCCGCAGACTCGCGAGCACTCCGCCGCCGATGTCAACGCCGCGGCCGCCGGTGAGGTCGGCGAGTTGCTGCGCCACGCCGGCGACATCCTCGAGGTTCTCTCCCAGTTGCCGGCGCCGGTGCTGCGCGCGGGCGGCCTGGGTGTGCGGGAACTGCGGCGCATCGCCAAACAGACCGGACTCGACGAGGCCCGGGTAGGGCTGCTCGTGGAGGTGCTGGCGGCGGCCCGGTTGCTGGACAAGGGAATTCCCGAACCTCCCCCGGACAACGACGCCGGTGAGGACTACTGGGCACCCACCATCGCCTCGGACGGCTGGCTGGAGGGCCCGGCGGCGCGCCGGTGGGCGGTGCTCGCCCACGCCTGGCTGGAGCTGGACCGATTCCCCTGGATGATCGGCCTGCGCGATGTGAACGACAAACCGCTGGCCGCCCTCTCGGCGGAGCTGCGCACCGCACACGCCGTCCCCGATCGACGTGCGATTCTGGCGGTGACCGCGGAGTTTCCCCCGGGTACGGCGATCACGGCCGCCGATGTGGCGCGCGTGCTGAGCTGGCGAATGCCGCGGCGGCGCAGACATTTCCGCATCGAGGCGGTCGAGCGCACGCTGTCGGAGGCGGCGGCGCTGGGCGTCGTCGGCCGCGGCGCGCTGACCTCCGCGGGCCGGGCGCTGCTGCACGGTACCGTCGCCGACGCCGAGGCCGAAATGGACGCGGCACTGCCGGAACCGGTCGATCACGTACTCGTCCAAGCCGATCTGACCGTGGTCGCCCCGGGACCGCTCGTACCGGAACTGCGTGAGCGCATCGCCCTGGTCGCCGATATCGAATCCGCGGGCGCGGCCACCGTGTACCGCATCGGCGAAGGATCGGTGCGGCGCGCGCTCGACGCCGGCATGACCGCCGCCGAACTGCATCAGCTGTTCACCGCCCATTCGCGCACCCCGGTCCCGCAATCGCTGACGTACCTGATCGACGATGTGGCACGCCGGCACGGGCGCTTGCGTGCCGGGATGGCGCAATCGTTCGTGCGCAGTGAGGATCCGGCGCTGCTGGCCGAGGTGCTGGCCGCTCCCGTGGCAGCGGAGCTGGCGCTGCGGGCCGTCGCGCCGACGGTGGCGATTTCGCAGGCGCCGCTGGGCGAGGTGCTGGAGCGGCTGCGTGCGGCTGGTTTCAGCCCGGCCGGCGAGGATTCGTCGGGGGCGATCGTGGATCTGCGCCCGCGCGGGGCGCGGCTGTCCACCCGGCCGAACGAACGCCACGCCTGGCGCCCCACTCCGCCCAGTGCCGAACAGCTGCGGCTGCTGGTGGGCGAACTACGCGCCGGGGAGAAGGCCGCCCGCAGCCGGTCCGGGCAGCGCGTCCGCAGCGACGGCACCCGCACGAGTACCGCGGCCACGCTGGCGCTGCTGCAACTGGCGGTGCGGGTGCGCCGCCCGGTGCACATCGGCTACGTGGACGCCCAGGGCGTGGCCACCCAGCGCATCGTGGAACCGGTGCGGGTGGCCGGCGGTCAGCTGGATGCGACCGATCCGGACACCGGCGCGATCCGGCACTTCACTTTGCACCGGATCGCGTCGGTGGCCCTGGTCGAGTCGTGACCCGCGGCTGAAAGCGGGCGCGCCTCCGACCGCGGGCTCAGCTCTTGGGGTTGGCCAGACAGAACGTGGTCTTGGGCTCCGAGAGCGTCAGGAAGGTCGAATTCGCGTCGCACAGGAATTCGTCGTTCTGACCGTCGACCCGCTTCACGACCTTGACCGTCGCCTCCGCCGAGTCGCATTCGGCATAGGAGTATCCGGTCGTCTTGTCCTCGTGATAGCAGTTGCCCTGTTTGAGATTGGGCGCCAGGCACAGGAACGCGGTGGTACCGCCGTTGAAGGTCTCCTCGTACGAGGAGTATTCGGTCCCGCAGTCCTGCTTCTTGTCGGAGGTCGATTTCACCGTGTAGACGGCCTTGGCCGAGGAGCAATCCACCGGCTCGGTCCTGGAATCTGCGGGCGATCCCTCCAGCACATTGATGCAGTCACCGACCTTCGCGCGGGCGGTATCGGATTTTGCCGCATCGGAAAACATCGAACAGCCGGTCACAGTCAGGGCGGCGACCGCCATGAGCGCCAGCACGAGACCCTTGATCGGTCTCGGTCCTGCGAACTTCACCTACGAAAACCTTTCTCGCCGAGCCGCTCACCTATGGCGAACGTGGTGGGGAGGATACCCGCCCGCCCTGCCGGGCGGGTCCTGCCTCACATGTGCAGCGAGTGCAGGCCGTACAAACCCATCAGCGAATAGTTCACGATGCTGGGCAGCAGGTGGTTGAGTAGCAGAAGCCCGAAGGAATTCACGATCCGATACACCTTTCGACAATCCGCGGGTGCAGCCGCACACGCGCGATCTGTAGTCGATATCCTCGCCCGAATCGTTACGCTCTGCAGCATGAAGCTCGAGCAGACAACCGCAGAGCTCTACGCCCTCGACCCCACCGAATTCGTCGCCGCTCGCGACGAAGCGGCCCGCACCGCGCGCGCCGACGGCTCTAAACAGCTGGCCACGGCGATATCGCGGCTGCGACGCCCGACCGTCGCGGCGTGGGCGGTGAATCTGCTGGCGCACAAGGCAACCCAGGAATTGGGGGCACTGCTGGATCTCGGCGAGGCGTTGCGCGAGGCGCAGCGCACCCTGTCGGCCGACCGGATGCGCACCCTCGCCGACCAACGCCGCAAAGCGGTGAACGCGTTGACGGACAAGGCCGCTCGTCTCGCCTCCGACGCCGGGAAGAATCTCACCGAACCGGCGTTGCGCGCGGTCGCGCAGACTCTCAATGCGGCACTGGCGGATCCGGAGGTGGCCGACCAGGTCCGTGCCGGCGTGCTGGCCGCCGCGGTCGACTACGCCGGTTTCGGCCCGGCCGGGCCCGCCTTGGCGGCCGTCCCCGACGAGGAAACCGAGAAACCTGCCGACACCGGCGCCGACGAGGCGGCCGCCGCCCGGGAGGCGCTGGAAGCCGCTCGTGCAGAACGAGATTCGGCGGCAGCAGACCTCGAGCGGCAACGCTCCGACGTGGCCGCGCTGGCCGAGCGGATCACCGCGTTACGCGACAAACTCGCGCAGGCCGAGGAATCCCGCCGATTCGCCGCGGCGGGGGTTCAATCCGCCGAAGCGGCGTTGCGACGAGCCGACGCGGACCTCGAGCAGGCGCAGCGGCGCGTGGACGAGTTGCGCTGATAACCACGAAAAGTGTTGGCGCCGAGAGCGTTCAGCCGCGCAGCGAACCCGGGTACAGGTACTGGTCCGCCGGCGGCGTGGTGGTATCGAGCCAGGCGGTGAAGAATCCGCTCAGATCCGTCGCGGTCTTCGTTTGGATGAAGCTGCGGAATTCCGGCATGGATGCGTTGCCGTAGGCATGTGACCGCACGAATTGCGCCACGGCGGGAAAGAACACGTCGTCACCGAGTTCGTGGCGCAGGGCGTGCAGGAACAGCGGCCCCCGGGAATACACCGTGGTGAATTCGTTTCCGGCCCCGGGATTTTGCAGCGGAATGTCCCAATACCCCGGATTGTCGTGGGTTTTGGCGATGGTGCTGCGGTAGAGGGCGTCCACATCCTTGCCCTCTTTCCGCTCCGGCCACAGATAATCGGCGGTATAGCTGGCGAAGCATTCGTTCAGGCAGATATCCGACCAGTTCCGCACCGACATCGAATCACCCCACCACTGATGGGTGTTCTCGTGGACGACGGTGTCGAGATCGGTCCACGGCGCGTAGATCGGCCGGGTCTGGGTCTCCAGCGAGAAATGCAGGTCGGTATCGACGTAGATTCCGCCGCCGCTCTCGAAGGGATAGGGGCCGTAAAGGGATTCGAGAAAGTCGAGCACCTCCGGCAGCCGCTGCTCGAGCGCCCGGCCCTTGTCCGCACCCGGCGCGAAGGCGCTGATCAGCGGAGTGCCGTTCGCGCGGCGCTGTTCGAGGAAATCGAAGTGGTCGATCGCGACGGTGGTGAGATAGCCGATCGACGGATGGCTCGAACTCCACTTCACCGTGCGCTTGTCCCCGGCGACGGTATCGCCGACCCGCAGGCCGTTCGACACCGCTTGCCACTCTTGCGGAATCGTCACCTGCAGATCGAAAGTCGCCTTGTCCACCGGGGTGTCGTTGAGCGGGTACCAGGTGGTCGCCGAATGCGGTTCGCCGGCCGCGAAGGCGCCACCGCTCGGCGAGATGGTCCAGCCGGAATCGGGATCGTCGGATTCGGTGCCCGCGTAGTCGACCGTCACCGTGAACGGCAGCCCGGGCAGCACCGGCAGCGCCGGGGTGACGGTCAGTTCGTGTTCACCGCCGGTGGTGAAGCCCGCCGGCAGATTGTTCACCGACACCTTCGCCACCGCGGGTCCGGCGTAGTCGAGGTTGAACGCGCGCAGCGGCTGCGTCGACACCGCGTCGATCCGCGCCCTACCGGTGAGATGCCTGCTCGGCGGGTCGTAATCGATGGCGACGTCGTAGTGCTGCACGTCGTAGCCGCCGTTGCCGTCATCGGGATAGTAGGGGTCGCCGAGGCCGGGCGATCCGGTGAACGGATCGGCGGCGGGCTGGGCCTGCGCCGGCACCGGTTGCACCTGGGCGGGGAGCACCAGCGCCACCCCGCACAACGCTCCCGCCGTGAGACACCGTGCCCAGGCATGCGACTTCATCAACCCTCCACCCCTTTCGCGGCACGGCGTGCCGACCAACCGACGATGCTAGTCGGCCTCGCTGCGCGCGGGAGCCGCCACACGCGTCAACCGCGCAGTTCCTCGGGCAGCTGTTGCGGATCCAGCAGCAGCCGTTGCGAGTCGACCCGGCCCACCTTCTCGGCGAGGCCGAGGTTGTCGGCCAGCAACTTCCATTCCACATCGCTGATCGCGGCGCGGGCGCGCTCGATCACGCCGAGGTCGCGGGTGCCCCACGCGATCGGCATGGCGCTCACCGGCTGGCGCAGGTCGCCGACCGATCGCGGCGCGCGATCGGCTCGCACGGTCACCGCCGGCACCTGTTCCCCGGCGTCGGTGTCGTGTCCGGGCAGGGCGCGCACCACCCGGGTGATCAGCGCGTAGCGCGGCACCGCGCCGGGTTTGGCGAGGTTCACCAGCGCGAGCAGGGTGATCCCTTTCGGATGCTGCCCCGACACGACGGCCGGAACCAGCTCGCCCTCGGCGTACAACTTCTCGATGCGCGAGCGGTACGGCGTCCACAGCGCGACGAACAGCGCGCTGATGGTCGCCAACGCGAAGGCCACCGCCAGCAGGAACGAGTACGGGTGATTCAGCCAGATCAGCCCGGCCGTGCCGAGGCCGAGCACGATGGCCGCGGTGAACGCCAGTATCCGCAGCCGCCGGATATCGCGGACGACTTCGTTCACCGCCCGGGCATGTTCGCGGTCGACCGCGAATTCGAAGCGTCGCACGTCTCAAATCCTCACATCTGTCCGGCAGCGGTAACCCAACGGCACGCCCACCGCCGCCGATCGGGAGCGCCTACCCGATCGCCGGGCCCAGCAGGTCGTCCGCATCGGTGATGCGATAGGCATACCCCTGTTCGGCAAGGAAACGCTGGCGGTGGGCCGCGTATTCGGCATCCAGCGTGTCGCGTGCCACCACCGAGTAGAAGTGCGCCTGACCGCCGTCGGATTTCGGGCGCAGCAGCCGGCCCAGGCGCTGGGCCTCCTCCTGACGGGAACCGAAGGTGCCCGAAACCTGCACGGCCACGGACGCTTCCGGCAGGTCGATGGAGAAGTTCGCCACCTTGCTGACCACGAGAACCGGAATTTCGCCGTTGCGGAACGCGTCGAACAGCGCCTCGCGCTCCTTGGTGCGGGTCGAGCCCTGAATGACCGGAGCGTTGAGATGTTCGCCGAGTTCGTCGAGCTGATCGAGATAGGCCCCGATCACCAGGCTGGGCGCGTCGCGGTGCCGGGCCAGGATGGATTCGACGACGGGGAGTTTGGTGCGCGCGGTGGAGCAGAGCTTGTAGCGCTCCTCGGGCTCGGCGGTGGCGTAGGCCATGCGTTCGGCTTCGGTGAGCGTGACCCGCACCTCGATGCACTCGGCCGGCGCGATCCAGCCCTGCGCCTCGATGTCCTTCCACGGCGCGTCGTAGCGTTTCGGGCCGATCAGCGAGAACACGTCGCCCTCGCGGCCGTCCTCGCGCACCAGCGTCGCGGTGAGCCCGAGCCGGCGCCGGGACTGCAGATCCGCGGTCATCCGGAACACCGGGGCGGGCAGCAGGTGGACCTCGTCGTAGATGACCAGGCCCCAATCGCGGCTGTCGAACAGTTCCAGGTGTTTGTATTCGCCCTTGGTCTTGCGGGTGATCACCTGATAGGTGGCGATGGTGACCGGGCGGATCTCCTTGCGCTCGCCGGAGTACTCCCCGATCTCGTCCTCGGTCAGCGAGGTGCGTGCGAGCAGTTCCCGCTTCCACTGCCTGCCGGCCACGGTGTTGGTGACCAGGATCAGCGTCGTCGCCTGGGCCTTGGCCATCGCGGCGGCGCCGACCATCGTCTTGCCCGCGCCACAGGGCAGCACCACCACCCCGGATCCGCCGGCCCAGAACGAGTCGGCCGCCAGTTCCTGATAGTCGCGCAGATGCCATTCGTGGGTGCCGAAGTCCAGATCGATGCGATGGGCCTCGCCGTCGACGTACCCGGCGAGGTCCTCGGCCGGCCACCCGACCTTCAGCAGCATCTGTTTGATCCGACCGCGCTCGGACGGGTGCACGACGACCGTGTCGTCGTCGATGCGGGCGCCGAGCATCGGCTGAATTTTCTTGTGCCGCAACACCTCTTCGAGCACCGCACGATCCAGGCTGACCAGCACCAGGCCATGGGCGGGATGTTTGACCAGCTGCAACCGACCGTAGCGGGCCATGGTCTCGACCACGTCGACCAGCAGCGGCTGCGGCACCGCATAGCGCGAATAGTTGACCAGCGCGTCGACGACCTGTTCGGCGTCGTGCCCCGCCGCCCGCGCGTTCCACAGCGCCAGCGGTGTCACCCGGTAGGTGTGCACGTGCTCGGGTGCGCGTTCGAGTTCGGCGAACGGCGCGATCGCCTGCCGGGCCGCATCGGCCTGCTCGTGGTCCACCTCGAGCAGCAGGGTTTTGTCGCTCTGCACGATGAGCGGTCCGTCCGTCACGGCACCTCCTCCAGATTCTCGGGTCGGCCCCCTGCGCTCGGGGAATACGTCCCACATTGTTGCCGGACCCCCCGACAAACCTTCATCAACCCTACGCGAGCTGGGCAGATGTTCGCTGTGAGCGCACTCGCACCCGGACGCGGCTCAGTGCGCCGATCCGGGCCCGCGCAGGGGCGGCCAGTCGGTGGCCGGCCCCGGCGGGTCGCCGGCCAGCCGCCCGGCGATCCAGGAATCCCTGCGCACGCCGCGCTGCACACCGGCCCAGCGCAGCAGACCTTCGTAATGGAAGCCGGTCCGCCGCACCACCGCGGCGGAGGCGAGGTTGCCGACGAACGCCCGCCACTCGATGCGGCTCAGGCCGAGCCCGTCGGCGGCGAAACCGAAATCACAGACCAACCGGACGCTGCGGGTCATCAACCCGCGACAGCGCACCGCGTCGCTGAGCCAGAAGCCGATCTCGGCGGCGCCGGGCTGCGGGCCGGCCTCGAGGCCGACCATGCCGGCCACCGGCCCGTCCGCCGCCGTGCGCACGGCCCAGACCGGGCTGTGGGCGGCCCATCCGGGCGCGACGATATCGGTCAGGAATCCCACGGCGTCGGCCCGCCGGTACGGCACCGGCACCGTCGTCCACTCCGGAATCGACGGCTGCCGGCAGCAGGCGACGATCGCGTCGATATCGGCCTCGGCCGGGCGCGACAACCACACCGTCTCGTCGGTCAGTACACAGTCCTCCACCGCTTCATGCTGGCACGCAACCCTGCGGTGGCCCAGCGGATTTCCGGCGACCGTAGAATCGGGCCAATGGTTGCCGCGTTGCTCGCCGATCTGTTCGAGTCCCATCGGGCGCATCTGCTGTCGGTGGGTTACCGGCTGACCGGCAGCGTGGCCGACGCCGAGGACGCGGTGCAGGAGAGCTGGCTGCGACTGGCCACCACCCATCAGTCCGAGATCGAGGACCTGCGCGCCTGGCTGACGACCGTGGTCAGCCGGATCTGCCTGGATCGGCTGCGCAGCGCCGCCGTTCGCCGGGAAAGCTATGTGGGGCAATGGCTTCCGGAGCCGATCGTCACCGGAGTGACCCCGTCGAATCTGCCGGATCCGCTGGAAACGGTAGTGCGCAAACAAGATTGCCGTTTCGCCGCGCTGGTGGTCCTCGACACGCTGACGCCGGCGCAGCGGGTGGCCTTCGTCCTGCACGACGGGTTCTCGGTGCCGTTCGACGAGATCGCCCAGCTGCTCGAGGTGACACCGGAGGCGGCCCGGCAACTCGCGGTCCGGGCCCGGAAAGCACTGGCCGCGGCCCCGGAACCGGTGTCGGACACCGAACATCTCGCTGCCGTGCAGCGACTGCTCGAGGCACTGTATTCCGGCGATGTGGACGCGGTCGTCGCGGCCCTGCATCCGGATTCGGTCTTCATCGGCGATACCGGTGGCACCGCGAAGACGGCCGCGCGGGCGATCGTCGGCGCGGACAAGATCGCGCGGTTCGTCCTGGGGCTCATCCGGATGTATCAGGTGGACCGGGCCGAACTGTCGCCCACCGACTCCGATCGATTCGAATTCGTCGGCGTCAACGGCCAACTCGGGCTGCTGCTGCACGAGCGCGCCCCGCGCAACGGTGCGCCGGGATCACCACCGCGCGTGGTCGGCTTCGCCGTCCGCGACGGATTGATCTGGGGCACTTACGATATCGCCAATCCCGCGAAGCTCGGTGGCATTCGCCTGCCCCGGGATCCGGCGTAGCCGCCGGAACGCAACGAGCGTCCCGGCGGCTCGGCCGCGGTATCGACGGACTACGGAGTGGACGAACCGGTCCACATGTCCGGGGTGCTCGAACCGAGTCCCCAGTTGCCCGTGGACGATCCGGTACCCCAGTTCGGCGTCGAGGAACCCCAGCCCCAGTCGTTGCTGAAGATGTTGTGCAGGGTGTCGTTGATGTATCCGAGAACCGTTCCCGCCGCCGGATGCAGCAGAAGGTCGAGATAGGAGGCCATACATCGCCCCTTTCGAGCCACCACCGAAGTGGTTGTGAGATAGAACACGGGGAGGCTAGCCGCCGCCAGGAAACCGCACAACCATGCAGGTCACACGCCCGAATGAAATGTGAAACATAGCCTTTCGCTATCGCGCCGCAACCTTAGCGAACGGACGGCAAGCATCGGCCCGGTCCCCGGTCCGGGGTGCGCGCCGCGGCCACGGCGGCGATATCGCTACGTTGGGACCATGTCAGCCATCCCCACCGTCGCCCGCCTGCGCCCGTTCCGCGCCACGATCTTCGCGGAGATGACCGAACTGGCCGTGCGCCACGACGCGGTCAACCTCGGTCAGGGATTCCCCGATACGGACGGCCCGGCCACGATGCTGGAGGTGGCCCGCACCGCCATCGCCGACGGGCTGAATCAGTACCCGCCGGGGCGTGGCATGCCGATTCTGCGCCGGGCGATCGCGGCGGACCGGAAACGCCGCTACGGCGTGGACTACGACGTCGACTCGCAGGTGGTGGTCACCGTCGGCGCCACGGAGGCGATCGCGGCGGCGGTACTCGGCCTGGTGGAGGCCGACGAGGAAGTGGTGCTGATCGAGCCGTACTACGACTCCTACGCCGCGGTGGTCGCCCTGGCCGGCGCCACCCGCCGCACCGCGCGGCTGGTGCCCGACGGCAACGGATTCGTCCTCGACCTGGACAGCCTGCGCGCGGCGATCACTTCGAAAACTCGTATGCTGCTGCTGAATTCGCCGCACAACCCCACCGGGGCGATCCTGTCGCGCGCCGACCTCGAGGCGATCGCGGAGCTGGCCCGCGAGCACGATCTGATCGTGGTCTCCGACGAGGTCTACGAACATCTCGTCTACGACGGCAACACCCATATCAGCATCTCGACGCTGCCCGGCATGTTCGAGCGCACCGTCGTGATCTCCAGTGCCGCGAAGACTTTCAGCGTCACCGGCTGGAAGATCGGCTGGGCGTGCGGTCCGGCGCCGCTGATCGACGGATTGCTGGCCGCCAAGCAGTTCATGAGCTTCGTCGGCGGCGGGCCGTTCCAACCGGCGGTCGCCTACGCCCTCGAGAACGAGCAGCAGTGGGTCGCCGATCTTCGCGACAGCCTGTCCGACAAGCGCATTCGCCTGTCCGAGGCATTGGCCGACGCCGGATTCCTGGTCAAGCGCAGCGATGCGACCTACTTCGTCTGCGCCGATATCAGCCCGCTGAGCTCCGCCGACGCGCTGGTCTTCTGCCGGGAGCTGCCGCAGCGGCTCGGTGTCGTCGCGGTCCCGATCGAAGTCTTCGCCGACGACCGCGACTCGTGGAATCGCTTGGTGCGCTTCGCATTCTGCAAGCGGGACGACACACTCGACGAGGCGGTCCGCCGTCTGCACGCGGCCCATGTGTGACCGCGCGGTCACCTTCGTCCCGAGCCGCGACCGAAGGTGACCGCTACCGTGTCTCAGCCCCGGCGCCGGGCAACCGCGTCGGCCAGGCGGTCCAGCTGCGCCGCCGTGGTCTCCCAGTCCAGGCAGGCGTCGGTGATGGACTGGCCGTAGGTCAGATCGTCGGCGTGGCCGAGGGTGAGGTCCTGGCGGCCGGCGACCAGGAAGCTCTCCATCATCACACCCACCACCGCGCGGTCGCCGGCGGCGATGCGCTCGGCGATATCGGTGACCACGTCGACCTGCTTGTTGTGGTCCTTGTTGCTGTTGCCGTGGCTGGCGTCGACGACCACCCGCTGCGGCAGCCCCGACTTCTCCAGGCGCAGGCAGGCCTCGGCGACGGAGGCGGCGTCGTAGTTCGTGCCGGCACTACCGCCGCGCAGGATCACGTGGCAGTCCGGGTTGCCGCTGGTGCGGATGAGCGCCGAGCGGCCGTCGAGATCGGTGCCGGGGAAGACGTGGCTGGCACCGGCCGCCCGCACCCCGTCCACGGCCACCTGCACATCGCCGTCGGTGCCGTTCTTGATCCCGACCGGCATCGACAGCGCGCTGGAGAGCTGCCGGTGCACCTGGCTGGCCGCGGTGCGCGCGCCGATCGCGCCGTAGGACACCAGATCCGCGATGTACTGCGGGGTGATCGGATCGAGGAATTCGCAGGCCACCGGCAGGCCGAGGCCCGTGATGTCGACCAGCAGCCGCCGCCCCAGCCCGAGACCGGTGTTGACGTCGAACGAACCGTCCAGATGCGGATCGTTGATCAGGCCCTTCCACCCGAGCGTGGTGCGCGGCTTCTCGAAGTAGACGCGCATCACGATGTGCAGCCGGTCGGAGAGTTCGGCGCTCTTGGCGGCCAGGCGGCGCGCGTAGTCGAGGGCGGCCTCGGGGTCGTGCACCGAACACGGGCCGACGACGACCATCAGGCGGTCGTCGGCGCCGTCGAGGACGTCGACGGTGGCGGCGCGACCGGCCCGCACGGTGTCGGCGAGCGCATCGTCGATCGGATGTTCGCGGCGAACCTCGGCGGGCGAGAGTAGCGGGCTGATACTCAGCGTGCGCTGATCGTCGAGGTCACTGTGTGAGGCATCGACATCGGCTGCGGTGGTCATGATGGGTTCCTTTTCTCAGGCCGACCCACCGAGCGAAATCCCGTGGAGCCGGTCTGCAGTCCGGCTCGGGGTGGGAGAAGGTCAGCGCGGGTCACCGACCGACCCACCCGGGGCCGGCTTGGTAAACCAGAAATACGCGCGCTGCACGAGGGCGACTGTACCAGGGGCGCGGCGCGGGTGGGTCCGGCCGGGTGGGCGGACGTGACGGCTCCCACAGCCACCGTGGATGCGACGGGGCCCGGCCGGGATCCGACGATCCTGCGCCGGGCCCGAATTCGCGTGCGGCGGTCAGAACATGCCGGGCTCGTAGGTGCCGGCCGGGGTGCCGGCGATGACGTTGAGGCGGTTGTAGGCGTTGATCAGCGCGATGAGCGAGATCAGCGCGCCGATCTGCTCGTCGTCGTAGTGCTTGCGCACCTGCTGCCAGGTCTCCTCGCTGATGCCGCGGTGGACATCGGCGATGCGAGTGCCTTCCTCGGTCAGCGCGAGCGCGGCCCGCTCGGCCTCGGTGAAGACGATCGCCTCGCGCCACGCGGCGACCAGGTTGAGCCGCACCGAGGTCTCCCCCGCCGCGGCCGCGTCCTTGGAGTGCATATCGGTGCAGAAGCCGCACCCGTTGATCTGGCTGGCGCGCAGCTTGACCAACTCCTGGGTGGCCTCGGGCAGCGGCGAGTTGTCCACGACCTGGCCGGCGTTACCGATCCGCTTGACGAACTTGGCGGCGATCTCGTTGTTGAACAGAGCGAAACGGGGTTCCATGACCATCCTCCTGTGGAAAGTGAGCCGCGCTGCGCGGCGTCGCTACACAGAGATGACGGAACGGCCCCCACCGGGTGTGACATCACCGGAAGTGATGCCGGTCACACCCGATTGGTTCGGCTCAGCGGCGGGCGAACGAGTAGTTCACGTCGGTGAGTTGTTCGGACAGGTCCCAGAGGCGGCGGGCGGTGACCTCGTCGCGGGAGGCGGCCGAGGAGCCGCAGCGCTCGGGATAGCCGCGCAGGCCGCCGAGGCGGGTCGGGCCGTAGAACGCGCCGGGTTCGACCGTCGCGGTGGCGGCGTAAAGGCTTGGCAGGGCGCCCATTTCGGCCGACTGGGCGAGAATGCGGTTGCCCAGGGCCATGATCGCGTCCAGGAACGACTCGGTGTGCGATTGCAGTTCGGTGCTGGCGTAGCCGGGGTGGGCCGCCACCGAGACCTTCGGCGAACCGGCCGCGGTGAGGCGGCGCTGAAGTTCGTAGGCGAACATCAGATTCGCCAGTTTCGACTGCCCGTACGCGCGCCAGCGCTCGTAGCGCCGGTGCTGGTAGTTCGGATCGGCGAGATCGACGCGGCCGATCATATGGGCGCCGCTGGATACCGTGACGACGCGATCGGAGATCTTGTCGAGCAGCAGCCCGGTCAGCGCGAAATGGCCGAGATGGTTGGTCCCGAACTGCATTTCGAAGCCGTCGGCGGTGCGGCGCAGCGGCAGGGCCATCACGCCGGCGTTGTTGATCAGCACGTCGGCGCCCTCGATCGTGCGCGCGAATTCGCGGATCGAGGACAGGTCAGCCAGGTCGAGCCGGCGCACCTGCACCCGTTCGCCGATGGTGTCGGCGACCGCGCGGGCCTTCACCTCGTCGCGGCAGGCCATGATCACCTGCGCACCGGCCTGCGCCAACGCCCTGGTGGTGGCCGCGCCCAGTCCGCTGTTCGCGCCGGTCACGATGATCGTGCGCCCACTCTGGTCCGGAATATCGGAGATGTTCCAACCGCTCACCCGCACGAGTCTAGGCGGGCACGGGCCGGTGCGCGCTGTTGTCGCGGAGCCGGGCCGCGGCGTTTCGGGCCACCCGGGACGCAAGGCCACCCCTTCTAATATAGGGTTGCCTAACCTATCTAATGCAGCGTCGATACTGCGCAGCTCGACCCGTGAGGCGATACCCGTGACTTCGATATCCCCCGCCCAGCAGGACCTGCTCGACGGTTTCGTACCGTTTCCGGCCGAACTCGCCGAGCGCTACCGAGCCGCGGGCTACTGGCGCGGCGAACCGCTGGGCGACCTGCTGCGCGACGCCGCCCGCACCCGGCCCGGGCGTCCCGCCCTGCACACCGACGCCGGACCGATCGACTACGGCGAACTCGATCGCCGCGCCGACCGCACGGCCTACGGATTGCTCGCCGCCGGACTCGAGCCCGGCGACCGCGTCGTGGTCCAACTGCCCAACGTGATCGAATTCGTGGAGGTGTTGTTCGGGCTGCTGCGCGCCGGAATCGTGCCGGTGCTGGCACTGCCGGCGCATCGGCAGGCCGAGATCGAACATCTGACCCGGCTCTCGGGCGCGGCCGGCTACATCGTGGCCGACAAGGTCGGCGACTTCGACTACCGCGAACTGGCGGCCGCGGTGGCCGAGCGGGTGCCGTCGCTGCGCACGATCTTCGTCCTCGGCGATCCCGGCGCCTACATCGATCTGAGAACGATTGCGCGCGAAGGTGGTTCGCTGCCGGACGTCGACGCGTCCGGTATCGCGGTGATGCTCGTTTCCGGCGGTACCACCGGCCTGCCGAAACTCATCGCCCGCACCCATGACGACTACCACTACAACGCCCGCGCCAGCGCCGAGGTCTGCGCGCTGACCGCCGACGACGTGTACATGGCGACGCTGCCGGCCGCGCACAACTTCCCGCTGTCGTGCCCGGGCATTCTGGGCACGGTCGCGGCCGGCGCGTCGATCGTCATGCTGGCCGACCCGAGTCCGGAGAACGCGTTCGCGACCATCGAACGCCACGGCGTCACGGTGACGGCGGTGGTACCGCCGCTGGCCCAATTGTGGTGTGCGGCAGTGGAATGGGAGGAGGCAGACCTGTCCAGCCTGCGGCTGCTGCAGGTCGGCGGCGCGAAATTGGCCGAGGTCAATGCCCGCGAGGTGACTCCGGCGCTGGGCGCGACACTGCAGCAGGTGTTCGGCATGGCCGAGGGGCTGATCAACTACACCCGCCTCGACGATCCCGAGGAAACGATCGCGGTCTCCCAAGGGCGCCCGCTCTCCCCCGCCGACGAGGTCCGCGTGGTCGACGGCGAAGGCAACGACGTCGCACCCGAGGAGGAGGGCGAACTCCTCACCCGCGGCCCCTACACCATCCGCGGCTATTACCGTGCGCCGGAACACAATTCCCGCGCCATCACCCCCGACGGCTACTACCGCAGCGGCGATCTGGTGCGGCGACTGCCGAGCGGGCACCTGATCGTCTCCGGCCGGATCAAGGATGTGATCAACCGCGGCGGCGAGAACATCTCCTGCGACGAACTCGAGGAACACCTGCTGGCCCACCCCGCGGTCCGTCATGCGGCCGCGGTCGGCCTGCCGGACGCGGCCCTCGGCGAAAAGGTCTGTGCCGTACTGGTGATCGACGGCGAGATGCCGAGCCTGGTCGAGGTCAAGGAGTTTCTCACCGCTCGTGGCCTGGCGACCTACAAACTGCCCGACATCCTCGAGCAGGCCGACGCGCTGCCGTTCACGGCCGTCGGCAAGATCGACAAGAAGGTCCTGCGGTCCCGCTACGACACCGAGTCCGCGACCGCATCGCGCTGAGCCTCGTCGCCGAACAGCCTTGCCGCCGAGCCGAACTCGGCGCACGGGCCGGTACGAAGAAGCCCGGCGGGAACTCCCGCCGGGCTCGATCCGCGTTCCGTACGTTCAGGCTTCGACGACGTAAGGCGCTACGCTGCCCAGCTTTTCGCAGGTCTCGGTGAATTCGCGCTCCGGGCGCGACTGGGAGACGATGCCGGCCCCGGCGCGCAGCCAGGCGCCCTCCGTGGTCTGGTAGATCGCCCGCAGCACCAGCGTGGCCTCCAGCGCGCCGCCGGCCGAAACGGTCACCACCGCACCGGAATACAGGCCGCGGGCGTCGTGGTCGAGGCGGAAGACCGCGTCCACGCCGGTGCGCTTGGGGATGCCGGAGGCGGTCACCGAGGGGAACAGCATCTCCAGCGCATCCCAGGCACTCTTGTCCTCGGCGAGGGTGCCCCGCACGGTGGAGGCCAGATGTTGCACGCTGCCGCGTTCACGTACCGCCATGAAATCGGAGACGGCGGTGCTGCCCGGCGCGGCCACCGCGGCGATCTCGCCGAACGAGGTCTGCACCGAGATGGCGTGCTCGACGATTTCCTTCGGATCACCGACCAGCTCTTCGCGGGCGGCGGCGTCGGCCGTCTCGCCACGGCCGAAGGCGCGGGTGCCGGCCAGCGGTTCGGTGGTCACCACCCGGTGCCGGTCGACCGAGGCCACCAGTTCGGGGCTGAATCCGGCCGCCTCCAGGCCGCCCAGCCGCAACAGGAACGAGCGGGCGGGCGTGTTGTTGGCGCGCCCGAGCCGATAGGTCTGCGGAACGTCCACGGGGAAGGGCAGATCCACCTTCCGCGACAGGATCACCTTCTGATACCGCCCGGCCCGGATCTCGTCGACCGCCTCGGCGACCCGGCCGCGGTAGTCGGTGGGGTCGATGGTGACATCCACCGGCCGCGGCGAGGCCGGAGGTCGCGCACTCGCCTGTGCGATCAGTTCGTGGATCTCCGCGGTCTCACGGGGCGTCGCACCGGACACCCGCACACCGGAGGTGTCGATGCGCACCTCGATGCGCGGAATCATCAGATGCGCCAGGGTGGTTCGGGCCGGTACGTGCGCGTCGGCGCCCAGCGCCCAGGCGCAGAATTCGAACCCGATCCAGCCGTAGGCGTTGCGCCCCTGCAGCGGGAGCGCGGCCAGCGCCGCGTCGATCACCGCGGCCGGACGCCCCTGCCACGGCTCGACGGTGGCCCGGCCCTCCCACTCGACACGCAGTTCGCCGGAGTCCAATTCGATGCTGCCGATCGGATCGGCGGCGAACACCCAGCCGTCAGGACCCTCGTACCCGACGTACTCGCCGAAGCGGTCGGCCGCGGCGAGCGCCGCCATGGCGTCGGCGGGTGCGATCGCCGACGCCGTGCCCGTCACCTCCGTCCCCGGTGCCGGCTGCCCCGTCGCCCCCGGACCGTCCCCGTAACCGTTTCGCACCCGCTCGTCCGTGGTCGACACCGTTCCTCCAAGGTTATGCTTACCTAACTATCAGAGGTGAGGTTAGCATTACCTGCCCTTCTCGGTATTGTGCCGGAGCACACATCGGACTCGCTTTGCGAGCGTCGTGGCCAACTTCCTGCGCGAATCCGCTTCCGCGAGCTTGAATGGTGGAGCGCCGTCGAGGAGGGGCCCGCCATGATCGATCACGCCGCCGGCAATCCGGCTCCGAGTACCGCGAAGGATCTGCCGCGCTCGGCGGTCGCCCTGGTCGACGCGGTGTCGCCGGTGGAACGCGAGCTGATCGGCGGCTGGCTCGCCGAGGGCGGGATCGCCGCCGAACTCGGCATCGACGCGCCCGTCACGCAGATCGACCTGGACGCCACCGCCATTGCCGCCCGGCTCGTCGGCCGCCGCGACGACCCGATCGTGATCCCGATCCGGGTGCTGTGGCTGCCGCCGGAACGAGACGGCGTGCGGCGCACCACCTTCGCCGATCTGGCGCTGCTGAGCAATCCACGCCGGCCACATCGGCTGCTGCAGCGCCGGCTGGTGAACAAGGCGCCCGACCGGCATCTCATCCTCACCGGACAGCCCGCGCGGCTCAGCGATCTGCGCGCGAACAACCCCGGGGCCGCGGAGAGTTCGGAACCGTTCGCGCGGGCGATCGTCCGCGCGGGCACGGTGGCGCTCGAACGCGCCGAACGATCGGTGATCGGCGACCGCTACAAGGTCCCCCGGATGGTGGTCGAGGAGATTCTCGACTCTCCCGACTTCCTGCGCCGCCTCGACGCCATCGCCACCGAAACCGGCACCGAACCCCGGGAGGTGTACCGGCGGGCCGAGAAGGCGCTGCGGGAACTCGTGGCCGCGCAGAGCCGGTTGATCTCGGATCTGTTCACCCAGGCGATGCGGCCGGTGCACGCCTCGGCCTGGAAGATCGACTGCGACCGGTCCGGGCTGGCCGCGCTGCGGCGGCTCAATCGCAACTACCCGCTGGTGTTCCTGCCCTCGCACCGCTCCTACGTGGACGCCTTCGTCCTCGGCGACGCGTTGGCGCGCAACGACTTTCCACCCAACCACGTGATCGGCGGCGCCAATCTCAGCTTCTGGCCGATGGGGCCGATCGCGCGCCGCACCGGCACCGTCTTCATTCGCCGCAGCTTCGGCGACGACGAGATCTACAAGGCCGTGGTCGAGGAGTACTTCGCCTATCTGCTCGCCAAACGCTTCAATCTGGAGTGGTATTTCGAGGGTGGGCGCACCCGTACCGGGAAGTTGCGGCCGCCCCGGTTCGGACTGCTGAACTATCTGGCCTCGGCCATCCGTGCGCGGCGGATCGACGATGTGATGCTGGTGCCGGTGTCGATCACCTACGAGCGGCTCAACGAACTGGGATCCATTGCCACCGAACAGGTCGGCGGTGCCAAGAAACCCGAGGGGCTGACCTGGCTGGCCCGCTACATCCGCAGCCAGCAGCATTCCGCCGGGCGGGTCTACGTCCGCTTCGGGGCACCGCTGTCGGCGCGCGACCGGCTGGCCGCCCACGGCGATCCGATGCAGCCGATCGCGGAATCCCTGGCCCCGGACCCGGAGGAAGTGTCGGACCGCCAGCGCAAAGCCGTGCAGCGCTTGGCCTTCGAGGTGGCGGTCGGTATCAACGCGGTCACGCCGGTCACGGTCAACGCGCTGGTGACGCTGACCCTGCTCGGTGTGCACGAGCGCGCGCTCACCCTCGGCGAGGTGCGTCGGACGCTGGAGCCGGTCTGCGGGTACATCTCACGCCGCGCGCTGCCGACCGGCGAGCTGGATACGCTGAGCGACGATCAGGGTCTGGCGGTGGTTCTGGAACAGCTGTCGCTGGCCAAGGTGGTGACGGTGTACCGGGGCGGGCTGGAACCGGTGTATTCGATCGAGGCGGGCGCCCATCTGGAAGCCGCGTTCTATCGCAACAGCGCCGTGCACTGGTTCGTGAACCGCGCGATTCTGGAATTGGCGATTCTGGAGGTCGCCGACCAGCAGGCCGGCGCCGCACCCGGGATCGAGGTCATCTGGGATGCCGCCTACCGGCTGCGCGATCTGCTCAAATTCGAGTTCTTCTTCCCCGACCGGATCGAGTTCGCGGCCGCGATGAGCGCGGAAATGCTTCTGCTGGACCGCGATTGGGAGCAGCGCGAAAGTGCCGCGGAACTCGTTTGCGCGCTGGCCGATTCGGGATTCATCATGGCGCACCGCGTGGTGCGCTCGTTCTTCGACGCGCAGCTCGTGGTGGCCGAGCGCCTGGCCGCCGCCGATCCGGCCCAACCGCTGGACCGCAAACAGTTCATCGACGAATGCCTGGCCGTCGGACGCCAGATGCTGCTGCAGCAGCGGCTGCACAGCACCGAGTCGGTATCGTCGGAATTATTCTCCAGCGCATTGAAACTCGCGGAGAACTACGGCCTGCTCGATCCCGGCACCCCGGATCTCGCGCGGCGTCGCCGCGAGCTGGCCGATGAACTGCGCACCATCGGCGCCCGCATCTCCCGCGCCGCCGCCCTCGACCCGTCCAATCGCGCACCGCAGGGGACAGTGTGAACCTTTCCGAAGCGATTTCCGCCATCCGGACCGGGCCACAGGGCCCGCGAGTGGCGGCCGTCTTCGACTTCGGCGGAACGGTGGTCGCGGGCTTCGCGCCCGCCGCCGCACCGCTGCGCCTGCTGCGCGGACGCGATTCGCGCCGGGCGCTGACCGACACGCTGCTGTACAGCATTCGCGGTTCGCGGACCGAGGGCGAGTACGAGCGCTTCCTGCAGCGCGTCGCCCGGGTATGGGCGGGCCGTTCCGAGCAGGAGCTGACCGAACTCGGCGAACAGCTGTTCCGCAGCACCGTGCACGGGCACGTGTATCCCGAAGCGTGGCACCTGATCCGGGAGCACGAGGCGGCCGGGCACACGGTGGTGATCGTCACCAGCCTCACCCGTTTCCAGGTGCTGCCCGTCGCCCGGGAACTCGGCGTGGACCATGTGCTCTACACCGCGATGGCCACCTCCGACGGTGTGCTCACCGGCTTCACCGAGGGAAAACCGCTGTGGCGCACCGAGAAGGCCGCGGCGGTGCGCCGCTTCGCCGCCGAACACGATATCGATCCCGGTGACAGTTACGCCTATGCCGATGCGGCCCCGGACGTTCCGCTGCTGGAGACGGTCGGCCATCCGGTCGCGGTGAATCCGGGTCCGCGGATGTCGATGACCGCCGGAGAACGCGACTGGCCGACCCTGACCTTCAAACCGCGGGACCCGGCGGGCGTCACCGACTTCGCCCGTACCGCAGTGGGTTTCACCGGATTGCTGAGCGGCGCCGCCTTCGGGGTCGCCTCCCGCGCGGCCACCCGCCGTCACCGCGCGATGGCCGACGCCATGATCGCCACCGCCGCCGACGCCACCCTGCGCACCACCGGCGTGCGGGTGCGGGTGGTGGGCGCCGAGCACGCCCGGCAGCCGCGTCCCGCGGTCTTCCTGTTCAATCACCAGAGCCAGTTCGACATGGTGGTGCTGGCCGCGGTGCTGCGCTCGGGATTCACCGCGGTGGTGAAGAAGGAGGTCACCACCAACCCGGTTTTCGGCCCGCTGCTGCGGTTCGCCGAGGCGACCTTCATCGATCGCTCCGACACCACCGGCGCGAAGGCGGCGCTGGAACCGGTCGTCGACACCCTGCGCGGCGGACTCTCGCTCGTGGTGGCGCCGGAGGGCACGCGCTCGATGACGCCGCGGATCGGCCCCTTCAAGAAGGGCGCCTTCCACATCGCGATCGAGGCCGGAGTGCCGATCATTCCGCTCGTCATCCGCAACGCGGGCGAAATCGCCTGGCGGAATTCGGCGATCGTGCGCAAGGGCACGGTGGACGTGGCGGTGCTGGCACCGATCGATGTGAGCGGCTGGGATCCGCAGGACATGGATGCCGACATCGCGCGCGTGCGGCAGCTGTTCGTCGATACGCTGCTGGACTGGCCGGTCGACGCGGCGGTGGAGGCGGTGCCCTGAACCTCGGACGCCCAGCCTCCCGACGCCCCGGCCTCCGACGCCTCAGCCGTCAGACGCGGCGGCCGAACAGCAGCTTCCACGGCATCAGCGCCGATTCCAGCTGCACCTTGAGGCTCATCTTCGACGCGCCCTTGGTGCGCTCCTCGAAGCGGATCGGCACCTCGGCGATCGAGATGCCCTGCTTGATCGTGCGGTAGTTCATCTCGACCTGGAACGAGTAGCCGTTGCTGTGGATGGAGGCCACATCGATGGCGCGCAGCGTGTCCGCCTTCCACGCCTTGAATCCCGCGGTCGCGTCCTTGACGCCGAGCCGCAGGATGGCGTTGACGTAGAAGTTCGCCCACGCCGACAGCGCCTTGCGGTACCACTTCCACTCCGCCGCGGTCGAGCCGCCCTCGACGTAGCGTGATCCCAGGACCACACCGGCATCGGAGGTCTCGAGCTTCTCCAGCATCGCCGGAATCACCTCGGCCGGGTGGGAGAGGTCGGCGTCCATCTGGATGACCACGTCGGCGCCCTGGTCGAGGGCCGCGGTGATGCCGGCGATGTAGGCACGGCCGAGGCCGTCCTTCTCGGTGCGGTGCAGCACACCCACCACCGACGGCAGTTCCGCGGCCAGTTTGTCGGCGACCTCGCCGGTGCCGTCCGGGGAGTTGTCGTCGACGACGAGAACATGCAGATCGGCGACCGGTAGTGCGGTCAGCCGCTCCACCGCCACCGGCAGGTTCTCCCGCTCGTTGTAGGTCGGCACCACCACGGTCACCTTCACAAGTCGCCCTCCACTCGATTCGACCTGACTGCGCGCCCCCGGATCCGGGCACGACGTGCTCTGGAGAACCGTAGCCCACCCACCTGAGAGCACACGAGCGGCTCAGTCTCTCCCGTCGCGGGCATCCTCGCGGGCATTGCGCTCGCGCACGATCTCGAGCGCCCGCTCGGCGGTGGCGCGGTCCGGATACGGCCCCATCCGATCGGCGAACCAGCACCGCTTGCCCTGTTCGGCGCGGTGATGTTTGAGGCAGTAGTACCACTGATCGTCGGAATCGCCCATGCCGATCATCGTCGCATCCGGCGCCCCGCCTGTCAGGTAACCGGTGAATCCGCACGTCGGACTGCCTCGGCCAGGACCGGGCGGCGGCTGTGGCCCTTGACACACCCATGCGTTGAATGTACGTTCATTCACAACAAATGCCAGTTCACTCATCGCGGCGGCGATCCGCTCGCCGACTCGTCGGAGCAGAAGGAAGCGCAATGGATTTCTCGACCTACTCCCAGCTCACGTTCAAACGCCTGGACGACGGCATCCTGCTGATCACCATCGACCGGCCGGAGAAATACAACGCCGCCGACGAGCAGATGCACGCCGAGCTGGCCCGGGTGTGGACAGACGTCTCCGCCGATCCCGAAACCCGGGTCGCGGTGATCACCGGCGCCGGGAAGGCGTTCTCCGCGGGCGGAGACCTGGCGATGGTCGAGCGCATGGCCGGCAACCACGAGCGGGTGGCGAACATGCTGCAGGAGATGAGCGACCTGGTCTACAACATGATCAATTGCGAGAAGCCGGTCGTCGCCGCGATCAACGGCGTCGCGGTCGGCGCGGGGCTCGTGGTGGCCCTGCTCTCGGACATCTCGATCTGTGCCGAGGACGCCAAGCTCGGCGACGGGCATGTGAAGCTCGGCGTGGCCGCCGGCGATCACGCGGCGATCCTCTGGCCGCTGCTGTCCGGTATGGCCAAGGCCAAGTACTACCTGCTGACCGGCGAGATGGTCGTCGGCGCCGAGGCCGAACGCATCGGCATGGTCACCAGCGCGGTGCCGCGCGAACAGGTGCTCGACGACGCCCTGGCGGTCGCGAACAAACTGGCGGGCGGTTCCCAGCTGGCCATCCGGTGGACGAAGAAGGCGCTCAACAACTGGCTCAAGCAGGCCGGTCCGATCTTCGACCAGTCCGCCGCCTACGAAATGCTCTGCTTCATGGGCCCGGATGTCACCGAGGGCTATACCGCTCTGCGCGAGAAGCGCGCCCCCAACTTCCCCTCCGCCCGCGCGGTCACCGGTAACTGAGGAGCCGAATACGATGAGCGACAACACCATTGCGGTAGTCACCGGAGCCGGATCGGGCATCGGCCGGGCGATCACCCTGGCCCTGGCCGCCCGCGGCGACCGGGTCGTGGCCGCCGATCTGGACCTCGACGCCGCCAAGCGCACCGCCGAACAGCAGTCCGACCGCATCGTCGCGATGAAGGTCGACGTCGCCGATGCCGCCCAGGTGCAGGTCCTGCGAGATCAGGTGCACGCCGAGGTCGGGGTGCCGAACATCCTGGTCAACGCCGCCGGCTGGGACCGCACCGACAAATTCCTCAATGCCACACCGGAATTCGCGCAGAAGGTGGTCGCGATCAATTATCTGGGCCCCGTGCACATGTGCAGCGCGTTCCTGCCTGGCATGGTGGAGGCCGGCGGCGGGCGGGTGGTCAACCTGGCCAGCGACGCCGGACGCGTCGGTAGCTCGGGAGAAACCATCTACGCCGGCGCCAAGGGCGGCGTGATCGCTCTGACCAAATCCCTGGCGCGCGAGATGGCCCGCTATTCGATCACCGTGAACTGCGTCTGCCCCGGCCCGACCGACACCCCGCTGTTCCAGGCCCAGGACGAGAAGTTGAAAGAGGCTCTGATCAAGGCGATTCCGTTCCGCCGCCTCGCCCGGCCGGAGGAGGTCGCCGCCCCCGCCCTGTTCTTCGCCTCCCCCGACGCCTCGTTCATCACCGGTCAGGTGCTCAGCGTCAGCGGTGGACTCACCATGGCCGGCTGAGCGCCGAGCCGACTTCGGAGGACCAGATGTACGACGCCCACGCCTACCGGCAGTACTTCGAACACGATTTCACCTATCTCAACGGTTTCCGGCGCAACGTCCACCGCTACGCCCAGCACCCGGCGATCGAGGATCCGGCGACCGGGACCACCGTCACCTACGCCGAGTTGGGCGAGCGGGTCGACCGGCTGGCCACCGGCCTCGCCGACGCCGGTGTCGAGCCGGGTGACGTCGTGGCATATCAGCTGTTCAACGGCGTCGAGTTCGCCGAGCTGTATCTGGCGACGCAGGCCGCCGGTGCCGTCGGCTCGCCGATGAACTTCCGGCTCGCCGCCGGTGAGACGTCCTACATCCTCGCGTCGAACCGTCCCCGGGTCTTCGTCTACGACACCGATCTCACGCCGATGGTGCGAGAAGCGCTGGAGCGCAGCGGGTTCCGTCCCGAACTGCTGGTGGCATCGGGTCCGGGCGAGCCGCTACCGGGCGCGATCCGCTTCGACGAGTTGCCCGCGGCGACGGCGCGGCCGCTCGACGCGCAGCGCACGGTGTGGGACGAGACCACCCGCCTCTACACCTCCGGCACCACCGGGATGCCGAAGGGCGTGCCGCTCAACAGCCTGGTGGAGATCTTCAGCGCGCACGACGTCGTCATGCATTTCCCGATGTCGCCCGAGGACAAGACGCTGAACATGACCCCGTGGTTCCACCGCGGCGGATTGTATTGCGCCGGACCGAATCCCACGTTCTACCTGGGCTCGTCCCTGGTGCCGATGCGCGCCTTCGACGCCGACACCACCCTGGACCACGTGCAGCGCTACGGCCTGACCTTCCTGATCGGCGCGCCGACCAATCTGGCCATGCTCGCCCACGCGCAGGAGGCTCGGCGCCGCGATCTGTCAAGCCTGCGCGGCATCGTCACGATGGGCGCTCCGCTGGAACGCGAGGCGGCGCTGCGCTATCAGAAGGTGTTGAATCCCAACATCTTCAACGGATACGGCAGTACCGAGGGATTCTGGAACACCTTCCTGCGCCCGTCCGATCTGCCGGCCATGGCCGGAACCGCCGGGCGAGCGTGCATCGACGACGACGTGGCGGTGGTGCGGGTCCTCGACGACCGGCTGGCCGAGCCGGAGGAGACCGTCGCCAAGGACGGTACGGAGGTGGGCGAGGTCATCGTCCGCTCCCCCAAGGGCTCGGGCGCCTACGTCGACTCGCCCGAACAGGAGGCCCGCAAGTTCCATCGCGGCTGGTTGTATATCGGTGACCTCGCCACCTGGGACGAGCAGGAATTCGTCACCATCGTCGGACGGAAGGACGACATGCTGCTGTCCGGTGGCGAGAACGTCCATCCCGTCCAGGTCGAGGAGGCGCTCAACGAACATCCCGGCGTAGACGACAGCCTGGTGGTGGGCATACCCGACGAGCGCTGGGGGCAGGTGGTGGTGGCCTACGTGGTCGCCGCCGAACCGGGCGTCGGCGTGGCCGAACTGGACCGGCACTGCCGCACCCATCCCATGCTCTCGGCGTTCAAACGACCACGGGCCTACCGCTTCGTCGATTCGCTGCCGGTGTCGGCCACCGGCAAGAAATTGCACTACAAACTCACCGAGCAGGCCCGCGACGATGCCGCGGCCGGCCTGTTCACCTATCCGGACAAGGAAACCGCATGAGCGCGAAACGTCCCCCCGCATTCGACGCACTCGACCCACTGGCCATCGATTCGCTGCTGACCGAGGACGAACGGGCGGTGCGCGACAGTGTGCGCGGCTTCTGCGCCGAGCACATCACCCCACATATCGCCGACTGGTTCGAAGCGGGCGAGCTGCCCGGCGCGCGCGATCTGGCCCGCGAATTCGGCAGACTCGGCCTGCTCGGCATGCATCTCGAGGGTTACGGATGCAGCGGCGCCTCGGCCGTGCACTACGGTCTGGCCTGTCTGGAACTCGAGGCCTGCGATTCCGGTATCCGCTCCCTGGTCTCGGTCCAGGGCTCGCTGGCCATGTTCTCCATCTGGAACAACGGTTCGGAGGAACAGAAGCAGCGGTGGCTGCCGGGTATGGCCGCGGGCGAGATCATCGGCTGCTTCGGCCTCACCGAACCGGATGTCGGTTCCGATCCGTCGGCCATGCAGACCCGCGCCAAGCGCGATGGTGACGACTGGATCCTCAACGGCCGCAAGATGTGGATCACCAACGGCTCGATCGCCGATGTCGCGGTGGTGTGGGCCGACACCGACGAGGGCATCCGCGGTTTCATCGTGCCCACCGACACCCAGGGCTTCAGCGCACACACCATCAAGCACAAGTTGTCGCTGCGCGCCTCGATCACCAGCGAACTGGTCCTCGACGACGTGCGCCTGCCCGCCGAGGCGATGATGCCCGAGGGCCGGGGTGTGAAGGCGCCGTTGTCGAGCCTGTCCGAGGCACGCTACGGCATCATCTGGGGTTCGATGGGTGCCGCGCGCTCGGCCTGGCAGGCGGCGCGCGATTATTCGATGCAGCGCAACCAGTTCGGCCGCCCGATCGCCGGATTCCAGCTGACCCAGGCGAAACTCGCCGATATGGCCGTCGAACTGCACAAGGGCCAACTGCTTTCACTGCATCTGGGCCGGCTCAAGGATTCGGTGGGACTGCGTCCCGAACAGGTGAGTTTCGGCAAACTCAACAACACCCGCGAGGCGATCGAGATCTGCCGCACCGCACGAACCATCCTCGGCGGCAACGGGATTTCGCTCGAATATCCGATCATCCGGCACATGGTGAATCTCGAATCCGTGCTCACCTACGAGGGGACGCCGGAGATGCATCAACTCGTGCTCGGCCAGGCCTTCACCGGCCAGAACGCCTTCCGCTGACAAGAGGTCTCATGAACGCACGACTGGAGTACGACTCCGAACACCGCCAATTCCGTTCCGTGGTACGCGATTTCGTTCGCCAGACGGTCGCGCCGGCCCACGAGGACTGGGAACGGGCCGGCTGCCTGGACCGATCGTTGTTCACCGCGGCGGGCAAGCTGGGACTGCTCGGCTTCCCGGTCCCGGAGCGCTTCGGCGGTCCGGGGGTGGAGGATTTCCGCTACCACGCCATCGTGATCGAGGAGATCACGCGGGCGGGTGCGGCCGCCGCGGGTATCGCGTTCTCTCTGCAGAACGATGTGGTGCTGCCCTATCTGACCGATCTCACAGACGAGGACCAGAAGGCCCGCTGGCTGCCCGGCGTCGTCACCGGCGAGACCGTCCTGGGGATCGCCATGACCGAACCGGGTACCGGTAGCGACCTCACCGGCATTCGCACCACCGCCGTCCGCGACGGCGAGTACTACGTGGTCGACGGCAGTAAGACCTTCATCTCGAACGGGCAGAACGGCGATCTGTTCGTGGTCGCGGTCCGCACCGGCGAGGACAAGCACAAGGGGCTCACGCTGCTGGTCGTCGAGGCCGGCACACCGGGATTCGGCCGCGGCCGCAACCTGGAGAAGATCGGCCTGCACGCCCAGGACACCAGCGAACTGACCTTCACCGAGATGCGGGTGCCGGTGGCGAATCGGCTCGGCGCGGAGGGCGAGGGCTTCTATCAGCTGGTGCGGAATCTGCCGCAGGAGCGGCTGTCGCTCTCGGTCGGCGCGGTCGCGGCGGCCGAGGGCGTACTCGCGCAGACCCTGGACTACGTGCGCGAACGCAAGGCCTTCGGCACCTCGGTCGCGAGCTTCCAGAACACGCAATTCGTGCTCGCGGAGTTGGCGACCGAACTCGATATCGCGCGGACCTTCCTCGACGACTGCCTCGCCGAACACATCACCGGCGGCCTCACCGCGGCCCGCGCCGCCCGGCTGAAATGGTGGACCACCGAATTGCAGATGCGGGTGGCCGACCGCTGTCTGCAACTGCACGGAGGCTATGGCTATATGCGCGAATACGCGGTGTCGCGGGCGTTCGTCGACGCGCGTATTCAGAGCATCTACGGCGGCACGACCGAGATCATGAAGACGATCATCGCGAAGGAGCTGGGCATCTGATTCTCGGTGGACCACTCTAGAGTTGAGTGAACCGTCGTTCATTCGACTGCGCAGATACGGAAGGGTATGCCCGATGGCGAAGCGATCCGCACCGATGGAAATCGAGGAGGCCGTGCGTGCGGTGCGAACCAGTTCGCGCCGGCGCCAACTCCTCAACGCGGCCGTCGCCGTCATGCAGACCACGGGCTTTCATCAGATGTCGATGCAGGCGCTCGCGGATCAGGCCGATGTGAGCGTCGGGCTCATCTACAAGTATTTCGGCGGTAAGGAAGACCTGCTGCTCGCGGCCATCGTCGACATCCTCGACGCCTTCCGCGACGAATTGGATCCGGCCATGGACGCGGTCGGCGACGATCCGGTGGAACGGCTCGTCGCCGGTTTCCGCCACTATGTGGAAATCGTCGACGAGAACCTCGACGCCGTGGTCCTGACCTATCGGGAGAGCCGGACCCTCGATCCCGAAGGCCGCGAACGGATCAAGGAACTCGAGGTCGAAACCTCGGCCCCGCTGCGGGCCGCCGTCGAGGCGGGAATCGCGGCCGGGCTGATGAACGACCTCGATCCGGATCTCGTCGTCTTCAATCTGATGATGCTCGCCCACGCCTGGGCCCTCAAACATTGGCATTTCGCGCCGCGCTACACCGTCGAGCAATACATCCGGGCACAGGTGCGTTTCGTGCTGCCCACATTGCTCGCTCCTGGCGCGGCGGACGAATATCGACATCTCATGGAGTGAATCATCTTGTCGGTCACGCTGTCTCGTACCGGCGCCATCGGCGTCCTCACCCTCGATCGCCCGCCGGTCAACGCCTTCGACGAGGCGCAGGCCGGTGAATTCGCCACGGCGGTGGCCGAACTCGGTACCGACCCCGTCGTGCGTGCGGTCGTGGTGCGCGGTGCGGGAAAGGTGTTCTGCGCGGGCGCCGATATCGCGATGATGGATTCCTGGCGGAAGCTGCCCGACCGCGGACAACGCCTGGAGAAGTTCTGCCTGCTCTTGCAGGACGCGTTCGCCGCCCTGGCGGGCCTGCGGAAACCGACGATCGCGGCGATCGACGGCGCCGCCACCGGCGGTGGCTTCGAACTGGCGCTGGCCTGCGACTTCCGCGTCGCACGCCGGACGGCCCGGCTCGGCCTGCCCGAGGTGGGGATCGGCCTGCTGCCGGGCGCGGGCGGCACCCAGCGGCTGACGCACCTGGCCGGGCCGGCCACCGCGTACCGGCTGATTCTCGGCGCGGAGCTGATCGACGGGACGACCGCCGAACGGCTCGGCCTGGTGCACTGGGCCGTCGACGACGCGGCGGCTACGGCGATGACGCTCGCCGAACGCCTGGGCGATCTCCCTGAGGACGCCTACGCCGCCGCCAAACGGTGTATCGACGCGGCGCACACCGGACAGGGATATGCGCTGGAGCGCACGGAGATCGGCGCACTGCTGCACAGTGCGGAAACCGCCCGCCGCTTGGACGGGTTCGTGTCCCGCTAGGGCGAATTTATCGTGCACATCCGCGCCGGAATGCGCGAAAACCGCGCGAAGCGCCGAGGTTTGCACGATTGGTTCGGCCCGGCCCGAATCCCGCTCGGCCCAGCCGCACTGTGCATAGAGTACGCACATGAGCAGAACGGGCTCCCTGGTTCGAGTCACGGCCGCCTATGTGGTCGCCGTCGCGGTGGCACTGGTGTGGCTGCTGTGGGGTCCGGGCACCGGACAGCTGTGGCTGGACGGCCTGATCGCCG
>NZ_BAFQ01000026.1 GCF_000308375.1 Nocardia aobensis NBRC 100429 | reverse complement strand
AAAGTACCGGCTTGGCGTCGCCTGCGCCGTCGGCGTCCGAAGGCGTTTGCGCGACTTTGATGTTCTCAGCGGGCACGGAAGGATCCCTCTCAGGCTAGAACCGTAGGCGTCGGGCGCGGTCGGCGTCCGGCGCACTTACCTCAACGCTAGCCGCTCACCGGTAGCGCCGATCCGTGAGGGTCGTCATCTGCTACCTCACGGTCACATGTGTGCGATGTGAGCTCGCGGGCCCGGTCGTGCTAATGGCCCGCGCGGTACTCACGAGTGCTGATCGGCCGGAATCTCGGCGTGGACGCGGGGAACGCGGTAGCGGACGAAGGCGGGGAAGACGGCCGCGGCGATCAGCACGCCGATCACCACCAGGACCCCACCACCGGCCGCCGCGACGGCAGTACCCATGGCCGCCGCGGTGAAACCGTGGGCAACATCACCGATCCGGGGCCCACCTGCGACGACCACGGTGAACACACCCTGCAGCCGCCCGCGCATCTCGTCGGTCGCCACCTCTTGCAACATGCTGGTCCGCAGCGCCGCGGAGAACATGTCGACCGCACCGCCGAAGGCCAAGCAGGCCAGGGCGATCCACAGTCCGACCCCCACGCTCAGCTGATGGCCGGTGGCGCCGACGGCGAGTCCGAAGCCGATCATCGCCACACCCCACAGCGCGATGCACACGACCACGGCCATGCCCTGGCGCCGCACGTGTCCGAGCCATCCGGAGAACACGCCACCGGCGACCGCACCCGCCGACATCGCGGCGAAGAGCAGGCCCAATGCCACACCGCCGGTCACCGGATCGCCGAAGGTGTCGTGCGCCATCTGCGGGAACAGTGCCCGCGGCATGCCGAACACCATCGCGATGATGTCGACGGCGAAGGAGGCCAGCAGGATGGGCTGGGTGGCCAGATAGCTGAAACCCTCGACGACCGTGCTCAATCCGGCCTTGCGGGCCACCCCGGTCGGCGGGACGGCGGGCAGCCGCCACACCGCCCACAGTGTGGCCAGCAGGGCGATGGAGTCGAGCAGATACAACATCGACAGTCCGGTCACCGGAATCAGCGCGCCCGCGAGAACGGGCCCGGCGATGGCGCCGAACTGCATCACGGTCATGTTCAGCGAGTTGGCGGCCGGGAGCAGATCACCCGGCAGCAGGCGCGGAATGATGGCCGCGCGGGTCGGCTGGTTCATCGCGAAGAACGCCTGCTGCACCGCGAAGAGTCCGAGCACCAGCCAGACGTTGTTCACCCCGGCCGCGGCCTGCAGCCAGAACGCCACCGAGGTCAGCCCGGTGCCGGTGCTGGTGATCAGCAGCAGGGTGCGCCGGTCCATGACGTCGGCGACCGCGCCGCCCCACAGGCCGAAGACGATCAGCGGCACCAGGCCGAAGATCCCGGCCAGGCCGACATATCCGGAGCTGCCGGTGATTTGGTAGATCTGCTGTGGAACCGCGACCACCGAGAGCTGGGCTCCGATGACGGTGACGATATTGGTGACCCACAGCCGCCGGAAATCGATGTCGCGCAGCGGTGCGACATCGGCGAGCACCTTCACCACGGCCGGGCTTTCACCATGGCGCGGTGTCTTCGAGAAATCATCCCATGAATATAGCCGGTGCCGGCCGATCCGCGACTCGGGCATATCGCCCGTCGCGGCAGGGATTCCGGGTCAGGGTTGCAGGCGTTCGATGCGGGCGGAGCCGATCGCGGCCGGTCCGTCCGGAAGCGTGATCCGGATGCGGTTGTGCAGCCGGCTGCGCCGGCCCTGCCAGAACTCGATCTGCTCCGGACGCAGGATGTAGCCGCCCCAATTGGCCGGGACCGGAATCTGTTCCACGCCGTCGAAACGGGCCGTGACGTCGGCCAATGCCCGATCCAGATCCTCCCGCGAGGCCACCGTGCGCGATTGGTGCGAGGCCCACGCGCCGAGTTGCGAATTGCGCGGGCGTGAGCGCCAGTACGCCGTGGTGACCTCCGTGGAGACCTGGTCCACCGGGCCTCGTAGCGTCACCTGCCGGCCCACCTTGGGCCAGGCGAAGGTGGCCGACGCATACGGCACCGCGTGGAGTTGATCACCCTTCGCGGAGTCGTAATTCGTGTAGAAAGTCACACCCTCCGCGGACACTCCCTTGCACAGGACCGTGCGTGAGGCGGGGCGCGGTCCGGCGTCGGTGAGCTCGACGGTAGCCAGCACCATGGCGTTGGGTTCGGTGATACCGGCGTTGGTGGCGAGCTCGATCCAGTTGCGCAGCAACGGTTCCCAGCCGTCGACCGGCCAGCTCTCGGTCAGGTCCGGATCGCCGCCGTATTCGGCCCGCATCGCGGCGATGTCGACATCGACGCGGGGTACGGCCCCGAAGCGGTCCGGCAAAGTCGATGAATTCGCGGTCGGAAGACCCGATTCGCCCCCCGCTGAGCCCGGTGAATTCTGCTCCTCGCGCATGGTCCAAACGTTACTCCCCAGTACTGGGGGGATAAGGTTGCAGGTGATCGGCCGGAGTGGCATACGGCCGCACCCGGCCGAGCCGGGAAAGCACCGCCCCGGCCGAGCCGGGAAAGCACCATCGCGTGGCCGCCCACAGATCGTGCGGCCCGATTTGCAAGGAGAGTCACAACATGACTACCAGCGCTGCGGCTCCTACTGGTCCGGCCGTACCCCCCGATTTCGTCAGTGGTCTGGAAGGCGTGGTGGCGTTCACCACCGATATCGCCGAGCCCGACAAGGACGGCGGCGCGCTGCGCTACCGCGGTGTCGACATCGAGGATCTGGTCGGTAACCACGTCACCTTCGGTGACGTCTGGGCGCTGCTGGTCGACGGCCGCTTCGGGCAGGGACTGCCCCCCGCCGAGCCGTTCCCGCTGCCGGTGCACACCGGCGACGTGCGCGTCGACGTGCAGGCCGGTCTGGCGATGCTCGCCCCGATCTGGGGCTACCAGCCGCTGCTGGACATCGACGACGCCACCGCGCGCGAGAACCTCGCGCGCGCGTCGGTTATGGCCCTGTCCTATGTCGCGCAGTCCGCCCGCGGCATCTATCAGCCGGCCGTGCCGCAGAAGGACATCGACGAGGCGAGCACGATCACCGAACGCTTCATGCGGCGGTGGAAGGGTGACCCGGATCCGCGCCACGTCGAGGCCATCGACGCCTACTGGGTGTCGGCCGCCGAACACGGTATGAACGCCTCCACGTTCACCGCGCGCGTGATCGCCTCGACCGGCGCCGATGTGGCCGCCAGCCTCTCCGGCGCGATCGGCGCCATGTCCGGTCCGCTGCACGGCGGTGCGCCCGCGCGCGTGCTGCCGATGATCGAAGAGGTCGAAAAGACCGGCGACGCACGCGGTCTGGTGAAGGGCATCCTCGATCGCAAGGAGAAGCTGATGGGCTTCGGCCACCGGGTCTACCGGGCCGAGGACCCGCGTGCCCGGGTGCTGCGCGCCACCGCGAAGCGGCTGGACGCCCCGCGCTACGAGGTTGCCGCCGCGCTCGAGCAGGCCGCGCTCGCCGAACTGCGTGAACGTCGCCCCGATCGCGCCATCGAGACCAACGTCGAGTTCTGGGCGGCCGTGATCCTGGACTTCGCCGAGGTGCCGGCGCACATGATGCCCGCCATGTTCACCTGTGGCCGCACCGCGGGCTGGTGTGCGCACATCCTCGAGCAGAAGCAGCTGGGCAAGCTGGTACGCCCCGCCGCGATCTACACCGGACCGGCGCCGCGCACCGCGGAATCCGTGCCGGGTTGGGACACCATCGTCCGGTAGCTCCGGCCCACCACCGATCGAGCGCCTTCGCGGTTTCTGCGGAGGCGCTCGTCGCTTCTCTGCCGTAGCATCTGCTCGCGTGGGTGGTGCAGAACTGTCGCGACGTCGGCTTCTGGCAGCGGGCGCGGCGGTAGCCGCGGGTTTCGCCGCAGCGGGATGCGCTACGGCCGAAGGGAATTCGTCGGTCAAGACGATCATCTCCACGGCGCCGCCCGCGCCGGTGCACCCCTCGGTTCCGCCGGCGGCGAGTCCGGTGACGGCGGCGCTGTCCGCACAGCCCGATCCGGTGGCCGTGGCCGCGCGCTATGCCGGACGGCAGCCCACCGGATGGGGGATGGACCTGCCCGGAATCATCACCTCGATCCCGGCGCAGGGTAAGCAGATGGCGTTGACGTTCGACGCCTGCGGCGGACCGGACAACGACGAGATCAACACCGAGCTGATGAATTACCTCGTCGCCCATGACATTCCGGCGACGCTGTTTCTCAACAAGCGCTGGATCGACGCCGACCCGCGCCGGGCCGAGCAGCTGGCCGCCAATCCGTTGTTCGAACTCGCCAACCACGGCACCCGGCACTGTCCGCTCTCGGTCACCGGCCACACCGCCTACGGCATCGCCGGCACCGCGTCCCCGCAGCAGGCGATCGACGAGGTGTGGGGCAATCACGAGCGGCTCACCCGGCTGCTCGGGCATCCGCCGCGGTTCTTCCGCGCGGGCACGGCGCATTACGACGATGTGGCGGTCGCCATCGTGCGGGATCTGGGGGAGACACCGGTCGGCTTCAGCATCAACGGTGACGCCGGCGCGACCTTCTCCGCCGCGCAGGTGCGCACCGCCATGTCGGCGGCGCAGCCCGGCGCGATCTCGATCGCCCATATGCACCGCCCGAAATCCGGTACCGCCGAGGGCATGTCGGTGGTGCTGCCGGTATTGCGTTCGCGCGGTTTCGAATTCGTCAAACTGCCCTGAGCCGCACGTTGCGCGCCTCAGAGTTCGGCCGAGGCCTCCCAGTCCACGGCCACCGACTCGCCGCGGTCCACGGCGAAGAACGCGACCTCGAGATGCCGGCCCAGATCGACCAGTTCGATCGCCGGTAGCGGCACCGGCTGCACGATCCGAACTCGCCACGGCTGCGGTTCGTCCCAGGCGCGCAGTTCCAGATCCAGCCGCAGCACCGGATCGTCGCGGCCCGAATAGTCGGCGGCGATCGGTGTGGCGGCCAGCACGGTCGCGTCGGCGCGGCGGCCCGCGGACAGGATCTTCGAAATGCTGACCCGCGTCGCCTCGGTGACGCCGGGCACGTAGAGCACCAGCCGCTCCCGATCACCCGGATCGACGCGGCAGCCGACCACATCACCGGGTTGCATGGACTCCCGGTCGACGTCGCTCACTCGTTGCCGTATCCGGGTCTCGTACGGCGGTGCGCCGTCGAGCTGGATCCGGACCCAGAAGCGATAGCCGGTATCGATCCGGCCCGCGGCCGCCGTCCGTTTCCGCGCGCCGTCGACGGGGAGGGCCGAGGTCGGGGTCCGGCAGGGCCGGACCCCGAGAATCGTGGCCTTCCCGGGCAGGCCGCGCAACAGCAATTCGTGGCGCGCTCCATCGGAGAGCATGCCCGTACGCAGCATGAATCCGGCTCCCTCGAGCCGCTTGACCAGGCGCGCGCGCAGGCCGGGCCCCCCGCTACCGGACCGGGTCGATCCGTCCGCGTCATCCTGGGGAACCGCGGTGGGCCCCGATGCCGCGGATGCGGCGGAGATGCCCGTGGAGTCCGGTCGCTCCCGCCCTGTCATGCTCATTGCCCAACGGTAACGGGCGGCCGTGCGCCGACACGGCGTTACGGACATCTGCGCGGTTCCGGCGAGCCCGTCGCACCCGTGTGCACAACCTCGACCCACCCACGCGCGAGACCTACATCACGCTCTAGGCTTGAGCCCATGACCGCTGCCTTTCCGAGCATTCCCGACGATCTGAAGCCCGCCGACGGACGGTTCGGCTGCGGCCCGTCCAAGGTCCGTCCCGAACAGCTGCGCTCCCTCGTCGAGGTCGGCGCGTCCGTGATGGGTACCAGCCACCGTCAGAAGCCGGTCAAGGACGTCGTCGCGCGCGTCCGTTCGGGCCTGCGCGACCTGTTCTCGCTGCCCGAGGGCTACGAGGTCGTGCTCGGCAACGGCGGCACCACCGCGTTCTGGGACGCCGCGGCCTTCGGCCTGATCCGGGACCGTTCGCTGCACCTCACCTACGGCGAGTTCTCCTCGAAGTTCGCCGCGGTGGCCAAGCGCAACCCGTTCATCGGCGATCCGATCGTGGTCTCCTCGGACCCGGGCACCGCGCCCGAGCCGGTCTCCGACCCGGTCGCCGACGTGATCGCGTGGGCGCACAACGAGACCTCCACCGGTGTGTCGGTTCCCGTGCAGCGGCCCGCCGGCTCGGACAACGCGCTGATCGCCATCGACGCCACCTCCGGTGCGGGCGGTCTGCCGGTGAATATCGCCGATGCCGACGTGTACTACTTCGCGCCGCAGAAATGCTTCGCCTCCGACGGTGGCCTGTGGGTCGCGCTGATGAGCCCGAAGGCGCTGGAGCGAGTCTCCGAAATCAAGGATTCGGGTCGCTACACCCCCGAATTCCTCTCGCTGCCGATCGCGATCGACAACAGCACCAAGGACCAGACCTACAACACCCCGGCGCTGGCCACCCTGCTGTTGTTCGCCGATCAGATCGAGTGGATGAACAACAACGGCGGTCTGGACTGGACCGTGAAGCGGACCCTCGATTCCTCGTCGCGGCTGTATTCCTGGGCCGAGTCCAGCGAATTCGCTACCCCGTTCGTCGCGGAGCCGGCGCACCGCTCGCAGGTGGTCGGCACCGTCGACTTCGACCCGTCGGTGGATGCGGCGCACGTCGCAAAGGTGTTGCGCGCCAACGGCATCGTCGACACCGAGCCCTACCGCAAGCTGGGCCGCAACCAGCTGCGCGTCGGCATGTTCCCGGCGATCGACCCCGAGGACGTGTCGCAGCTGACCCGCTGCATCGACTGGGTGGTGCAGCAGATCAGCGCCTGATCGCCACGGCGCTCGGATAAAAAGCTCGCGAAAGTCGCGGAATTTCGTCACCGAAATCCGCGGCTTTCGCGTTTACGCTGTGTTGGTGTGCGCCAACCGAAATCGTGCCGGAAGTTTGCCGGGGCGCGGGCCGGTGAGCGTGGAAACAGAGCAGATTAGTCGTCCCCAGCACCGCGGCGGTAGATTTCAGGCCGCGTGTCTTGCCACACGAATCTCAGAAGTGCACTACTGTTCCAGAACGTGGGCGGTGTCGCGAGCTAGTTGGTGCTCGGCGCAGCTGTGATCGACGCAGCGATAAGGAGGTAACGGTGCGTGAACTTCGAGTGATCGGATTGACGCCCGATTCCGCGCACATCGTGTGCGTCGATGCCGAGACCGGTCAGAAGTACCGGCTCGCCGCCGACGAGAAGCTGCGTGCCGCCGCGCGTGGAGACCTTGCCCGATTCGGCCAGATCGAGATCGAAACGGAGGCGACCATGCGTCCTCGCGATATTCAGGCTCGGATCCGTGCCGGTGCGTCGGTGGAGCAGGTCACCGAAGAGTCCGGTATGCCGGCCAGCCGGGTGGAGCGTTTCGCCTACCCCGTGCTGCTCGAGCGTGCCCGCGCGGCCGAGCTGGCGCAGAAGGCGCATCCGGTGCGCAAGGACGGTCCCGCCGTGGAGACGTTGATCGAGATCGTCTCGGCCGCCTTCGCCGAGCGCGGCCACAATATCGATATCGCCGAATGGGACGCCTGGAAGGACGAGAAGAACTACTGGGTGGCCCAATTGCAGTGGCAGGCGGGCCGTTCGGTGATCGCCGCGCACTGGCGCTACCAGCCGGACGCGCACGGCGGCTCGGTGGTGCCGCTCGACGATCCGGCCTCGGACCTCATCGATCCCGATTTCGGCCGCGCGCTGCGCGGGCTGGCCACCATCCTGCCGGAGCCGGCGCCCGAGCCCGCCCCGGTGGTGGAACCGGTGTCGGCGGGGCCCGTTCAGACCACCGCGGTGGCCGAGACGGGCGAGGCCGGTTTCGACGAGTACTTCGAGCAGCGGGCCGCCGTGGGCGGCACGGCGGTTCCGGTCAGCGCCAAGAG
>NZ_BAFQ01000027.1 GCF_000308375.1 Nocardia aobensis NBRC 100429 | reverse complement strand
CCGTTCGCGGATTCCCGCTGCGGGAGGCCACCCTCACGCGCCGGGGCGCCGTTGGTGCCCGGCGTCCGCTGGGGCAGTCCGTTGGCGCCGAGTTCGCGGGCCGGCGGGCTCGCCGCGGGGCGGTCCTCACCGGCGGGCGCACGCTGCGGCAGGCCGGAGCCGCCACGCTGCGGCAGGCCACCTTCCCGCGGCGGCAGGCTCGAGCCCGAATCACGCTGTGGCAGACCGCCTTCGCGCTGCGACAGGCCGTTACCGCCGGCCGGCGGCCGCTGCGGCAGTCCGGTCGGTCGGCCCGGCCGCGGCGGCTGACCCGCCGCACCCGGCTGACGCTTGAGCATATTGGCGGCCAGACCCGAGGTCGGCTGCGCCGTAGGGGAGCCGCCGCGCTGGGGCAGATTCGCGTTCGGCTGCGCCTTGGGCGCCTGCGGTCCGTTGGCACCCGGCTCACGCTGCGGCAAGCCCGTGCCCGGCTCGGCGTCGGCGAGCGGATGACGCGCGGTCGGTCCGTTGGCCCCCGGCTGCCGCTGCGGCAGCCCGCCCGGAACCGCACCGCCCGGCTGGCGCTGCGGAAGTCCGCCCGCGGCCGAACCGTTCGCCGCGGCGGCGGCACCGTTGGTGCGCACCGTGCGGTCGTCGCCGGCATCCGCGGCCGGCGTGATCGGAATCGGCCCGCTCACGCCCGGATCCACGGTGACCATCATGTTGCCGCTCGGAGTCCGGGTGACGCCGCGCATCTGCATCGACGACGCCGCGGACGGCCGCTGGGTCGGCACCGACATCTGCTCACCGGACTGATCCGGCAGCGAGACCGTTCCGCCCGCCGGCGCCACGATGATCGCCTTGGGCACGTGCACGGTGACGGTGACGCCCGGGTCGCGGGCGGTGTCGAAGGTCGGGCGCAGGCGCACGTTGAGGCCGTGCCGCTCGGCCAGCCGGCTGACGACGAACAGGCCCATGTGACGCGCGGTGTCCGCACCGACCTCGGCGGTCGTTTCCAGGCGCCGGTTGATCGATGCCATCTCCGCGGGCGGCATACCGATACCGCGGTCGGCGACCTCGATCAGCAGACCCTGGTCGTGGGCCTGGGCGAAGGTGAACTTGACGTCGGTCTCGGGCGGCGAGGCCCGCAGCGCGTTGTCGAGCAGCTCGGCGAACAGGTGCGCCAGGTCGGAGGCGGCCGGTTCGGTGATGGCGCCACGCGGGGTGGCGCCCAGCTTCACGCGCTCGTAGTCCTCGACCTCGGAGATGGCGGCACGCAGCACGTCCGCGATCTCGACCGGCGCGGACTTGCTGCGCCGCTGCCGGGTACCGGCCAGAATCAGCAGGTTGTCGCCGTTTCGGCGCATACGGGCGGCGAGGTGGTCGAGCCGGAAGAGGTTCTCCAGCAGGCGCGGGTCCTTCTCGTCGTACTCCATCGCCTCGATCAGCGAGAGCTGATGGTCGACCAGCGACTTCGACCGGCGCGCCAGGGTTTCGAACATATCGTTGACCTGGGTACGCATGGAGGCCTGGTCGGCCGCCAGGCGCAGGGCCTGACCGTGGATGTCGTCGACCGCGCGAGCGAGCTGGCCGACCTCTTCCTCGGTGTGCACCGGCATCGGCTCGAGCGGCACATCCTCGGGGCTGGCACCGTCACGCAGGCGCGAGACCTCGTAGCCGAGGTCGTGCTCGGCGACGCGCAGCGCGGCCAGGCGCAGCTTGCGCAGCGGCACGATCATGGCCCGCGCGACCAGCACGGCGAAGATCAGCGCGGCCAGAATCGTCAGGACGACGATGACGGCGTACTGAATGGCGCCGGCCCGGGCGTTACCGGCCAGGTCGTTCACTCGCGAGGTGATGTCCTGGGTCGAGGAACCGACGATCTTGGTGTAGCCGTTCAGGCTGTCGACCAGCGACTGCTTGATATCCATCAGCGGCAGCTGACCGACGTCGACGTTCGGCCCGCTGGTCATGGTGATCCGGTTCTGCAGCAAGCCGTTCAGCTCGGCGATCGTCGGATCGTTCTCGGGCAGGCGCTTGGCCAGCAGGTCGAGCATGTACTTCTCGGTGTTGCCGGCGACCTGGAAGTCGTGCAGACCGCCCTTGGCGTCACCGGTCAGGGTCTTGGCCGAGGCCGCGATCTCCTGGACCATCACCGCGCGGGTGTTCAGCGAGTCGACCAGGCGCAGCTTCGCCGCGTCGACGCCGGGGTCGGAGATGGTCGAGACGATCTCCTCGACCGTGCGGACGCTGTTCTGACGGATCGCCTCTTCCTGGGCGATCGCGTCGGCGAGGACCGGCGAGGGTTTGGTGCCCTGATCGCGCACCGCCTGGGCGCCCTTGATCATCTGCTCGATCGCATCGCGCGCACCCGGAACGCCGTCCAGCTTGGCCGTGGCCTTCTGCGCGGTCTGGATGGCGCCGTCCAGTCGGGTCAGGTCCGCGTCCTGCACCAGCGACTGGGTCGGGCTGATCGCGGCCATCTGACCACCGGCGACCGTGGCCGCGGCACCACTCAGGCCGGTGACGGCCGGAATCGCCTCGACGTGCTCGACCGCCCGATCCAGGTGGCTCGAGTCACTGAACTCGGACGCGATCCTGGAAGCACCGAGTACCACCGCGACGAGCAGCGGCACGGCCAGCACGGCCGTAACCTTCCAGCGCAGGTCCCAGTTGCCGAGCGCCCAGCGCTTCCCAACGGGCCTAGCGGCGTCACGCATCTCCAACTCACTTTCCAAACTGGCCCCAGCCACGCGCCATCGGCGAGCCTCCACGATCGCACGCGCGGCTCGATAAGCAGAACGGGCCGGGAACTGCGGCTGGCCGAGAAATTGCGTCCATGACGGCCGAAATAGGTGACATGCGATTCTAACGGATCAATAACTTCTTGTGTGACCTCTTGGCAACCACCAGCCGTTGACCTGGCTGTTCCAGCCAAAATCAAAGGTCGCGGCGGCCGCCCGGACGTCGCGTGAAGTCTGCCACAATCAGGCTGATCTATCGAGGCGGGCATCGATGCGAGGCAGGGAGTCATACGGTTGAACGCGAAGCAGGAGTACCGGCCCACCTACCAGACCAGCCTGGTCGACCCGTCGGACTTCTGGCGTAGCGCGGCCGAGGCGATCAGCTGGGACGTTGCGCCCGAACAGATTCTCGATACCACGGCACGACCGACGGCTCGGTGGTTTCCCGATGCTCGCCTCAACACCTCCTACAATGCCCTCGATCGGCATGTGCGCGATCTCACAGCGGAACCCGCCTCGACGAACGACGATACCGATACCGCCGCCGAAACGGGCATTTCCGAAAAACGGGCGGTCGCGCGGATCAGCCCGCCTTAATATATGACTCCGCTATGACGGGCGCCACAGTCGTCTACACCTACGCCGAACTGCTGGCCGAGGTCGCCCGGTTCGCCGGCGCCATGCTGCGGCTCGGGGTGCGTACCGGCGACCGCGTGGTGATCTACATGCCGATGATCCCCGAGGCCGTCATCGCGATGCTGGCCTGCGCGCGGATCGGCGCGGTGCATTCGGTGGTCTTCGGCGGATTCGCCGCGCACGAACTGGCCGCCCGCATCGACGACGCCGAACCCGTCCTGATCGTCACCGCCTCCGGCGGCCTGGAACCGAACAAGCGCCTCGAGTACCCGCCGATCGTGCTGCAGGCACTCGACCAGGTGCAGACCACCGCGCCGCGGAATGTGGTCGTGAAGCAGCGCGAAGGCTTTCCGACCATCCGGTTCGCCGCCCCGCAGCCGGCCACCGACACGCTGCCGGATTCCACCGCCACCATCGCGGCCCGCTGGCTGGATTGGGAGGACATGGTCCGCGACGCGGAACCGGCCGACCCGGTGCCGGTGGCCGCGACCGATCCGCTCTACATCCTCTACACCTCGGGCACGACCGGAAAACCCAAGGGCGTGGTGCGCGACAACGGCGGCCACGCGGTGGCGCTGGCCTGGTCGATGCGCAATATCTACGACGTCTCCCCGGGGCAGGTGATGCTGACCACCTCCGATATCGGCTGGGTGGTCGGCCATTCCTATATCGTCTACGCCCCGCTGCTGGTCGGCGCGACGACCATACTGTTCGAGGGCAAACCGATCGGTACGCCCGACTCCGGCACCTACTGGCGGCTGGTCGAGCAGTACGGGGTGCACGTGATGTTCACCGCCCCCACCGCATTGCGCGCGATCCGCCGCGCCGATCCCGACGCCGCGCTGGCCCGCCGCCACGATCTGTCCTCACTGCGCGCGTTGTTCTGCGCCGGCGAACGGCTCGACCCGGCCACCTACGAGTGGACCCGGGAGACGGTGCTGGCCGACCTGCCCGACTGCCCGGTGGTCGACCACTGGTGGCAGACCGAAACCGGCTGGCCGGTATGTGCCAACCCGCTCGGCCTACAGGAGCTGCCGATCAAACCCGGCTCGGCCTCGGTTCCGGTCCCCGGCTACCGGCTGCGCGTCCTCGACTACGAAGGCGATGCGGTGGCCACCGGCGCCGAGGGCAATATCGTGATCGGCCTCCCGCTCCCGCCCGGCTCGCTGACCGGCCTGTGGCGCGACGACGAGCGCTTCGGCCGCTCCTATCTCTCGGCCTATCCCGGGCACTATCTGACCGGCGACTCCGGCTATTTCGACGAGGACGGGTATCTGTACGTCCTCGGCCGCAGCGACGATGTGATCAACATGGCCGGGCATCGGCTCTCGGCCGGCGGCATCGAGGCCGCGATCTCGGGACATTCGGCGGTCGCGGAAACCGCGGTGATCGGAGTGCCCGACGAACTGAAGGGACAGCTGCCGATCGCCTACGTGGTGCTCAAGAACGGCGTCGACATCGAACTGGCGCAGCTGCGTGCCGAGATCATCGCCCGGGTGCGCGAGCAGATCGGCGCGATCGCGACCCTGCACGACGTGACGGTGGTCCGGGCGTTGCCGAAGACCCGATCCGGAAAGATCCTGCGCCGCACCATCCGCCAGATCGCCTCGGGCGAGACCTGGGAGATGCCCGCGACCATCGAGGATCCCGCGGTGCTCATCGCGCTGGAGGATCAACTGCTCGCCGGGACCGATCCGACCGCCGACCCGGCGGCGGAGACCACGGCCGACCCGGCGGCGAGCACGAACGGCTCGAGTATCGGTTCCTGATCGGGGCATCCGAGTGCAGGGCGCGCGCCCGGCCCGGTTCAGAGTCTTCTCAGAATCGGTTCACGCACGCCCCAGACTCCGGCGATACCGTGCCGGACACGTACGTGCCGACGCACAGGGAGAAAGAAACATGCGCATTCGCGGATTTGCCGCAACCACCCTCACCGCCGCGGGCCTGGCCGCCGGGGCCGCCCTGCTGGTCCCCGCCACCGCATCGGCGGGTCCGACCGAACTGGTTGCGCCGCTGCTGAATTCGACCTGCAGCTTCGCTCAGGTCGACGCCGCCCTGCACGACAAGGCGCCGCAGCTGGCCTCGATCCTGGACAACAACCCGGACCAGAAGGCCGAGCTGAAGGCGAAATTCGATCAGCCCGTGGAACAGCGCCGGGCCGAATTCCAGCAGTATCTGGCCCAGCATCCGGACGAGGCGCAGCGCGCCCAGCAGGACCCGCGGGCCGCCGGCCTGAGCCGGACGATTCAGGAAGTCGCCGATTCCTGCCACAACTACTGACCCGGGCACCGGGCAACTCGCGCGGGCCTCGGGCCACCCCCCGGGGCCGCGCGGTCAAATTACACTGCACACCGTGGCGAGCAGCGAGAATCCGACGGTGCTGGTGGTCGACGACGACGAGGATGTGCTGTCCTCGGTGGAACGCGGTTTGCGACTGTCCGGATTCCGGGTGGTCATCGCCCGCGACGGCGCCGCGGCCCTGCGCAGCGTGGCCGAACAGTCGCCCGACGCCATCGTGCTCGATATGAACATGCCGGTGCTCGACGGCGCCGGCGTGGTGACCGCGCTGCGTGCGATGGGCAACGAGGTGCCGATCTGCGTGCTCTCGGCGCGCAGTTCGGTCGGCGACCGGATCGCCGGACTGGAATCCGGCGCGGACGACTATCTGGTGAAACCGTTCGTCCTCGCCGAATTGGTGGCGCGAATCCGGGCGCTGCTGCGCCGCCGCACCGATACCGCCCCCGCCGCGGCGCCGGGCTCGATCACCGTGGGCCCCTTGGAAATCGATGTGGCCGGCTATCGCGCCCTGTTGCACGGTAACGAAATCGAGCTCACCAAAAGGGAATTCGAACTGCTGTCCACTCTGGCCCGCAATGCCGGGGTGGTGTTGAGCCGGGAACGACTGCTGGAGCTGGTGTGGGGGTACGACTTCGCCGCGGACACCAATGTGGTGGACGTCTTCGTCGGCTATCTGCGCCGCAAACTGGAGGCCGACGGCACGCCCCGGCTGCTGCACACCATCCGCGGCGTCGGTTTCGTGCTGCGGATGCCGAAATGACCGGTGCGCCCGCCGAAACGACCTGTGCGGGTGCGGGATGACCGCACCGGGACGGCGGCGCTTCGGGCTGCGACACTCCTATTCGCTGCGCACCAGGGTCGCCGGGGCGGCGGCATTGGGCGCGATCATCATCACCGCGGTGTTGAGCTGGGTGTCGGTGGTGGCGCTGGGCCGCAACAATCTCGCCCAGGCCGACCAGGAATTGAACATCGCCTCGCGCATCGTGCTGATGCAGCCGCTCATCGCGGTCGGAGTGCTGTCGCTGGTGACGCCGAACAAGGATATGGCGGTGACGGTGCGCGACCACGGGGAGATCATCGCCTCCACCAGCGTGCGCCTCCCGGCCGAGGACCCGGGTTCGCATACGGTCACGCTGGGCGGCACTCCGTTCCGGGTGCTGACCACGACCGAGAATCAGCCCGAGGGACGGACCGTATCGATCGCGATCCCGCTGACCGACGCCTATCACACCATGTCCGAGCAGCGGCGCTGGGTGCTGTTCGCGGCCGGGCTGGCGGTGGCCGCGGCGGCCGGGCTGGGCTGGGTGTTCGGTGGTGGCGCGGTGCGCCCGATCCGCGATCTCACCCGGCAGGTGAGTGCGCGCAGCGGCACCAGCACGGCCGAGGTCCGGGTGGACGGATCCGGCGTCTGGGAGGCCGAAAAGCTCTCCGAGGCAGTGAATTCGCTGCTGGATCGCGTGCAGTTCGCCCAGGCCGAAACCGCGGCGGCACTCGAGACGGCCCGCGATTTCGCCGCCGTCTCCGCGCACGAACTGCGTACTCCGCTCACCGCGATGCGCACCGACCTCGAGGTGCTGCGCACCCTGGACCTCGACGAGCAGCAGCGCGCGGAGATCCTCGACGATCTGCAGCGCAGTCAGGGCCGGGTGGAGGCCACGCTGGCCGCGCTGGAACGGCTCGCCGCCGGCGAGCTGACCGACGAACGCGACCATGTCGAAACCGATGTCGGCGATCTGGTCGATCACGCCGCCCACGATGCGATGCGCCACTTCCCGGAACTCAGCGTCCGCATCGAGACCGATCCCGAACTGATCACCCGCGGCCTGCCGACCGGACTGCGGCTGGCGGTCGACAACGCGCTCACCAATTCCGCCCGCCACGGCGGCGCCACGCAGGCGCTGGTGTCGGCCCATCGCCGCCCCGACGGCTGGATCGTGATCTCGGTCGACGACAACGGCGCGGGCATCCCGGCCGAGGAACGACGGACCGTCTTCGACCGCTTCATCCGCGGCGCCAACGCCACCAAGGGCGGCTCCGGTCTGGGCCTGGCCCTGGTCGCGCAGCAGGCCCAATTACACGGTGGGCGAGCCTATTTCGACGACGGCACCCTGGGCGGGGTGCGCTTGGTGCTGGAATTGCCGGACCGTCGGATGTCCGCGCCGCCACCGCCGGAATCCTGATTCGCCCGAGTTCCCTCACAGAACCCTCAGATATCGGCCAGTACTCGCGCATTCATCGTCGCTACCGTCGAACGGCGTGGCAGATAGACGTTTTCGCTGGACAGTGCTCGGTGTGGTGACCCTGGTGGTCGCCGGCGCGGTGACGGGCGGGGTGATCGCCGCCACCCGCGGTGGCGCCGCGCCGACCGATATCGCGATCGTCAACGCGGATACCGGCCCCGCCGGTGCCCGCATCGTGAAGGCGCTGCAATCCGAGGACGACACCTGGATCGTGGCCGAACCCGGTGCCCGCACCACCGATCATGCCGCGGTGATCACCCTGCCCGCCGACCTCAGTTCGTCGTTGGCTACCCTCGCCACGGCGCAACCGCATCGGGCCCAGCTGACCGTGGCCACCAACGAACACGCCGACACCGCCGCGGTCGACGATGCGGTCGCGGCGGTGACACGGCGAATCGCGGCCGCCGGCGTGGATCAGACCCTGGGCGCGGTCGCGAACGCGCGCGGTTCGATGCAGCAGGCCGCCTTCACATCCCAACTGCTCGACGCGGGCGTACGGACGGCCTCCGACGCCGCCGGACAGTTCACCGGCGGCGCCCAGCAGATGCTGGGTTTCCTGGATTCCGCGAAATCCGGTGCGGCGACGCTGACTTCGCAGCTCGGCCAGGTACACAGCACTCTGGGACAGGCGACGAATCAGGCCGAGAACATGGCCGGCGCCGTCGATGCCACCGGACTGACCATCGGGCAGATCAGTGCCGGTGCGAACACGATGAGTACCGGGCTCGACCAGGTCCTGCCGCTGCTGCGAGCGCTGCCGTTCGCGGCGGATCCTCAGCTCACCGACATCATCGGCAAGCTGGAGGCGCTGCGCTCGATCGCCGGCCAGGCCGACACCCAACTGGCGGGCGTGGCCCGGCTGACCGGGAGCAGTACCGATCCGAACACCGGCCTCGGCACCATTCTGCGCGATGCCGCGAACCGGCTGACCGCGGCCACCGCCCAGCTGGACCAGGGCGCCGCCCTGGCCGGGCAGATTCCGCAGCTCGCCGATCAGGCGAGCACGCAACTGCAGGGTGCGCTGCGGGCGGTGACCGGCGGGGTCACCCAGATGCAGCAGATTTCGACGAATCTGACCGATCAAACCGGCAAGGCCCTCACCGCGTTACCGGCACACAGCACATCCCAGCAGTCCGTCCTGGCGACGAATCTGTCGGATCCGGTCGAGATCGTCCGGCAGTGAACGTCCTTATTCGACGACGTTCAGCAGATCGATGACGAAGATCAGCGTCTTGCCCGACAGCGGGTGGCCCGAGCCCTCGGGACCGTAGGCCAGCTCCGGGGGGATGGTCAGCTGGCGGCGGCCGCCGACCTTCATGCCGGGAATACCGTCCTGCCAGCCCTGGATCAGGCCGCGCAGCGGGAACGTGATGGATTCGCCACGGTTCCAGGACGAATCGAATTCCTCGCCGGTGTCGTAGGTGACGCCCACGTAGTGCACCTCCACGGTGCCGCCGGGCACGGCTTCGGCTCCGTCGCCCACGACCAGATCCTGCACTTCCAGCGTGGTGGGCGCGGGGCCTTCCTGGAACTCGACTTCCGGCTTGGTCATGCGTCCTCTTCCGTTGCGATGGATAAATCGTTCTGTGGATAAACCAATAAAGACTTCACCATAGCGTTGCCCGCCAAACCGTGTTTCACACGACAGTTGGCTCGGCCGAATTCGCGGCCAGGGTGCAGGATAGGTTGCCGTGGCCCACGTGATCGATATCGTCGACCCCGGCGACCCTCGGGTCGCCGACTTCCGCGACCTCAACTCGGCCGACCGGCGGCCCGACCTTCCGGGCGGGAAAGGCCTGGTCGTGGCCGAGGGCGTGGTGGTCGTGCAGCGCATGCTGGCCTCGCGTTTCCAGCCGTTCGCCCTGCTCGGGGTGGGTCGCCGATTCGATCAGCTCGCCCCCGACCTCGCCGGTGTGGACGTCCCCTATTACCGGGTCGGCGCCGAGGTGATGGCCGAAATCGTCGGATTTCACCTCAATCGCGGCGTCCTCGCCGCCGCCTGCCGACCACCGGAACTGCTGCCCGAGGAAATCCTGGAGACCGCTCGCACGGTCGCCGTGCTCGAGGGCGTCAACGATCACGAGAACATCGGCTCGATCTTCCGGAACGCGGCCGGACTCGGCGCGGACGCGGTGTTGTTCGGCGACCGCTGCGCCGATCCGCTGTATCGCCGCGCGGTGCGGGTGTCGATGGGGCACGTGCTGCGCGTACCGTTCGCGTCGCTGCCGACCTGGCCCGACGGCCTGCATACGCTGCGCGAGCTCGGTTTCCGGATCATCGCGCTGACGCCGAATCCGGCGGCGGTGAATCTGGCAACCGCGATGACCGGCGACCGGGTGGCGCTGCTGCTCGGCGCGGAAGGCCCCGGGCTGACCGAGGCGGCCATGCGCGCCACCGATATCCGCGCCCGGATTCCGATGACCCCCGGCACCGATTCGCTCAATGTCGCGACCGCGGCCGCGATGGCTTTCTACGAAAGGGTGCGGACCTCGTGAATCGACCGCTGGGCCGCCCGGAAGCCACTCCCGGCGAACCGACACCGTGGGCGGCGGGCATCGCCGTGGCCGTCTTCGTCGCCGCGCTGACCGCCGCCGGGGTGTACTCGTTCGGTGTCGCACTGGCCCATGTCCATTGGACGCTCGCGGTGGCGGTGAACGTGATTGCCGTCGCCGGTACCGCACCGACCGCGTGGCGCTGGCGCCACACCCCGGTCACCCGCTGGGTGCTCGCCGGACTCGGCGCCGGGGTACTGATCGGCTGGGTCGTGCTGCTGATCGACGCTGCGGCCCACTAGATTTCGCGATCGAGGTTTCGCGATCACAACACGCGGTCGCGGCCGCGCAGCCAGCCGAACCAGCGCTTACTCGCCGGAATCGTCACCGACGTCTCCCGGGTCGCCGGTGCGGGCGCCTGCCCGGCGGGATAGAGGCTGAATCCGCACACCTCGATCCGGTCCGGAAGCAGTGCGTCGCCGCAAGCGCCGGCCCGATAACGGAATCCGAGCCACTCCTCGTTCGCGGCGTCGGCGAATTCCGGCGGGTCGAACGGCAGGATCTGCGGATCGGGAAAATCACCGGGCCGCAGCCGGACCGGATGGTCGCCGGCCCAGTACTGGCGCTCCCACACCAGCGGCAGCCCTTCGTCCTCGACGATGTCGACCCGGGTGGCGCTGAAGGCGCGGCGGAATTCCCCGCGCTCCCAATGCGCGAACGCACCCCAGCCCAGTGCGACGTCATAAGACACCAGATAGGTGTGCTCGGAGGCCAGCGGCCGGATGAGCAGTTCCGGCAGCCGGGTCGGGTGGCTGCGCGCCGCCTGCACGGTACAGACCACGGTGACGCCCGGGAAGCAGCCGATGTACATCGAGCCGGGATCGGGGCCGGCCCAGACCTTCAGGGTGCCGGAGGCGGCGGGCACGACGTCGTGGTCGGGATTGAGCTGTTTGGCCAGTGCGAGCGCGGCCTCCGGGTCGGGATCGGGGTGGGAGCGCAGGACCGCAGCCGGGTCCGGGTCGTCGACGTACCAGATCGACGAGGCTGTGGATGGCACCTGCGACACCTCCCGAGCTCGAACGGGTAAGCGTGGTTACTCCCGAGCAATCGCGGGAGCCGAACCACATCCGCCGCCGCGGCCTGCTCGCTGTGCGCCCGACGAGAATCGGACGCATACGAAAAATCTACTCCCCCAACAGCGGAAACACCGACGCTTCTGACTTCTGCCGCGCGTGTCAACCCCCGTTTCCCAACATTCCGGCGACAACGCGCCCGAACGAGGGTGAATACGCCGAACGGACTTCGCGGCGGAGACCGATGGCCTCCGCCGCGAATTCGATGTGACCGGCCGGGATTTCGTACCCGGCGGGGGACTCAGTGTCCGGAGCTACGCACGCCGAGCAGCACATCCTCCCAGGACGGCATCGGCGCCTTACCCCGCTTGGCCCGGGCCGTCTTCTGCGGTGCGGGCTTGGTCTCGGGCTTGGTGTTCGCTGCCGCGGCGGTGGACTTCGCGGCCGGGACCGTCTCCGGCTCCGCCGCGACGGCGGGCTCGGGATCCGCTGCCGGAGCGGCGGGAGCGGCCGGTTCGGACGGCTCGGCC
>NZ_BAFQ01000028.1 GCF_000308375.1 Nocardia aobensis NBRC 100429 | reverse complement strand
CGTCGCCCGCACCACCACTGGGCGGCCGGCCAGCGCGTCCAGGGCCGCGCTGCGAGTCAGCGGATCAGCGGTTCGCCCGGCCAGTCCGACCGCTCGTTCGGCTGTTGCGATCGCCTGCGGACCCTCGGATTCCGCGGCTCGGAGACCACATTCGGCGAGGGCGACGGCCGCCGCGGCAGCCGGATCGTCTCCGGCCAGGCCGCGGGCCGTGGCCAGCAGCTCGACCACCTCGGGCAGCGCGGGCGCCTCGTCGAAAGTATCGGACATCCGGAAGCAGGTGCTCACCGCCGTCGCGAGATCTCTTGCGGCAGCGGCATCGTCACCGGATGTGCGCGCGATCTCCGCCGCCGCCAGGTACAACCGGTACATCTCGGAGCCGTGTAGTCGGCACCCGGCCGTGGTGGCGGCCTCGCGCAGCGCCTCGGCCGCCACGGAGGGATCGGCGGTGAGCGCGGCGGCCTGCTCGTAGCGCCGCTGTGATTCACCGATCAGGTTGCGGGTGAAGGCGATCCGCGCCAGGGTCAGCGCGAGGCCGGACGCCGCCGCCCGCTGCCCCGGCTCGGCTGCCGCCCAGTTCAGCGCCGCGCGCAGGTCGTCGGCCACGCCGTCGAATTCGGTTCGCCAAGAACCGGTTTCGGACCGCTGCGCGAGTGCGGTAGCGGTCGCCAGACTCCACGTAAGATGCCGGGCGAGCATCTCGGGCAGCTCGCCGAGCGAGTCGAGTTGTTCCCGCGCGTACTGGCGGACGGTCGCCAGCATCCGATATCGGATACCGGTGCCGGCCGGAACCGCCGTCAGCAGGCTCTGTTCGGTGAGCCGCGCCAGCCCGTCCGGCACCTCGTCCGGCGTCAGCGGCGGACCACCCGTCACCTCAGCGGCGGCCGCGGCGGTGAACGGCCCGGCGAACACCGCCACCCGCTGCAGCAGCCGGCGATCCGATTCCGTCAGCAGCGCTCGACTCCAGTCGAGCGTGGCCCGCACCGACCGGTGCCGCTCGTCGGCGCGGCGGCCACCCACGAGCAGCCGCAGCGGATCGGACAGACTCGAGGTCAGACCGTCCAGGCCCAGGGTCGGCAGCCGGGCGGCGGCCAGTTCGATGGGCAGCGCCAAACCGTCCAGGCGGGCGCAGATCTCGGCGACCCGATCGGTCTGCTCCGGCGGCACCGACCAGCCCAGTGCCTCCGCCCGGTCCAGGAACAACGCGACCGCGTCGGCGTTCTCCTCCAGGGTCAGCGGCGGCACCGCGTAGACCTGCTCGAACGGCACCATCAGCCGAGACCGGCTGGTGGCCAGTACGGTCACCCCCGGACAGCGCGCCAGCAAGCGTTCCAGGAACGGCGCCACACCGTCCAGCAGATGCTCACAGTTGTCCAACACGAGCAGGAGCCGACGGTCGGCCAGCGCCGCCGTCACCGAATCGTCCAGATCCCGGCCCGGTTGTTCGCCGATACCGAGCGCGTGGGCCACCGCCGCGCCGGTCATCTCCGGATCGGTGACCGGCACGAGATCCACGAACCAGACTCCGCCCGCGAACTCGTCGGCCGATTCCGCGGCGACGGCCAGCGTGAGCCGGGTCTTGCCGACACCGCCGGGACCGAGCGCGGTCACCTGGCGATGCGCGGCGACCAGCGCGCGCAGTTCGGCCTGTTCCCGGGCCCGGCCCACGAACGTGGTCAAGGTCGTGGGCAGCACCGTTACCGGCGCGGCGGCCGGTCGGCGATCACCCAGTGCGGCCGCCCGTTCCGCGAGCACCCGCCGATCGGGCACTCCGGCCTTGCGCAGCAGTGACGACACATGGGTCTCTACCGTGCGCACGGAAATGTACAGCTGGGCCGCGATCTCGGCGTTACTACGATGCTGCCCGACCAGGGCGAGCACCTCGGCCTCCCGAGCCGAGATCTCGGTGGCGATCTGCTTCGACACGCCCCCATTCTGACGCCCGTACCGGTGCCACCACGTACCGGATCCGTGGTGGATTCCGTGGTCACCACGGATGTTGCGCGGCGCCGCGATTCCTACCGTGGAAACCACAAGAACACGACACCACAGGAGATTTCATGACCACCCTGGGCATCAGGACCGTGCTGCACCCGGTCACCGACCTGGCCGCCGCGAAGGCCGTGTACGCCGCGTTGCTGGGCGTGCCGGCGAGTGCCGAGAGCGCCTATTACGTCGGCTTCGAGGTCGGCGACACCCATGTCGGCCTGGTTCCGGGTGGCGGGCCGCAGGGCATGACCGCACCGGTCACCTACTGGGCGGTCCCGGATCTGGAGGCGAAGCTGGCCGAGCTGACCGCCGCCGGAGCCGTGGTCGGAGAACCGATCCGCGACGTCGGCGCGGGCCGCCGGGTCGCCACGGTGATCGACCCCGACGGCAACGTGCTCGGCGTGCTGCAGGACAACTGAGATACCCGACTCGAACGGAGACGACGATGACCACGAAGACGGCTACCACGAAGACCTCTGCCACGAAGACCGCTGCCACGGTGGGCTTCTCGACCGAGGAACGCGCCGCGATGAAAGAGCATGCCCGGGAGCTGAAGACCGCCGCCCGCCGTGGCGGCAAGGCCGCGAAGGCGGACGGCACCGCCGATGTGCTGGCCAAGATCGCCGCGATGCAGCCGGCCGATCGCGCGCTGGCCGAACGGATTCACGCCATCGTGACCGCCGAGGCGCCGGATCTCGCCCCGAAGACCTGGTACGGAATGCCGGCCTACGCCCGCGACGGCAAGGTGGTCTGCTTCTTCCAGAGCGCCGAGAAATTCAAAGCGCGTTACGCGACACTGGGTTTCAACGACACCGCGCGCCTCGACGAGGGCACGATGTGGCCGGTCACCTACGCACTGACCGCGCTGACGGCGGCGGACGAGCAACGGATCGCGGACCTGGTCCGGGCCGCGGCCGCCTGAACGCGTCCGTCGCCGACCCCGGCACATCGGAGCCGGGCCGATTCGGCAGCCCGACATTGTGAAACAGGTTGTCTCGGCAACTTTTGCATTCGCCGAAAACGCGTAGAATTCCAGCAGGTCGGGACAGCTATTTGGAGCCCTATCATGAGCAAGAAAAGGAATTCACACTCGAAATTCGCACGATTGGCGGCCGCCGCCGGAATAGCCGCGGCTGCCGCGGTTCCGGTCGTCGCAGCCGCGACGCAAGCGTCCGCCGCCACACCGAACTCCGCGACCCAATCCGTCGACAGCCCCGGCTGGGGTAACGGCGGCGGCTGGGGCCACGGTGGTGGCTGGGGGAACGGCGGCTGGGGTTGGGGTAACGGCGGTGGCTGGGGCCATGGCGGCTGGGGGAACGGCGGCGGCTGGGGTAACGGGGGCGGCTGGGGCTGGAACCCCGGCTGGTGGAACCCCTTCGGCGGCGGCTGGGGCAGCTTCTAGCGCCGATGACCGAGCCCGGACACGCCCAGCGTGCCGGGCTCGGCCGCATCGACTACCGTTGCTGTGCCACCGAATTCGACCAACCGGGCGGAAACGGTGACCGAATGAGAATCGTGTGTATCGGTGGCGGGCCCGCCGGACTGTACTTCGCCATCTCGATGAAGCGCCGCGACCCGGCCCATGCCATCACGGTGATCGACCGCGATCCTCCCGGCTCCACCTACGGCTGGGGCGTCGTGTACTGGGACGACCTGCTCGACATCCTGTATCGGAATGACCCCGACAGCGCACAGGCGGTGCGCGCCGGATCGGTTCTCTGGCGGGAACAGGCCATTCACGTGGGCGACGACCGGACCGCATACTTCCCGGGTTACGGCTTCAGCATGGGCCGCGCGGCATTGCTCGAGGTACTGTCGCGCCGGGCGAGCGAACTCGGCGTCGACGTCCGATACGGCCGAGAAGTCCACGATCTGTCCGGCTTCGACGACGCCGATCTCGTCGTCGCTTCCGACGGCGCGAACAGCCGGGTGCGGCAGCTGGACGATCATCGGTTCGGAACATCGGTGACACTCGGCACGAATCGCTATATCTGGCTCGGCACCGACAAGGTCTTCCACCGATTCACCTTCGCCTTCGAACACACCCCGGCCGGTTGGATCTGGTTCCACGCCTATCCGTCGATCGCCGGAAAGATCAGCACGTGCATCGTCGAATGCCAACCGCGGACCTGGCAGGGGCTGGGATTCGATTCCCCGGACAACGAGGCGAATACGCGTGACCTGGAAGCTATCTTCGAACGCGTACTCGACGGTCACTCGTTGATCAGTAAGTCGCGAGGCGAAATCGCAAGGTGGAGTTGCTTTCCCGAGGTGACCAACAAATCCTGGTACCACGACAATGTGGTGCTGCTCGGCGACGCGGCGCATACGACGCATTTCACGATCGGTTCGGGCACCCGGCTGGCGATCATCGACGCCATCGTGCTCGCGCAGAGCCTGTACGAACACGGCGAGATCGCCGACGCGCTGGAGGATTACGACACGCAACGGCGCGCCGCGATGCGCCCGATTCAGGCCGCCGCCCGTGCCAGCATGACCTGGTTCGAACGCGCCGACCGGTATCTGGACCGCGATGCCGTGCAGTTCGCCTACGCGATGGCGGTCCGGCACGGGCTGCAGATGCCGTGGCGCTACCAGATGCACCTGCTCATGCAGATACCCGCCGTGCGCACGATGCGGCGTGGCGTCGACTCCGGACAGCGATGGTGGCGGGCCGCGCGGCGAGGGGAACTCGCGATGGGCCGGCACCGACCTGGACAGCCTCCGCCCTGAGCTATTCGGCTGCGCGACCGTTCTCGTCGCGATGCAACACCCAGGTGCCGCGGCCGGCGGCCTTGGCCCGGTACAGGCCCACGTCGGCATCGTTCAGCAGTTTCTCGGCGTTCGCGCCCGCGACCGGGGCGACGACGGCGCCGATACTGGCCGACATCGCCAGCAGATCGGCAGGACCGACGGGCACCGGTTCTCGCAGGGTCGCGAGCATCGTCTCGGCGGCGGCGTGCGCGGTCTCCTCGTCGCAGGGCGGTGCGAGCAGCGCGACGAACTCGTCACCGCCGATGCGGGTGACCGTGACCGACGGTGAGGCCATTTTCGCGTCCAGCCGCCGCCCGACCTCGGCCAGCACGCTGTCGCCCGCGCGGTGGCCGTAGCGGTCGTTGATCAGCTTGAACTCGTCGAGGTCGAGAAAGCACAAACCGATGTGGTCGGCGGGGCCGGCCGTCGCGACGATGGCCTCCAACTGCTCGAGCAGGCAGTGACGGTTGGGCAGACCGGTCAACGGGTCGTGACGGGCCTGCCACCACAGCTTTTGCTCCATCGCCCGGCGCTCGGTGATGTCCTCCCCGACGGCGAGCAGGCGCAGATCACGTCCGCCCGCGCCACGCACCAGCGTCATCGTCCACGCACCCCAGCAGACGGTGCCGTCGGGGCGGCAGAAGCGGCCTTCGAAGTGCACGGTGCCGTGCCGGCGCTGGTACAGATCGACGACCACCTGCTGGAGCTTGTCGCGATCCTCGGGGTGCATCAGATCCAGCCCCGCGACCCCCGGCACGTCCTCCGGTTTCATCCCGACCATCCGTGCGGTGGTCGGGTTGGCTTCCAGCGTGATGCCGTTGCTGTCGTACAGCGCGATCGCCACCGCCGCGTTGTCGAACACCACCCGGAACCGCTGGTCGGCTATCTCCTGGCTGTCCGTGTGGACCTTCAACAACTCGGCGCTGTAACCGCGCCCGAGTTCGCCCAGGAGGGCGCCGAACCGCTGCGTGCGATCCGGCCGCTGCGACCGCTCCAGCAAACAGGCGAGCACCGTCGCGGACGGAGTCATCAGGGCGGGGTCGGTCAGCTTCCACCGCACCATCTCGACCCCGACTCGGTACGCGGGCGACGGATCGAACGATTCGGCCGACATGGCGGCTTCCAGGTCGACGAGCCATTCCGTCAACTGCTGGGCGCGCGGCAGAGCCGTCAGCACGCCACCGCAATCGACCAGGGCCGCCGACCAGTCCCGCGCCATATCGGCAGCCTCGCGCCTGTCCATTCGCGAGGACCTTCCTCCATCGCCGGACCCGCGGGGCCCGGCACCGTCGCCCCTCCCCATCCGCTGACAACGAGCATACGAAAGAACCGCCCCGCCGTGTCGGCGACGGCATGAACCGGCGCACGACCACAGGGAACTGCGGGCCCGCACCGATCGGGCAAACCCGGCAACTTCGCTACGAACCGAGCTCCGACGATCTCCGCACTCTCCCGTCGGCTCGACCCGAGACACGAGTGCGGCTACGTTGAGCCGGCTGAGAGCGGTCGGCTCGAACGCAAACGGGGGAAGTATGTCAGCTGACGACGGTGCGGTTCGCCAGGGCGATTCCTGGCCGCGGCGGGTCGGCGCGCTCCTGAGACTGCTCGTACCCCAACGTCATTCGCTGCTGGCGGCGACGGCGCTGCTTCTCGTCGGCACCGGGTTGTCGCTGGCGCAGCCGCTGCTGGCGGGGCAGGTCGTGCGGGATGCGTCGTCGGGCGCGACGATCGCATGGTCGCTCGCGGCGTTGGTGGGGGCTTATCTTCTGTACGCCGTCGCCGACACCGGCGGCACCTACCTCCTCGAGCGGACCAGCGAATCCGTGCTCCTGTCCGTGCGCCGTCGTCTGGCCGGGCATCTGTTGCGGTTGCGGATCCCCACGTTGGAGTCGCAGCGGGTCGGCGATCTCATTTCCCGGGTCACGCTCGATTCGACCGTGATCCGCAACGCGGTCGGGAGCAGTCTGGTCCAAATAGTCACGGGCGCAATCACACTCGTCGGCACCGTGGCGGTGATGATCTATCTCGACTGGCTGCTGTTCTCGATCGTCTTCGTCACCGTGGGCGTTGCCGCGGGGGCGATGTTGCTGGTCATGACGAGAATCGAGGTGGCGTCGGTTCGATTGCAGGAGAGCGTCGGCGCGCTGTCCGCCGATATCGAGCGCGCCCTGAACGGCGTGCGCACGGTCAAGGTCAACAATGCCGAGGATCGCGAACACGAGCGGTTGACCGAGCTGGCCGGTGCGGCGTTCGCCGCGGGCGTGCGCGCGGCCCGATTGAAGGCGCTGGGAAATCCGGCGATGCACCTGGCGGTGACCGGGTCGTTCGTGGTGTCACTGCTGGTCGGCGGCGTACGAGTGGCGAATCATCAGATGGAGCTGAGCAGTCTGGTCACGATGATGCTGCTCGCGATGAATCTGCTGATTCCGGTCGGCGATCTGTTCAACGGCTCCGTCGGATTGCAGAAGGCCTTGGGCGCGCTCAGCCGGATCGAATCGACACTGAGTCTGCCGGCCGAGGATGTCGACGAGATCCCGCAGGGTGGCGTCGAACCGGCTGGTTCGGTGATCGAGACCTACTCGGAGAACGGACATCCCGCACTCGAATTCCGGGACGTGCATTTCTCCTACGACGAGCGGCCGATCCTGCACGGCGTGAGTTTCTCCGTACCTCCGCGGGGACATGTGGCCCTGGTCGGCCACTCGGGTGCCGGGAAATCCACCGTATTCTCCCTGGTCAGCCGGTTCTACAATCCGGACACCGGCGATATTCTGCTCGGTGGCCGCTCCTACGCCGGCCGGCCACGCCGGATGTGGCGCTCGGAGATCAGCTTGCTGGAGCAGAACGCGCCGCTGCTGTTCGGCAGCCTCCGCGACAATCTGACCTACCGGCAGCCGGGCCTCGGCGATGACGATCTGCGACGCGCGACCGAGCTCGCCGGTCTGGCCGATCTCGTCGCCCGGCTCCCCCGCGGCCTGGACACTCCGGTGGGCGAGCACGGCGTTCTGCTCTCCGGCGGCGAGCGCCAGCGCGTGGCACTGGCCCGGGCGCTGATCCGCCGCCCGGTACTGATGATGCTCGACGAACCCACCGCCATGCTCGACGCCGAAACCGAGAAGGCGCTCAACGTCACCATCCGGAACGTGCGAAAAGAATGCGCCCTCTTGGTGATCGCCCACCGCCTGTCCACCATCCGCGAGGCCGATACCGTCCTGTTCCTGAAGGACGGGCGGATCGCCGACAGCGGTCCGCACGACGAACTGGTCGCCCGCAACGCCGACTATCGACAGTTGGTGGGCGCGAAGGTGTGAATCGGCGGTGGCGTCCGGTCAGCTCGACAGCGTCGCGAATGCGGCCGGGTCGAACAGGTCCCGGATCCGGCTCCACGGGAGTTGAACCGGGTAGTAGTCGCCCCGCGCGTGCGCGACGGAGAAGTAGACGGTGAGTCCCTCCGGGGCGGGCACCCAGTCGGCGAAATCTTCGGCGCCCGGAGCATGAGTGAACAGCGTGGGCCCGTCCGCGGGCACCAGGCTCTGAGCGGTGGTGGCGAGCGCGCCCCAGGCCCGACCAGGATCACGGAGAGCCGTCGGCAGCATGACGGGTTGTGCGGTGCCGGTGTCGATCACCACGGTGCCGATCTGGTTGACCGGATGCGGGCCGCCCTCCCACGTGTGATCCGTGATCAACACGCCCGCGACGACATGCGCGCCGATGCGGGTGACGCGGCTCGTTTCGCGGCAACGGAGCTGTGCGGCGTGCAGCGCACCGTTCGCGGCGCCGCCGCTCAGATCGGCCAGCGATGCGCGCATCGCCGAGTTGAAACGATCGCGAATCGCCTGGTCACCACCCTCGAGTTGTGGCACCACGACGTCGGTCGTCAGGCTCGGGGTCTGCTCTCGCACCGGCACGGTGATGCCGCTGTAAGGCCCTGTCGACGGCGCGGCCGGAAGGGGGCAACCGGCATCCTGATCGGGCGCGGCGGTATCCGGCGCAGCGGTCATCTGCCGAGCCACCGGTTCGGACGACGTGGGCGCCGAAGCGCCGTCCTCCCCGGCGCCGCAGCCCGAAAGCGCGACCGCACCGACCACGATCGCCACCAGAACCGACCTTTTCATTGCGAACTCCCCCACTCTCACGGCGAACGGCAGCATATATCGGCCTCACATTTCGGCGCGCTGTTTCGTCCACAGTGGAAGGGGCCTGTACCGAACGAGGGAGCGAACATCATGACCGATCCGGACCCGAGCGCCGTGGTGAGCGAGCGGCGGGCACTGCTCAACCTCGCCTACCGGCTGCTCGGCTCCCTCGCCGAGGCCGAGGACGTGGTGCAGGAGACCTATGCGCGCTGGTACGCCATGTCCCCGGAACAGCAGCGGGCCGTCGCCGCGCCGGGGGGCTGGTTGCGCACCGTGGCCAGCCGCATCTGCCTGGATCTGCTCGGTTCGGCGCGGGCCCGGCGCGAGCGCTACGTCGGGGAATGGATTCCGGAGCCGGTGCCCGACCGCAGTGAATGGGGCGCACCCGCACCGGCCGATCCCGCCGACCGGGTGACGCTCGACGAATCGATCAGTATGGCGTTCCTCGTCGTGCTCGATTCCATGACGCCCGCCGAGCGGGTGGCCTTCGTCCTGCACGATGTCTTCCGCTACTCCTTCGCGGAGATCGCCGATATCGTCGGCCGCACGCCCGCGGCCTGCCGCCAGCTCGCCTCCTCCGCGCGCCGTCGCGTCCAGACCTCGGCGAGTCCGTCTCGGGACGAGCGCACCGAGGTCGTCAGGGACTTCAAACGGGCCTGGGAAACGAAGGATATCGAGGCATTGATCGAGATTCTGGATCCGCGGGCCGTCGCGACGGCCGACAGCGGTGGCCGGGTACTGGCGTTCCGCGACCCGATCAACGGCGGCGAGCAGATCGCGCGGGCCTGGATCCACATCGCCTCCCGCGCAGGGGAAGTCACGCTGCTCGAGCGGACCGTCAACGGCCAGCCGGGCCTGGTGGCACAGATCGACGGGACCATCGCGACCGTCTACGCCTTCGATATCGCCGACGGCCGGATCACCCGCATCTGGGCGATCCGCAATCCGGAGAAGTTGCGGCAGTGGACGGACGCATGACCGACGAAAGTGGTTCGCGCGGAACGGATTTCTACGCGAATCGGGCATCCGCGTCCCGGCGCGATTTTCGGTACTTTGGATACGGTCACCGTTACGACTGGGCTGACACCGTGGGGAGCGTCGAGCGGCGCCGGTAGCAGGGAGCACAGTATGGCCGAGGCCGAGGTATCCGAGCAGATCGAACTGGTGGAAGAGGACTTCCACGACGATCCGCACAAGTACTACGAGCGCTGGCGGGCCCGGGGGCCGGTGCATCACGTGCGGTTCACGCACGAGCGCGGGATTCCGTGCTGGGTCGTGGTGGGCCATGCGGAAGCGCGGGCAGCGCTCGCCGATCCCCGACTGCACAAGAACTCGGCCGGCACCATCGAGCTGTTCCGGCGCAAAGGCTCTGCGGTGCTGTCGAATTCGGATGCGCAGGCCTTGAGCACCCATATGCTCAATACCGATCCGCCCGAACACACGCGGCTGCGGAAGCTGGTGAACAAGGCTTTCACGCCGCGGCGGGTGGCGGCATTGCGTCCCCGCATCGAGGAGATCACCGCCGGACTGCTCGACGAGGTGGCGGCGCACGACGAGGTCGACCTGCTGCACGCGTTCGCGACCCCGCTACCCGTCACCGTGATCTGCGAATTGCTCGGGGTTCCCTTCACCGATCGCGACGATTTCCAGCTGTGGACGAAGATCCTGGTGGGCGCCGCCGGAGACCTGGCGGACCGCGACCGCGCATCCGCCGACATGGGCGGATATCTGACGGGGCTGCTGGCGGACAAGCGCGCGCGGCCCGGCGACGACCTGCTGTCGGGGCTGGCCACCGAATCCGACGACGGTGATCGTCTCACCGATCAGGAATTGGTGGCGATGGCTTTCCTCCTGTTGGTGGCCGGCCACGAGACGACGGTGAATCTCATCGGCAACGGCACCTTCGCGCTGCTGCGCGACCGGCCCCAATTCGATGCGCTGCGCGCGGATCCGGCGGGCATCCCCGCCGCCGTGGAAGAATTTCTGCGGCTCGACGGCCCGGTCGGCTGGGCTACGGTCCGGTACACCGAGGAACCCGTCGACATCGGCGGAACCGTCATTCCCGCAGGCGAATTGGTCTACGTCGCCCTGTCGGCGGCCGATCGCGACCCCGATCGATACCATTCGCCGGACGCACTCGACATCGGCCGAAAACCGTCCGGGCATGTGGCTTTCGGCCACGGAATCCACTTCTGTGTCGGCGCTCCCCTGGCCCGGATGGAGGCGGCCGTCGCCTTCACCGCCCTGCTGGATCGCTTTCCGCATCTCGCCCTGGCGCCCTCGTTCACTCCGCGATGGCAGCCGAGTCTGCTCATGCGGGGACTCACGGAACTGCCGGTGCGCCCGCACGGTTAGGCCGAAGCGACCGGGTCATCAGGCCGGCAGCGCGGTCTTCGCCGCCACCGCACGCAGCGCGGTGCGCAGCCCTCGACGCGAACGAGAGGGCGCGCCGTCCGCTGCGGCGAAGGTGCGGTATCCGAGAAACTTTCGCTCCGAGGCGGTTTCGGGCGCATCGTCGGAGGTCGCGGTGAGAAAGCGGTCCGGCAGCGCCAATTTGTGGATCGTGCGGAGGGTGAGCGCGTATTGCCGCAGCAGTGGACCCGTGGTGTACGGCAGATCGAATTCTTCACACAGGGCTCGCACGCGGGTGGCGATTTCCCGGTACCGGTTGCTGGGCAGATCCGGGAACAGGTGGTGTTCGATCTGGTAGCACAGATTGCCGCTCATGAAGGCTTGCACCCGCCCGGCATCGAAGTTCGCGGTGCCCAGCATCTGGCGCAGATACCATTCCGCCTTGGTTTCCGATTCCAGCACCGACGGCGTGAATTTCTCAGCACCGTCGGGGAAATGTCCGCAGAAGATCACCAGGTACGCCCACAGGTTGCGCAGCACATTGGCGCCGAGATTGGCGAAAAGCGTGCGCCGCCAGCGTTTTCCGCTCAATGCCGGGAACAGTACGTAATCCTTGCCGGCCTGCCGGATCAGTTTTCCGAGCAGCGCGCGGGTCTGGCCGGCCTTTTCGGCGGGATCGGTCGCCCGGTCGTGTTCGGAGTCCAGATCGTGCCAGGCGATACCCCATTCGAACGTCGCCGCCAGCAGCACGTTCTGCAACGGTTGCAGCAGCAGGCGCGGATGCCAGCGCTGATCTCTGGTCACCCGCATCACGCCGAAGCCGATATCGTCGTCCATGCCCAGCACGTTGGTGTAGAGGTGATGACGGACGTTGTGTGCGTAACGCCACTGCGCGGACAGCCCGGCCATATCCCACTCCCAGGTGGTGGAGTGGATTTCCGGGTCGTTCATCCAATCCCACTGACCGTGGGAGACGTTGTGCCCGATCTCCATGTTCTCGACGCTCTTGGCCGTCGCCAGGCCCGCCGTACCGAGCACCCAGGCCAGGCGGCCGCGACCGCCGAGGATGATCAGTCGCGCGACGGCGTCGAGAGTGCGCTGAAAGACGATCGTCCGGCGAATGTAGTTCGCGTCGCGCGCCCCCAGATCGGCCTCGACATCGGCGCGGATACGGTCGAGCTCACGCCCCAGCGCCTCGATATCGGCGGGCCCGAGATGTGCGTACGCGCCGATCTCGGTGATTGCCATGGTCTACATCCTCGAATTGGTGTGTGGTGGCGCGAACGCCCACCGACGAGGACATATGCGGAGACCCGCCGATGCCCCGAGCCTACCCGCACCCGATGAACAGCCCACGACACGACCGCGGTGTCACGCGACCGCGTGTTCATTCGAGCCACGCGTCGCTGCGCGCCGCCCACGGATTGCATTCGTACAGCGACGGTTCAGCGGCGGAGGCGGGATCGCTGCTCGGATGCATGCCCCACCCGAACCAGTTGGCGACGTTCTGGTTGGTCCCGTGCCAGCGTCGTTCGCCCGGCCGATCGCCGGCACCGGCATTGTTGGTGTAGGCCCGGTCGGCCAGGCTCCGGGTGATCGAACCGCGTCCGGTATTGACGCCGTAGAACATCCCGGAGAAACACCAGGCCTGCAGCTCCAGCCGACGGTTGAGCAGGTCGACCTCCGGTCCACTCCAATTCAGTGCCGAGGCTCGGGCCTGAAAGGCGGCCATGATCCCGGTGAGTTGTTGCACATGGTGCTCGTATTCGTGCGAGAGCACCGCGAGCACATTGCCGACTCCGTAGCCGATGACCGGGGTCATGGCGTCGAACGGCATCACGATCGTCCGGTCGGCCGCACAGTAGAACGCTTCCCGATTGCTGCCGGTGGAACTGCACGCGCCGTCGTAGTCACCGATTCGGGCGCCGGCCCACAGAGCGGGCGAGGACATGGCGATCCGGAAGTGAGCCAGGGTCGGCGCCCAAGCGGCGTCGTGGCAGCCGATCGCGGCCCGGTAGTACGCCTCCGCACCGTCCGGAGTGTTCCGCCAGCCGGGCAGCCGGCAGTCGACACTCGACAGGCCCACACCCTGTTCGCTGAGCACCGGATTGCCACCGAGCTCCGGATCGGATTTCACCGGGCCGGTGCCGGTATGCGGACGATTTCCGGCGACCGCCGTCGGGCCGGGTGTGGACCGCGCCGTAGCCTGCGGCATCACCGGCGAGTCCACGGGTTTCGGCGAATGGGCTGTTGCGCAACCACAGAGAAGCAGAGCGGCGACAACTGAAAAGATCCCCCCACGAAGCAATTTCACGCCCTACTTGTACCAGAGCTCCCCCGCGCCCGGTCGGTGCCGGCGGGTGCCGCCGATCAGCTTCCGAGTTCGGACGCGGAGTCCGACCCCGCGGTTCCGGTCTGCCGGAGGAAGTCCGCGATCACCTCCAGTTCCGTTTCCGAATACCGCTCGAGCAGTTCGTCCATGCGCCGGTTCATACCCGAGAAGACCTGGAACAGTTCGGAATTGCGTTCGCGGACGGCGCGCAGGGTGACTGCGCGCCGGTCGCTCGCCTCGGGGTCGCGTTCCCGGACGATCCAGCCGCCCTTCTGCAACCGGTCCAGGACGCCGGTGAGGGTGGCCGGGTGCAGGCCGGTGCGCCGGGCGAGGGCGGTCGGCGAAATCGGGCCCTGCCGGTTGATCAGGTCGAGACAGGTCCAGTCCACGTCGCGGAGCTCGACCCGGCCGCCGAATCGGCGATTCAGCAGGGCGAGCTGAATGTTCAAGTCGCGCAACGCATCCTTGACGTCGACGGTCAGCCGGCGCCGTTGCTGCGCGGCCACGCGATCCGCCTCCGAGCTCATCGGCACCCTCCGGTCGATTCATACGGTTTTCATATGATATCCCCGGCCGAACAGCTCCGGCAGGTCAGTGCCGTTCGACCCGGAACACCGCGATGCGCTCGGCCGCCGCCGCCACCCCGTCCGGCGTCGCCGAGTCGGCCAAACCGGTTGTGACGAAACGATTCCCGACACTGGCGGGCCCGGATCCGACCAATTCCCGCAGCAGATCCCCACGCTGCCCGACCGGAACCTCGACCAGTCGCGCGGTCGAGGAGGTGCGCCCGCGCGTCAGCGTGACCGAATCGGCCGCCCGCACGTTGGCCACCCACGCCGCCCGGGGATAGGCCTGCACGATGTAGTGCCCCCCGTTCAGCTCGTTGACCGCGATCGGGAAGGTGCGCGGTTGCCCACTGCGCCGGCCGGCGACGGTGAGCAGTTGCATCGGCCCGAAACCGATTCCCAGCCGTTGCAGGCCGACGACGAGCGGATTGAGTCGATTGACCATCCGCCGATACCGCTGCGCATCCATATTCCGGAACCTCCGCTACTTTCGAAACCATATCCTATGGTTTCCATACTATATCCATACAATATCACTTCCGATAGTCCTGAACGTCGGGATTCGTCCGGTAAACCCGTCAAGGGCCATTGGCCCGAGAGGTGGCGCAAGTGCGCCAGAACACACCTCCGGTTCGGTGTCTTCCAGGCGACAGGCCGGCAAACACCGTGCACACGCCCCATGAACCTGTGTCACCTGCACATTTGCCGGGCGAAAGGCAAGACCGCCCGCGCCCGGATACGAACGAGCGCGGGTAACGATCCTGAGCAATGTGAACTATCGTCCGGTCACGAATCGATAACCCCTCTTTCGCTTCGGGAGACCTTGTGCTCGAGCTCGACCATTTCAGCCACGGCTGGGTAACCCCGGTCCTGGCTTATCTCATGTCCTTCATCGGATCCGTTCTGGCACTGCGCTGCGCCACACACGCCCGGGCCTCACGCTGGCCGGGCGGCTGGCTGATCGCCGCGGCCGTCTCCCTCGGCGGCGCCGGTATCTGGGTCATGCACTTCACCGCCATGCTCGGTTTCTCGATCCACGGCGCGAACATCCGCTACGACGTGCCGATGACGCTGCTCAGCGCGGGTATCGCGATCGTCGTGGTCTGGGCCGGGTTGTCGATCGTGGTGCGCGGGCACCGGGAAGCGATCGCACTGCCTCTGGGCGGGATGATCACCGGCTTCGGCGTCGCGGCCATGCACTACCTCGGCATGCATGCCATGCACGCCGGCGCGCACATCGAATACAGCACCGGACTGGTGGCCCTGTCGCTGCTGATCGCCGTGGTGGCGGCGACCGCGGCGCTGTGGTTCGTCCTGCACGTGCGCGGGTTCTCCGCCACCGTCGGCGCGGCGCTCATCATGGGCCTGGCGGTATGCGGAATGCATTACACCGGAATGGCATCCATGACCGCGCACCGCATGGACAACATGTCCGAACCGTCCGGCGGGGTCGACTCGGTGCAGTTGCTCACGCCGCTGATCATGGTGGTCACACTCGTCACCATCATGCTCGTGGTACTCGTCGGACTCGCGGAGGTCGACGGGCCCTCGCGTCGCGAGAACGTCGACACCACAGGCGATCTCGATCTCGCCGACAGCGGCCGCGCGTGGCCGCGCGCCTACACCGAGGAGTCACCCGCTCCCGATCAGCCGGCATCGGCAGTCAGTCTGCAGGCGATGTCGAAGCGGCAGTCGCACCGGCGATAGCCGGGCGATCCGGACGATCGGCCGAGCGACAGCTCAGCCGATCGTCCTCCGGATCCATTCTTCCGCAGCGGCTTTCGCCTCCGCGACCGATCGCGCGCTGACCTCGCGCAACATCCGGCCGTCGGCGGCTTCGACACGCCACGCACAGGTGGTCCGCGTGGTGGGCTTCACCAGGCCGCGGGCTTCGCCGAACGCCTTGACCAGCCACCAGCGGGTGCCGTCGCCGGCCAACTCCCAGCCGTCGACCGCATCCGAGGGGCGCACCGGCCCGAACGGCTCGTCGTCGGCATTCGCCCGGGTCTCGGCCACCGGCCCCCTCCTCCGCGATTCACGTTGCAGTCCAATGCTGGTCGAGCTCGATGCACATTGTCGCGCAACATATCCTCGCGGCGGATTCGAACCCCCGGATCGGCGAGCCGCGTGGCGTGCCCGCCGCCGGCCTCAGAAGCGGCGAGCGCCGGTGACCGGCATCTGCCCGATCGCCGATCGGATGACACCCTCACCGCTCGTCGCGGCGTGCACGACCGTGCCGTCACCCGCGTAGAGGGCGGAGTGACCGCCGCCGTAGAACGACACCAGATCGCCGGGTTGCAGCGTATCGAGGTCGACCGGCGTACCGGCGGACAGCTGGTCGTAGCTGGTGCGCGGCAGGTCTACCCCGACCTGCCGATACGCCCACTGGACCAGGCCCGAGCAGTCGAAGGCGTCGGGTCCGGCAGCACCCGAGATGTAGGCCGAGCCGATCTTGGACTCGGCGGCCTCGAGCGCCCGCTCACCGATCGATTTCAAGGTCTGCGGCGGGGCCGGATGGATTTCCGGGAAGAGCCCGGGAATTGTGAACTGCGGTGGAAGTGAAATTCCCGGTACGACCGGGGCGGGGAATGGCGAGTCGGCGTGTGCCGGGCCGGCGGTCGCCACCATCGTGCCCGCCGCGCCGAGCAGAACGGCCAGCGATGCAGCGGTCGACCAGGCCTTACGACGCAAACGGCGGGTACATCGACCCGCCTCGGTTCCTGCCATGATGCGTTCCTCCGAGTCTCGTAGCGAGAGCAGATTTCCGAAACACCACGGTGATCAGTCGATCGTTGGATCCGGGGAGCCATGATTCGCCACGGTCGGAGCGAAAACAAATACGAACACACCAATTCGAATAACGAAACGATAAATTTGCGAAATATCTCAGATATCGCTGGTATTTCGATACAATCCCTACGGTCGTCCGGCGGGCGTTTCGGACGCATCCGGGCCGGTCGCGAGCAGGGAATGGCGACGGCTGTAGCTCAGGTAGACGATCGCGCCGACGGCGAACCAGACGGCGAAGCGCAACCACGTCACCGGCTGCAGGTAGGTGATCAGCCAGATCGAGAAGCCGATCCCGAGCAGGGGCACCACCGGCATCAACGGCGTGCGGAAACTCCGCGGCAGGTCCGGACGGCGATAGCGCAGCACGATCACCGCCGCACAGACCACGATGAACGCCAGCAGGATGCCGATATTGGTCAGCTCGGCGGCCTGTCCGATCGGCAGCAACCCCGCGATCACCGCCGACGCGATACCGACGATCCAGGTGATCCGGGTGGGCACCTGGCGCACCGGGTGGGTTTTGGCGAACCACCGGGGCAGCAGGCCGTCCCGGCTCATCGAGTACCAGACACGGGTGACGCCGAGCATGAAGGTGAACAGCACCGTCATGATGCCGACGATGGCGCCCGCCGCGATCAGACTGCCCAGACCGGGCAGGCCGACCGATTCGAACGCGGTGGACAGCCCGCTCTCCGGATCGATATCGGTGTAGTGCTGCATGCCGGTGAGGACCAGGCAGACCAGCACATAGAGCACCATCGACACCGCCAGCGACAGCAGGATCGCCTTGGGCAGATGACGTTTCGCGTCCACCGACTCCTCCGCCGCCGTCGACATCGCGTCGTAGCCGAAGACCGCGAAGAAGACGGTCGCCGCTCCGGTGACCGCGCCGGACATACCGAACGGGAAGTACGGGTGGTAATTGGCGGAGTCGATGTGGAAGAACCCGACCGCGATCACCACCAGAACAACCACGATCTTCAGGCCCACCACGAAGGTTTCGAATCGCGCGGCGGCCCGGATACCCAGGTTCAGCAGGGCCGCGATGAGCAGGCACAGCAGCGCGGCGAACAGATCCACCACATGGCCGTGGCCGGTTCCCGGCGCACCCAGCATCCATTCGGGGAGTCCGATATTCAACTGCCCCAGCAGAAATTGGATGTAGCCGGAGATGCCGATCGCCACCACCGACACGATCGCGGTGTATTCCAGCAGCAGATCCCAGCCGATGAACCAGCCCACCGGCTCGCCGAGGACCGCGTAGCCGTAGGTGTAGGCCGAACCCGCGCGCGGGATGAGCCCGGCGAATTCGGCGTAGGAGAGCGCGGCGGCGGCGCTGGCGATCCCGGCGATCAGGAAGGAGACCAGCACGGCCGGGCCGGCGGTCTGATTCGCGACCGCACCGGCCAGGGTGAAGATGCCGGCGCCGATGATCCCGCCCACCCCGATGGCGGTGAGCTGCCACAGGCCCAGCGTGCGATGCAGGGTGGTGGCGGATTCGTCCTGGATCTGGTCGATCGGCTTGCGCCGGAAGAACTCTCGCAGAGCGGGACCGGTTCGCATGGGCGCTCCTTGTCCGAGGGCGGCGCTGGTGAGCCCACAGTACCGATCTCACCGGCCGGTCGCCCGGTCTCGGCCGCGGCGACCCGGCAGCCGGCGATTCCATGGAACACGTTCTAGACATGATGGCAGATTTGTCTTACCGTCGATACATGAGCAAGACGATGTCTCACGAGGCACGCTTCACCCTGCGGTCCGGCGAATCCTGGCGCGACCCCTGGCCGATGTACGCCGCGCTGCGCGAATCCGACCCGGTACACCATGTCGTCCCCGAGAGCCGCCCGCACGAGGACTACTACGTCCTGTCGCGCTACGCCGACATCTACGCGGCCGTGCGCGATCCCGAGACGTTCTCCTCCGCCCAGGGCCTGACCGTCGACTACAACAACCTCAGCGAGATCGGGCTCGGCGAGAACCGGCCGTTCGTCTTCACCGATCCGCCCGACCACACCGTTTTCCGGCGCCGCGTGGCCAAGGGCTTCACGCCGCGGCAGGTCCAGGAGATCCGGCCCGCGGTCGAGGCGTTCGTGGTCGAGCGGCTCGAGAAGCTGCGCGTGGCCGGTGGTGGTGACATCTCGGTGGAGTTGTTCAAACCGCTGCCGACCATGGTGGTGGCGCATTATCTCGGTGTGCCGGAAGAGGATCGGGCACAGTTCGACCGATGGAGCGAGGCGATCGTGGCGGCCTCGGCGACCGGCGGCATCGAGCATGCGCAGGAAGCGGTCGGTGAGCTGACGCAATACTTCATCGCGATGATCGAGAAGCGCAAACGCGAACCGGCGGACGACACCGTCTCGCATCTGGTCGCCTCCGGGCTGGGCGCCGACGGCGACTTCGGCGAAATCCTGCAGATCATCGGCTTCGCGTTCACGATGATCACCGGCGGCAACGACACCACCACCGGAAATCTGGGCGGCGCGGTGCAATTGCTGACCAGCCACCCCGAGCAGCGGCAGCGCCTGCTCGACGATCCCAGCCTGATCCCGGGGGCGGTCGACGAATTCCTGCGGATGACCTCGCCCGTGCAGGGCCTGGCCCGCACCACCACCCGCGATGTCGAGATCGAGGGCGTCACCATTCCCGCCGGCCGCCGGGTGCTGATGCTGTACGCCTCGGCCAATCGCGATGAACACGAATATGGTTCGGACGCAAGCGAACTCGATGTGACGCGCAATCCGAAGAATATTCTCACCTTCGGCAACGGCAACCACCACTGTCTCGGCGCGGCCGCGGCCCGCATGCAGGCCACCATCGCGCTGCGGGAACTGCTGGCCCGCTGCCCGGACTTCAGCGTCGATCTGGACGGCGTCCGATACACCGAGGGCAGTTATGTGCGCTGGCCGGTCAACGTCCCCTTCGTCCCGGCATGAGCGACTGGCTGGCGCATCCGCGTTCCCTGCAGGCGGCCGAGCGGATCCTGGACGCCGCCGCGAGCCTGTTCTCCGAACGCGGCGTGAACGCTACCCAGATGGGCGATATCGCCAAGGCCGCCGGCTGCTCGCGGGCGACGCTGTACCGCTACTTCGACAACCGGCAGGCGGTGCAGCTGGCGTATGTGCATCGCGAGGCGCGGCGGGTGGGCGCCCGGGTGACCGCCGAGATCGGCGGCATCGCAGACCCGGGTGCACGCGCCGTCGCCGGAGTGCTCGCCAGCCTGCGCGCAGTGCGTTCGGATCCCCTGCTGATCGCGTGGTTCCGGCCCGACGACGCCGGGGCCACGCTGCAGATCGCCCAGACCTCCGAGGTGATCGAGGCCATCGCCCGCTCGCTGTTCGCCGCCGAAACGACCTCGGCACCCGATGAGGCACACGAGGATTGGGCCCGGCTGGCCCGCTGGCTGACCCGCATCATCGTCTCCCTGCTCACGGTGCCCGGCCGGGACGAGGCCGAGGAGCGCGACATGCTGGAGCGCTTCATCGCTCCCCTCGTCGCCCCGGCGGGCTGAGCACACCCGCCCGGCCCGACGGCACCGGATGAGCCGACCCGGCGACGGCAACGCCCGCGCACCCTTGCGCGCACGGGCGTTGCCCAGGAGGCTTGGGATATGGATTCGCTCATCATGTCCGCCCGCGACCTCGATTTCCTGCTCTACGAGTGGCTCGACGTCACCGGGCTGACCGAGCGCGAGCGCTATCGGGAGCACAGCCGCGAAACCTTCGATCAGGTGCTCGCGCTGAGCCGGGAACTGGCCGAGAAGTATTTCGCCCCGCACAACCGCCAGGGCGATCTGCACGAGCCGACCTTCGACGGCGACAAGGTGCACATCATTCCGGAGGTGGCGACCGCGCTGTCGGCCTTCGCCGAGGCCGGATTCGTCGGGGCCGCGATGGACGAGCGAGTGGGCGGTATGCAGTTGCCGCACACCGTCTTCACCGCGTGCATGGCGTGGTTCTACGCCGCCAACGTGGCGACCGCGAGCTATGCGCTGCTGACCATCGGCAATGCCAATCTCCTGGCCGCACATGCCGATTCGGATCAGCTCGACCGGTTCGTGCGGCCGATGCTGACCGGCCGCTACTTCGGCACGATGGCGCTGTCGGAACCGCAGGCCGGTTCCTCGCTGGCCGACATCACCACCAAGGCCGTGCCGCAGGACGACGGCACGTACCGGCTGTTCGGCCGCAAGATGTGGATCTCCGGCGGAGACCACGACCTGTCGGAGAACATCGTGCATCTGGTCCTGGCGCGCATTCCCGGATCGGATGCCGGAACGCGCGGTATCTCGCTGTTCATCGTGCCGAAATACCTTCCCGCCGAGGACGGTTCGCTCGGCGAGCGCAACGATGTGGTGCTGGCCGGGATCAACCACAAGATGGGCTGGCGCGGCACGGTGAACACGGCGCCGGTCTTCGGCGACGGCGCGTTCACCCCCGGCGGCGCGCCGGGCGCGGTCGGTTACCTGGTGGGTGAGCCGAATCGCGGACTGACCTACATGTTCCACATGATGAACGAGGCGCGCCTCGGCGTGGGCCTCGCCGCCACCGCGCTGGGATACACCGGTTTCCTCAAGGCGCTCGACTATGCCCGCAATCGGCCGCAGGGCCGCCCGGTGACCGCGAAGGGCGGTGCGAGCGCGCAGGTCCCGATTGCACAACATCCGGATGTGCGCCGAATGCTGCTGGCGCAGAAGGCGTATGCCGAAGGCGCGCTCGGCCTGCAGTTGTACTGCGCCACGCTGATCGATCGTCAGCGCAGCGCCGTGGACGCCGCGGAAGCGCAGCGCGTCGCCCTCCTGCTGCGGGTGCTGACCCCGATCGCCAAGAGCTGGCCGAGCCAGTGGTGTCTGGCCGCCAACGACCTCGCCATCCAGGTGCACGGCGGCGCCGGCTACACCCGCGACTACGACGTCGAACAGCATTACCGCGACAACCGCCTGAATCCGATTCACGAAGGCACACACGGCATTCAAAGTCTGGACCTGCTCGGCCGGGCGGTGGTCGCGGACGGCGGGGCGGCGCTGACACTGCTGCTCGACACCATGGGGGAAACGGTCGACCGCGCTCGCGCGACGGGCGACGGCGAACTCGGCGATTTCGCCGATGCGCTGGCCGCGGCCGCGGGACGCATCGCGACCACCACCGCGACGGTGTGGCGCGACGCCGATCCGGAAGCGGCACTGGCGAATTCGTCGGCCTACCTGGAGGCGTTCGGACATGTGGTGCTGGCCTGGATCTGGCTGGAACAGGCGGTGGCCGCCGCCGGCGGATCCGAGGACTTCCACCGCGGTAAGCGGGCCGCCGCACGGTATTTCTTCCACTGGGAATTGCCCCGCACCGCACCGCTTTTCGATCTGCTCGACGCGATGGATCGCACCACGACCGACCTCGACGACGCCTGGCTCTAGCACAGCGGGCCGGACCCACCCACCCCTCCTGGCGATATTCGGCCATCGAGCGGCCCACTAATCTGGCCGGGTGGAGACGCACCCGGTGGAGATGGGCTGGCAGCAGCTGGCGCAGCAGTGCCTCGTCGACGAGGACGAGGCGATCATCGCGCTGAACAAGCCGGCCGGTATCGCCGTGACCGGGGAACGCCACGACACCGACCTGGTCGAGTTGGCCGCGGCCGAGGGAATCACCCTCTACCCGGTGCACCGCATCGACAAGGTCACCTCCGGTCTCGTGCTGTTCGCCAAGGACCTGACCGCCCACGGCGGTCTGACCAGGCAATTCACCAAGCGCACGGCCGACAAGCGGTATCTGGTCGTCACCGCCGCCACCGATCTGCCCGACACCGGCGTCATCGACCTGCCGTTGAGCGTCGGACGCAAGAACCGGGTCCGGATCGCGGCGCCCCGCGACACCATCCGGCGCGAGGGGCAACTGTGGACGGTCGACGAGGGCGATCTGCTGGCCGGTAAGAACTATCCGTCCCGGACCGAGTTCACCACCGTGGCGCGGACCGATCGGCACACGATCCTGCTGGCTCGGCCGGTCACCGGGCGGCGGCATCAGATCCGCGTCCATCTGGCGTGGATCGGCTATCCGATCGCCGGTGATCCGCTGTTCGACAAGTCGGGTGAGTATGCGCGCACGCATCTGCATTCGCTGTCGTTGCGGGTGGAGGCGCCCTGGCGCGCGGACTCCGAACTCGCGCTGACCGCTACGCCGGGTGCGGATTTCTTCTCGACGGGGTCGCAACCGATCCTCGAGAATCCGGCCGACCTGCTCGAACAGATCATCGCGGAATAGCCGTTCGCTATAAAAGGTGGCCTCCGTCACGCAGACGGCACGCTGAGGACCTTCTACTCTGGACAAGTGCCGTATCGGCACGCATGCGGCCGAAGCGATCACACCCGGGGGCCGATTCCACACGGGCTCGCACAGGTCGTTCCCGGCGACGGGCGCAACGGTGCGATCCCACGAGAAAGCGGACGCCATGATTCTGTTGGCACAGCTCAGCGATACTCACTTCGATCTGGATCCGCGCAACGCCGAACGAGTCGCCGCCGTCCTCGGCTACCTCGACCGATTACCGCGCCGGCCCGACGCCATCCTCGTCACCGGCGACCTCACCGAATCCGGCACCCTCGCCCAGTACGAGCAGGCCCGCAAATCGCTGACCACCGACATCCCGCTGTACGTACTGCCCGGCAACCACGACGACCGCGCGAATCTGCGACAGACGCTGCTCGACGGCCCCGCCGAGGACGGGCCGATCAACCAGGCCGTCGAGATCGGCGAGCTCACCGTGGCGCTGCTCGATTCCACGATTCCCGGCGCGGGCGGCGGCGAGCTGGGCGAACGCACCTACGCATGGCTGGACCGGTTGCTGGCCGCCACGCCCGCGGACACCTCCGTGCTGGTGGCGATGCATCACCCCCCGGTGCCGATGTACTCGACGGTGGTCGATCCGATCCGGCTCGCCGATCCGGAACGGCTGGAACGTACCATCGCCGGTGACGCGCGAATTCTCGGCGTGCTCACCGGCCATATGCACGCGATGGGCACGACGCTGTTCGGCGGGCGGCAGCTGGTGGTGGCGCCCAGCGTGGCCTCGGCCATCGGCGGGGCATGGGAGGTCGAGGAGCCCGGCGACGTTCCGATCGACTACGCGCCGGACCCGTCCGTGGTGCTGCACGCCGTCGCGGATCGGCGGCTGACCTCGATCGTTCGCACCGTCCCGATGGGCGGGCGGATCCGCGTACAACCGCGCTGAGCACGGTTCGCGGAACGGGGTTCGGAGCCGGCGGCACGCGCCTACAGTGGAGATACTGTTCTCGATTCGAGGAGCGCGCGCATGCCCGCTACCAAGCTGTCGGTCGTCATCGTCGGAGCCGGGTTCGGGGGACTCGGTGTGGCAATCGAGCTGCAGCGCAACGGTTTCGACGACATCACGCTGCTGGAACGGGCCGGCGACCTGGGTGGGGTGTGGCGGGAGAACACCTATCCGGGCGCGGCCTGCGACGTGCCCTCCCCGCTGTACTCGTTCTCCTACGAACCGAAACCGGATTGGCCGCATCGCTACTCCGGTCAGACCGAAATCCTGGGCTACCTGCACACGGTGGCGACGAAACACCGGCTGCTCGAGCGGATCCGCTTCGGCGCCGACGTCACCGAGGCGAGTTTCGACGAACACACCGGGCGCTGGACGATCCGCACCGCAGACGGCGAGATCCGCTCCGCGGACGTGCTGATCTGCGCGGTCGGGCAGCTGTCGCGCCCCCGGATGCCCGATATCGCGGGCATCGAGACGTTCACCGGACCGTCGTTCCATTCCGCGCAGTGGGAACACGACGTCGACCTCACCGGGAAGCGGGTCGCGGTGATCGGAACCGGCGCCAGCGCAATCCAATTCGTGCCCGCCATCGCCCCCGAGGTGGAACGTCTGACGCTGTTCCAGCGGACCGCTGCCTGGGTGGTGCGGCGCACCGACCGCGAGTATCGGCCGATCCACCACGCACTGTTCCAACATGTTCCCGGGCTGCGACTGGCCCAACGCCTGTGGATCTGGTGCTTCCTGGAGTTCTTCGCTCTCGGCCTGGCCGCGATTCCGCCGATCCGGCGCATCGCCACCTGGCTGGGGACGCGCGCCCTTCGCCACGACGTGCCCGATCCGGACCTGCGCGCGAAGCTGACACCCGACTACCCGGTGCTGTGCAAGCGGGTGCTGTTCTCCAACGAGTACTACCCGGCGCTGGTGCGGCCGAATGTGGACGTCGTCACCGAGCCCATCGCCGAGGTGGTGCCCGAGGGCGTGCGCACCGCCGACGGGACCATATATCCGGCCGATGTGATCGTCTACGGTACCGGCTTCAAGGGCAGCGAATTCCTCTGGCCGATCCGGATTTTCGGACGCGACGGTGCGGACCTGGAGAAGGTGTGGGCCGAGGGGGCCCGGGCCTATCTCGGGATGACGGTGCCGGGATTCCCGAATCTGTTCCTCATGTATGGCCCCAACACCAATCTGGGCATCGGCTCGATCATCTACATGATCGAATGCCAGGCCCGCTACATCCGGCAGGCCGTGGGCTATCTGAGCGAACATCCGGGATCCTGTCTCGAGGTGAAGCCCGAGACCGCGGCCGCCTTCGACGCGCACACCCAGCGCCGGTTGCTGCGCACGCCGTGGACCGCGTGCTCGAGCTGGTATCGCAATGCCGCCGGGCGGATCACCAACAACTGGCCCGGCACCGTCACCGCGTACCGCGTGCGCACCCGGTCGCTGAACCCGGACGACTACGTGCTGCGCGCACCGGAGCCCGTCCGCACGTGATGACCAGCGCGAGCGGTCCGCGCGAGCCCTTCGCGCCGGCGAGGGCCGTCCCGCAGTCGGCCGGTGCTGGCAGACTTGAGCCGTGACCGCGCCTCCCTCCGCCGGCGCCGAGCCGCGAATCGCTCACGGCCCGCTGCGCCCCGTCGAACTCGCCACCGCGGCGGTCCTCGGTGGGGTGACCGTCGGGCTGGTGACCATCGGCTCGGTGGTGCCCTACGCGGCGGCCCTCAATCTGGTCGCCGCGGTGCCGATGGGTCTGCTGGCGCAGCGCTACCGGCTGCGCGCCATCCTGGGTGCGACCGTCGCCGCGACCCTGGTGAGTTTCGTCGCCGCCGGTCTGGTGCCGGCGGCCACCGTGGTGAGCGCGGCGACGATCGGCGGCATCATCGGCACCGTCAAACGGCGGCGACTCGGACTGATCACGGTCTTGTTCCTGTCCTCCCTGGCCGGCTTGATCTGGGCGGCGTTCTCGGTCGGCATGCTCTTCCTGTTCGCCGCCTCGCGCCGGCTGGTCTTCGACAACGTGCGCAATATCGCCCAGGGCATCGATCACATGCTCTCCCGGCAGCAACAACTCGAATCGCTGGGCAACGGTGTCGTCTCGGTGACCGACGGAGTGCTGGCCTGGTGGTGGCTCTACATCGGCGGCGGCGTGTTCCTCGGCGTGGTCTTCACGGCGGTGTTCTCCTGGTTCGTCCTCGGCTCGGTCCTGGATCGCCTCGAGTGGTTGCCGGGGCGGGATCGGCTGGAAGCGCCGGCCGATACGCGGGCGGTCGCGCCGGTGCCGGTGCGGTTGCGCGGCGTGTCCTTCCGCTATCCGGGGGCGCGTGCCGATGCGCTGACCGAAATCGACCTCAGCGTCGAGATCGGCGAATTCGTCGCCGTCGTCGGCCACAACGGATCCGGTAAATCCACGCTCACCCGCCTGTTGGCCGGACTTCCGCCTACCGCCGGCACGGTCGAACGTCCCGGTTCGGCGGGGCTCGGCGTGATCGGCGGCACCGCACTGGTGCTGCAGCGGCCCGAGAGCCAGACACTCGGAGTCCTGGTCGCCGACGACGTGGTGTGGGGCCTGCCCCCCGAGGCCGCGCGGGCCGTCGACGTGGAGGCGCTGCTGTGCGAGGTCGGACTGAGCGGGCTCGGCGGAGCGGAGACCGCGACCCTGTCCGGCGGCCAGCAACAGCGCCTGGCGGTGGCGGCCGCCCTGGCACGTGATCCCGCACTGCTCGTGGCCGACGAGGCCACCTCGATGATCGATCCGGACGGCCGGCGCGAACTGGTCGCGCTGCTGGCCGGATTGCCCGCCCGGCACCGGATGGCCGTCGTCCTGGTCACCCACCACGAGGCCGACGCGGCGGCCGCCGACCGGGTCATCCATCTCTCCGGTGGCCGCCAGGTCGAGCATCTGCCGGTCTGGCCGCGCCCGGCGCGCAATCTGCGGCGCTGCCCGATCGGCGAACCGCTGCTCGAACTGCGCGATGTGCGCCACACCTACAATCGCGGTACGCCGTGGGCGGCGACCGCGTTGCGCGGGGTGAATCTGACCGTCCACCGCGGCGAGACGCTGCTCGTGGTCGGCGGCAACGGGTCGGGGAAATCCACCCTGGCCTGGATCATGGCCGGGCTCGTCGTGCCGACCACCGGCAGTTGCCGGCTGTGCGACTACACCGGCTCCCGGCCCGTGCACAAGCGCATCGGCGCGGTCGAGCTGGCCTTCCAGCATTCCCGGCTGCAATTGCAGCGCCAGACCGTCGGCGCCGAGATCGAGGACTGGGGCGGGCACGGCACCGGCTCCGGCGCGGTGGGCCGCGCGCTCGACGCGGTCGGGCTGGACCGGGCGATGGCCTCGCGCTCGATCGAGGAATTGTCGGGCGGTCAGGCCAAGCGCGTGGTCCTCGCCGCGATCGTCGCCAGCCGTCCGCAGGTCGTGGTGCTCGACGAACCCCTGGCCGGACTCGATCCGCAGGGTCGCGCGGAAGTCGTGGAACTGCTCGCCCGGCTGCGTGATTCGGGACTGACGCTGATCGTCATCTCGCACGACGTGGCCGATATGGAGAGCGTCTGCGACCGCACCGTCCACCTGCAATCCGGTCTGATTCTGGAAAGCCTGCCCGCCGTCGCGGCCACCGCCGACAGCCCGTCCGATACCGCCGGCGCTCCGGCGGCCTCTCCGGGACCGGCCGAACCGGTGGTAGGTACGCCCGCCGACGGCGACGGACGCGGGGAAGCCGGGATCGCGGGCACGCGATCCGAACCCGTTCAGGCGGGCACGGACGGCGCGCGCCCCGAACCGGACCCAACTCGGCTCCGGAAGCGCCACAGCCGGGGCCGGCACGGCGACGCCCTCGGAGGTGCGCGATGAGTATGGTGCTGCTGCGCGAAGTTCCGGTCGAGAGCCCGATCCATCGGCTCTGGGCCGGAACCAAGATGATCGTCGCCTTCTTCATCAGCCTCCTGCTGATGTTGCAGCCCACATGGCCGGTACTCGGTGTGGTGGTCGCCTTCCTGATCGTGATCGGACTGGCCGCCAGGCTGCCGCTGGGCACGCTGCCACGGCTGCCGTGGTGGTTCTGGGCGCTGATCGTGCTCGGCGGACTGATCACCATCCCCACCGGCGGAACCGCCGTCCTGCGGTATGTCCAGGTGACCCTGTTCGGGCTGATCTTGCTGACCACCTCGTTCCTGATCGCGTGGACCACCCCGATGAGCGAGATCGCCCCCGCCCTCGCCAAACTCGGTGCGCCGCTGCGGGTGCTGCGGATTCCGGTGGACGAGTGGGCGGTCGTGGTGGCCTTGACCCTGCGCGGACTGCCGCTGCTGATGGACGAGATCCGGGTGTTGCGCGCCGCCCGCCGGCTACGTCCCAAGGACGGTTCCATGGCGCGCGGAGCCGCGAATCCGCTCGTGGACATTCTCACCGCGGCCATGGCCGTCGCCACCCGCCGGGCCGGCGAATTGGGTGAGGCCATCACGGCACGCGGCGGGACGGGCGAATTGACCGCCCATCCGGCCGGACCCCACCGCGCCGACTACCTCGCCCTGATCGTGTCGGTGCTGGTGTGCGGAGGCGCGGCGGCCATCGGCGTGTTGCTGTAACTCGCCGAGGCAAATAGTCAGCAATCTGCCGCACGGGCGGGCAAATGTGTTCGCTTTGCGAAAAACCAAGTCAGCGGATCGAATTCGCTCCACTTTACGACCGAGTGAAGGTACGGTTACTTCAGTGAGTTAGCCGGACCACGGCTCCACGCGCAGGGGTTGAAATACGTCGGGGGTATTGGGTTCTCAGCGCGCGTCGTTTTCGGCTGCCGAATGTCTTCCTGATGGAGATTGGAACCGGAATGTTTCTGCGCAAGTTCGCCGCCGTTGCCCTTCCGGCAGTGGTGGCCGTTGCCCTCGGGGCAGGTACCGTCCATGCCGATACCGGCGCACCCACGGTGCGCTACGAAACCCATCTGACGGGCAACACCGTCGAAACCACTCTCGACGGCGGCTTTTTCCGCGTCGACGCGGGCGGACGCACCGTCGACGTCACCGACGCCGACGGCCGGACACTCGTCACGCTGCCGCTGTCCTTCCGGCAGGACGGCCTGGAGTACCCCATGCCCCATCAGGTGCGCGACGACGCCCGGGTCCTGGATCTGACCGTCGTGAAGGACGCCGCGGCGGCCCGGCCGGTTCCGGTGACGCCGGTGGCGTCGCCCCGGGAGAATCAGAATGCGATGAACGCCTTCGCCACCCAGTTCGGGCTCGCGACGGCGATCGGCAGCTTCGTCGGAACGGCCGCCGGCGCGGTCATCGGCGGTGTGATCGGGGCAGCCGCCGCCCTGCCCACCGGTCCCGGCATCATCGCCGGATTCATCACCGGCGCAACGGTGGGAGCCATCATCGGCACGATCGTGGTCGGCGGCCCCGCATTGATCATCGCGGGTGTCGACCTGGTCAGCACGCTGGCCGCCCCCGCCGGCACGACCAAGTGGAACGACACCACCACGTACTGAGGTCGCGGCGGCGCTCGTACGATCCCTGCCCGGCGGCCGCGACCCACCCGGTCGCGGCCGCCGAGTCCTGGTCCCCGAGTGCCACATTGCCGCAGCGTGCGGCGCCCGCTACTTCGCCTCCGGTACCCACGCCGGGTGCCACAGCCGCCCGGATTCGGTCCAGTTCATATACCGCACCGTGCCGGATATCTTCGGCGTCGCCCAGACGGCATCCTTGCGTTCGTCGGCGGTCAGCTCGTTGGCGAAAGGACTGGTCTTGCGGCGCAGCGGGCGCAGCCGCGCGGTCAGCTCCGACATCTCGTGATCGCTGAAACCGGTGCCCACGCGACCTATGTAATACAGCTCGCCTTCGTGGCGCACACCCACCAGCAGAGAGGCGAATTCTCTTGCGGCACTGCGCCGCCAGCCGCCGATGATCACCTCCTGGGTGCGCCAGTTGCGGGTCTTGACCCACGACTGGCCGCGCTTGCCGGGCAGATAGACCGAATCCTTGCGTTTGGCGACGACTCCCTCGAGACGATGCTCGCGGCTGTATTCCAGGGCGTCCGCACCCGTACCGTCCAGACGCGGCGGAACCAGCAGCGCGGGCACGCCCTCGGCCAGCGCCTCCAGCACCTGCCGCCGATCCGCGTAGCGCTTGCGCAGCAGCGAGGTGCCGTCCAGATACAGCACATCGAAGGCGACCAAGTCCGCCTGCGCCGGATCCGCCTGCAGCAGAGCCAGATTCGATGCCCCCTCGGCGTCGGAGACGACCGCCTCACCGTCCAGCACGATCCGATGCCCCCGCAGTTGCCGCCCCAGCTCGGCGATCCGCGGATAGCGGCCGGTGACGGTATTGCCCGCGCGGCTGCGGATCACCACGCCGTTCTCGTCTATTTCGACGATGACCCGGAACCCGTCCCATTTGGTCTCGAAGACCCAGTCTCCGGCCCCGAGTTTCGCCACATCCCCGGAGGTCGCCAGCATCGGTGACAGCCCGCGCGGAAACTCGGCCCCCGACCGCGCGGCGGAATCACCGCCCGCGGCATCGGTTTCGGAGCCACCGCGCCCGCGTTCGGCGGCGCCGTCCGGCAGGGCGCCGCGCTGCCCGTCGGTCGAACTGCCCTGTCCCGCATCCTCTTCCGGCTCGGCGGCCTGTGATTTCATCAGGTGCATCAACCACTGCTTGCCGTCGGTGCGGATGAAGGCGTAGCGGCCGTTGAGACGCTCGCCGTGAAACTGGACGATCACCTCGTCCGTGCGCCACTTCTCGGTGTCGTAGGTGCCGGTATCCCAGATCGTCATCTGCCCGGCCCCGTATTCGCCACTCGGGATGGTGCCGTGGAAATGCAGATATTCCAGGGGGTGGTCCTCGGTGTGCACGGCCAGCCGGTTCTGCGACGGCGAGGTCGGCGGTCCCTTCGGCACCGCCCACGACACCAGCACACCGTCGCGTTCGAGCCGCACGTCCCAGTGCAGTCGCCGGGCGTGATGTTCCTGCACCACGAAGCGATCACCGGCGCCGGGGTCGGGCGGGCCGGGCGGAACCGGTTCGGGGGTGCGGGCGGGGTCGCGCATGGATCGGTAGGTCTGCAGCGGATCCGGCGCACCAGGACTGCCCAGGGGCGGATCCAGGCCAGCCAGCAGATCCCCGTCGGTGCGCCAGCGTTCGAGCACCTCGTCGAAACGCAACTGCCGCAGATGGTGTCGATCGGCGATTTCGTCCCAGCTGCGCGGCGCCGCCACCGTCGGCTGCTCGCGCCCGCGCATCGAATACGGCGCGATGGTGGTCTTCGCCGGATTGTTCTGGCTCCAGTCCAGAAAGATCTTGCCCGGTCGCACGGCCTTCGCCATCGTCGCCGTGACCAGTGCCGGATGCAACTTCTCCAGGCCGGTCGCCAGCTGTTTGGCGACCGTCGAGGCGCCGCCGGGACTCAATACCCGATCCAGTGGCACGTAGATGTGAATACCCTTACTACCGCTGGTGACCGGATAGGCGTCGAGACCGGCGTCGCGCACGGTATCGCGAATCCACAACGCCACCGATGCGCAATCGGCCAGTTCCACTCCGGGCCCCGGATCGAGGTCGAAGACGATGCGGGTGGCCGGGCCGCGCGAGCCGTCGACGAAGCGCCATTGCGGGACATGGATTTCCAACGACGCCTGCTGTCCGAGCCAGGCCAGACCGGCCACCGAATCGATGACCGGATAGTTCACCCGGCGATCGGAATGTTCCATCGGCCGCCGCTCGATCCATTTCGGTGCGTGCGCGGCCAGATTCTTCTCGAAGAACGAGGATTCGCCCACCCCATTGGGCCAGCGCTTACGCGTCACCGGACGATCGGCGATATGCGGCAGCAGAGCCGGTGCGATGGCGGTGTAATAGTCGATCACCTCACCCTTGGTGGTGCCCGTCGCCGGGTACAGCACCTTGTCGAGGTTGGTCAGACCGACCTCGATACCCCCGAACTCGCGGCGCGCCGCCATAGTCGCAGTGTAAAGCGAGAACGGGCACCACCGGAGGAAGGAACCTCCAGGCGGTGCCCGTTGTCGATCGGCGAGTGAGCCCGGGCGAACCGGGCATCCCGCCGCGCCCCTCAGCCCTCCGGCGGTTGCGGCGCCTGCGGCGGTGTGGCAGGCGGAGTCTGCGGCGGCGTGGCGGGCGGCTCGGGCGCCGGCGGCGGGGTGTTGCCGCCCTGCGGGGTGATGTTCTTCTTGATGGCCTCGGTGCCCTTGTCGATGTGATCGGAGTACTTGCCCCCGGTCTTCTCGTTGACGAAGCCACCGGCCTTGTCGAGCGCTCCGTGCACCTTGTCCGCGTTCTGCGAGGCCGCGTCGCGGCCCTTACTCACCAGCCCCTTGAGCGTATCCATCAAACTCATGAAGCCCACTCCTTCACTCGTCGACTGCGTTGCTAGCGCACATCCTCCCACCAGGAGACCTGCGGTGATGCCGCATCGGCATCGATCCGCCCGCCGGGAAGCGGCACCACTACCCGGGTACCCGCCGCACGCGCCGCTGCAACAAGTCTCCGGACCGGTTCCGACCAGCCGTGGAAGGCCAGGTTGAACGTGGCCCAGTGAATCGGCACCAACATGCCGTATTCGGCGTCTCCGACGCATACGTCGGCGTGGGCGCGCACCGCCTCCTCGGGATTCATGTGCACATCCGGCCAATGCACGTCGTAGGCGCCGATCGGCAGCAGGGTCAGATCGAACGGACCGTAGGTCGCGCCGATTTCGGCGAACGCCTTCGTGTATCCGGTGTCGCCGCCGAAATATGCCCGTCGGCGCGGGCCCGCGAAGACCCACGATGCCCACAGCGTGGTGTTGCGGGTGAAGCCGCGCCCGGAGAAGTGCCGCGCCTCGGTACAGGTGACGGTGAGCTCACCGCGCCCCGGACGGGCGATGGATGTGGAGGTGTTCCAATCCAATTCGATGATGCGCGCCTCCGGCACCTGCCATTTGCGCAGATGCGCGCCGATCCCGATCGGCACCACGAACGGCGCGTCCTGACCGGCCACCAGCGCGCGCACGGTCTCACGGTCCAGATGGTCGTAGTGATCGTGCGAGATGACCACCGCGTCCACCGCGGGCAGTGACGACAGCGGCGCCGGCACCGGATGCAGCCGGGCCGGGCCGACCAGTGGCGACGGCGAGACCCGCTCGCTCCACACCGGGTCGGTGAGGATGCGGTAGCCGTCGACCTCGACCAGCGCGGTGGCGTGGCCGAACCAGGTCACCGCCAGCTCGGCCGCCTGCTCGGGGTGTTCGGCGCTGGCCAGCGGGATCTGCGCCGGTGGCCGCCCCACATCGCGACGGGTCAGAGCCGACAGCAGCAGGGACGCACCCGAGCCGGGCGTGATCTGGCTGCTGGGTTCGGTGTTGTGGAACTGGCGGTCGCGGTAGCTCGCCGACCGCGTCGCCAGCGGCGCGATGGCGGCGGCGGATGCCCCCATTTCCGCGGGAATCCGCCACGCCGCCCGTGCCACCCAGCGCAATCCGACCAGCCCGGCCGCGGCCAGCGCCGCTCGGCGGGCGGCCGCGACGATCTCGGTGCCGGCCATCAGCGGCCCACGAACTTCGCCGCGCGCTTCTGTTCCCGCGCCAGCCGCGCCTCCTCGGCGTCGGCGCTGCGCCAGGCGGCCTCCAGGGCCGCGCGCTGCTCGGGGGTGTCCTCGCCGCGGGTGCCGTCGTCGTTGAACACCAGCTTGAGGTGACGCAGCGAGAGCGGGGCGAGCTGGGCGATCGACTTCGCCCATTCCTGCGCGTCGGCCAGGGTGCCGAGGCGGTTGGCGAAGCCGAAAGTGTATGCGTCGGAGGCGGATACGCTCTCGGCGCCCATCAGCACGGTCCGCGCCGGGCCGCCGCCGATCAGCGAGACCAACCGGCGCACCGTCCAGCGATCCACGGAGATGCCCAGTTTCGCGGCCGGAATGGCGATATAGGAATCCGGGCTCATCACCCGCAGGTCGGAGGCCAGCGCCAGCTGCACACCGGCGCCGAGCGCGCCGCCGTTGATGGCGGAGATCACCGGCACCGGCACCGTTTCGATGGTCTGCAACAGACCGAGCAGTCCGTCGAGGAAATCCGACGAGTAGACGCCGGACAGATCGGCGCCGGCACTGAAAATCGGACCCTGACCGGTCAGCACGATCACCCGCGCGTCGGCCGCCGCGGACGTGACGGCCTCGCGCAACGCTGCCACCAACTCGTCGTTGAGGGCGTTGCGGCGCTGCGGGCGCTGCAATTCGATGGTGACCACATCACCATCCCGGCTCACTGCGAGCATCTGACCTCTCCCCATTCGCGCGATTTCTCCTCCGGGGGCGCACCTCACCGCACCCGCCGGTCGGTATCGACTCCACTGTATGCGCCGGACGGTTGCCGCAACGCACCCGACGCGTACTGTGACGGCGGTGACCGCACCCGATTTCGAGATTGTGGTGATCGGCGCCGGCCAGGCCGGACTGTCGGTCGGCTATCACCTGCGGCGGCTCGGATTGACCCCCGGCGTCGATTTCGTCATCGTCGACCACTCCCCCGGGCCCGGTGGCGCATGGCAATTCCGCTGGCCGTCACTGACTTTGAGCACGGTGAATCGCGTACACGACCTGCCGGGGATGTCGTTCACCGAAACCCTGCCGGCCGGTTCGGATTCCGTTTCCGCCGCCACCGCGGTGCCGCACTATTTCGAGCTGTACGAAAAGCGGTTCGACCTGCGGGTTCGGCGGCCGGTCTCGGTGCGGGTGGTGTGCGACCGAGCCGGCACCGCAACATGTCCGGGGACGTTGGTGGACGGGCTGTTGCACGTCGAGACCGCGATCGGCGAAAACCTCACGGCCGCACAGGGTTCCGTTACCGAGCCGGATACGGCCACCGATTCGCGGCGATCGACGGATGCGCTGACCGAGTTACCGGGCGCCACCGGCGAGACCCTTCGTGTGCGCGGCGTGATCAACGCGACCGGCACTTGGGAAAAACCGTTCATTCCGTACTATCCGGGCGCGGAAACCTTCGCCGGGCGCCAGTTGCACGCCCACGACTACCGCAAGGCGGCGGAGTTCGCCGGGAAGCACGTCGTGGTGGTCGGCGCGGGGATCTCGGCGGTCCAGCTGCTCGACGAGATCTCCCAGGTCACGAGCACGACATGGGTGTCGCGGACGGAGCCGCGCTGGCGGGAGGGGCCGTTCGGGCCCGATGAGGGCCGCCGGGCGGTCGCGATGGTCGAGGACCGCGTGCGACGTGGGCTGCCGCCGCGGTCGGTGGTGTCGGTGACCGGACTGCCGGTCGACGACCGGATTCGCGCCGCCCGCGCGCGCGGCGCGCTGACCTGGCATCCGATGTTCGCCCGCATCGAACCGGCGGGCGTGCGCTGGGCCGACGGCAGCTTCCGGGCCGCCGATGTGATCCTCTGGGCCACCGGTTTCCGCAGCGCGCTCGACCACTTGGCCCCGCTGCGGCTGCGCGGGCCCGGCGGCGGCATCACGATGACGGGCCGTCTCGCGACGCAGGTGGCCGCCGACCCGCGTATCCACCTGATCGGTTACGGGCCGTCGGCCAGCACCATCGGCGCAAACCGGGCGGGACGCGCCGCGGCGGTCGAACTCACGCGCTATCTGGCGCTGCCCTGAGTGCCGCAGCGCCTCAGTCGAGCCCCATCGTGAACGTGTCGGGGTCGGGGCCGACGCGGCTGCCGGTATCGAGCGCGTTGAGGGTGGTCATCTGCTCGGCGTCGAGTTCGAAGGTGAACACGTCGAAGTTCTCCCGGATGCGCTCGGGATTCACCGACTTCGGAATGACGATATTGCCCAGCTGCAGATGCCACCGGATCAGGACCTGGGCCGGCGTGCGGCCGACCTGTTCGGCGACCGCGGCCACGGTGGGATCCTTCAGTTCCGCGCCCTGGCCGAGCGGACTCCAGGCCTCGGTGGCGATGCCGTGTTCCGCGTGGAAGGCACGCAGCGTGTTCTGCGCGAGCGCCGGATGCAATTCGACCTGATTCACGGCCGGCACTTCACCGGTCTCACCGATCAGTCGCCGCAGCTGTTCCGGCTGGAAGTTCGAGACACCGATCGAACCGATGCGACCCTGCGTTTTCAGTGACTGGAAGGCGCGGAATGTGTCGACGTAGCGGTCCGCGCTCGGCACCGGCCAGTGGATCAGATACAGATCGAGGTACTCGAACCCCAGCCGCTCCATACTCGCTTCGAACGCGCGCAGGGTGGAGTCGTAGCCCTGGTCGGCATTCCACAGTTTGGTGGTGATGAAGACCTCGTCGCGCGCCAGCCCCGATTCGGCGATCGCCCGCCCCACCTCGGCCTCGTTTCCGTACGCCGCCGCGGTGTCGATGCTGCGGTACCCCGCCTCGAGCGCGGCGGTCACTGTGTCGAAGGTCTGTTCCTCCGGCACCTGGAAGACCCCGAAGCCCAGCCTCGGAATCAGATGGCCGTCGTTGAGAATCACCGACGGTACTGTGCTGCTCTCGCTGCGAAAGGTCACCGTTCCGACCGTAGAAGCGGTTTGCCGAGCCGTCAACGACGCGCACCTGCGTGTTCGGGACATATGCCCCTGGCAGGCAGAACACCGAAGCTCGGCGTTCGTCGCTGCGTGGTGTCCGTGGCCGCAGGCTGTGGTCCGGCAGGCGTACGCGGCACTCGGATCGGTGACGCGATCGCTTCGGTCGGCACCGGCGTGGGCGTCGCGCTCCTTACGGCAGGGTGACGGTTCGTCGTCAGCCGGGAACTCCCAAGCGGCGGTAGCGGTTCTGCCGCCGGGCGCGGAGGGCGGCGGCGGGCTGCGTGCGGAGGGCGGCGACTTCCTCGGCGATCGCGGCGACCATGCGCCGGGAGAAATCGATGGGTTCGCGGGCTGCGTCGGGATGTTCGGCGACGATGCGGTCGACGACGCCGTCGGCGAGGAGGTCCGCGGCCCGGACCCGTTGGTCGGCAGCGAGTTCCGCGGCGTGTTCGGTATCGCGGAAGACGATGGCGCTGGCGCCTTCCGGCGGAAGTGGGGCCAGCCAGCCATGCGTGGCGGCGAGGACACGGTCGGCGGGAAGCAGCGCAAGTGCGCCGCCGCCGGTGCCCTGCCCCAGCAGAACCGAGACGGTCGGCGTGCCCAGGGTGGCCAGATCGGCCAGGCAGCGGGCTATTTCGGGGGCCAAGCCGCGTTCCTCGGCCTCCTGTGACAGTGCCGCACCAGCGGTATCGATGACCATGACCAGCGGAATACGAAGTTCGGCGGCCAGGTGCATACTGCGGCGCGCCTCGCGCAATGCCGCCGGCCCCATGGTGTTCTCACCGGTCTGACCGGCCCGGTCGTGACCGAAGATCACGCACGGCTCGCCGCGCAGGCGGGCGAGGGCGTGGACGACGGTGCGGTCGGATTCGCCCTGCCCCGTACCGCTCAACGGCACCCGATCGGTCGCCTGCCGCAACAGCTCACGAATGCCGGGACGCCGCGGATCACGGGAGATCAGCACCGACTCCCACGCCGGTGTGTCCGCTCCCTCAGCGCCCGGCGAACCCACTCGCTCCACACCCGGCGCACCCGCTCGCCCGACACCGGACACATCGGCCCGCCCCACATCTGGTGCATCCGCTCGGTCGACAGGCGGCGCATCCACAGCGGTCTGCCCGGTACTCGAATCATCTTGTGGCGCTGAGGCATCCCGCTCGGCGGGTTCTCCGGCCGCACCGCCGGCGACGCCGCCGTCACCGGGCGGGACTCCCGGCAAATCCTGCACGGGCGAAGCGAAATGTAGCGAATCCGCCTGTCCCGCAACGAGAACCGCGACATTCAACACGCGGTGCGCGATCCGGCGGAAGAACCGGACCGGCACCACCCCGTCGATGACCCCGTTGCGATACAAATTCTCCGCGGTCTGCACGCCCTCGGGGAACGGCCGGTCGTAGAGCGCTTCGTACACTCGCGGGCCCAGGAATCCGATCAGCGCCCCGGGTTCGGCGAAGGTTATGTGCCCCAGCGAACCCCAGGAGGCGAACACCCCGCCCATCGTGGGATTGCGCAGGTACACCAGATAGAGGTGGCCGGCCGATTTGTGTGCGGCCACCGCGCCCGCGATCTTCACCATCTGCACGAAGGCCACCGTGCCCTCCTGCATGCGGGTTCCACCCGAGGTGGGCGAGGCGAGCAGGGGCAGACCCGACGCGGTGGCGCGTTCGACGGCGGTGACGATCCGCTCGGCGGCCGCCACGCCGATCGATCCGGCGAGAAAACCGAATTCACACGCGATCACCGCGACGCGCCGCCCGCGCAACCGTCCCTCACCGGTCAGCACCGATTCGTCGGTACCGCTGCGCTCGGCCGCGGCGGTCAGTTCCGCGCGATAGGCCGGCGCGGCGGCGACCTCGATCGGTTCTCGATCCCAGCTGCGATATGAACCGGGATCGAGCACACCGTCGAAAAACTCACGCGCCGAGATCTTCACGCCCCGAGCGTAACCGCGCCGGACCGGGCGATCGGCGGTCGTGGTACCACCGCGCGCCGACGCGGCCGCGTCGTGCGGCCGGTCGCCGGCGTATCAGTAACCCTGAACCACTTTGCGCAGCGCGTACTCGGTGACCGAGACCAGCGCCTGCTTCACGGGCTCGCGGCGGCGCGCGTCGATCGACATGATCGGCACGTCCGCCGGGACGGCCAGCGCCTGGCGGATGTCCTCCAGGGGATACCGCGGTGCGTCGTCGAACTCGTTGATGGCCACCAGGAACGGCAGCCCACGAGCCTCGAAGTAGTCGACGGCGGCGAAGGAATCCTCGAGCCGTCTGGTGTCGATCAGCACTACCGCCCCGATGGCGCCGCGAATCAGGTCGTCCCACATGAACCAGAAGCGGTACTGGCCGGGTGTGCCGAACAGATAAAGCACCAAATCGTCGGCGAGGCTGATCCTGCCGAAGTCCATGGCCACCGTGGTGGTGGCCTTCGTCGGCACGGCGGCCAGGCTGTCGACGCCCACACTGGCGTTGGTCACCAAAGCCTCGGTGCGCAGCGGAACAATCTCCGATACAGCACCGACCAAGGTCGTCTTACCCACACCGAAGCCACCGGCCACCACGATCTTCGCGGAGGTCGGCTTGGCGTTGCGGGTATCGACCTGGGCCGTCGAATCAAATACGCCGGAGTCCACTGAGAACCCTTTCGATCAGCTCGCGACGTTCATCGTCGCTCGAATCGTCTTTCAAAGTCGCCGAAACTCGAACATGTCCCGCCTCGATGAGGTCGGCGACGAGCACTCGAGCCACCCCGATCGGAATACCCAGTCGGGCAGCAAGTTCCGCAACAGATGGCGATTCTCTGCACAACTCCACGATTGACGTCTCGATGTTGGTCAGTTCGAACTGCCGCTCTAGGGCGACCGGATGCGATGCGACGAGCGCCTCCAATGCCAACTCCACCGTCGGTCGCGTACGGCCGGCGGTCAGCGAGTACGGACGGACGAGGCTGGGCTCGGCGCTCCCCACGTGCTGGTTGTCTATGTCCATCCCACCATCAGGAACCCATCGTGACGCGAGGTGTGGCCTGGACTGTCTGGCCCACCCGCTCGACCAGCAGAGCCATCTCGTAGCCCACCTGGCCGATATCGCAGGACGTGTTCGTCAGCACGGCCAGATAGGACCCGTCACCGACTGCCATGAGCAGTAGGTAACCGTGTTCCATCTCGACCACGGACTGCAGTACCGTGCCGCCTTCGAACAGGTTCGAAACGCCGACAGAGAGGCTGGCCAAACCTGCGGTCACGTCGGACAGCTGTTCGGCACGGTCGACGGGCAATTGAGCGCTCGCGGCCATCAACAGGCCGTCCGCCGAAACCAGCACGGCATGAGCGACGCCCGGAACCTCGTTGGCGAAGTTCGAAACCAGCCAATCCAGCTGACGGTTCGTACCACCTAGATCGGGGTTCATCGGTCTCCTTTATCTCCGGTTAGGTTCATTGCTCCCATTGCGCGGCCATCCCGGACGCCCTGCTGGTGACGACTCAGACTTGACCTGATCGACTCTGGGTCGCGGCTCGGCGTCCGATCGGCCCGCCCGGTGACACCACCGGGAACCAGCCGATTACCGGGATCGCGCTGCGGCAATCCGGCCGCCGTCCGCTTCTCCGACGAGGTTTCCACTGCCCGCCGGGCAGCCTGCCAGCCTTCGTCACCTGGGGATTCGAAGGAGGCGGCGACTTGGGACCGGTCCGGGTTGGGGTCCGCGAGCCACGCCGACATCATCTCGGCGAAGATCGGACTCCCCCCTTCCGACGGGCCGGCGTCGGCTGCGGGCTGCAGCCGAGTTTGGAAGAACGATGCCGTCTTCTGCGGATTCGACCGGTAACTGTGACGGCCGCGTTCGCGGCCCTCGCCGGATTCCGCATTCGCGTCCGCGGCGGAGCTGTCCCGCTGCGGCGCATGACGTCCGGGCAGGCTCAGCCCCGGGGTGGGTTCCGGCCGCGGCGGCAGACCGGCGCCCGGTTGCCGCTGCGGCAGACCGCCCGCGGCCGGGGCACGCTGCGGCAGACCCTCATTCGACTCTCGTTGCGGCAGACCACTTCCGGCGTCACGCTGCGGGAGTCCGCCGATGCCCTCGCGCTGTGGCAGTCCACCACCGGCACCGCGCTGCGGCAGACCGCTGCCCGAATCCCGTTGCGGGAGGCCGATTCCGGCGTCCCGCTGCGGCAGACCGTTACCGGCGTCCCGCTGCGGCAGGCCGCTTCCGGCGTCCCGCTGCGGCAGACCGTTACCGGCATCGCGCTGCAGACCGGTGGGTGCACCCTCGCGCGACGGCGCGCCGTTGGAACCCGGGGTCCGCTGCGGCAGGCCGCCGCCCGCGCCGCGCTGCGGCAGGTCGCCATTGGA
>NZ_BAFQ01000029.1 GCF_000308375.1 Nocardia aobensis NBRC 100429 | reverse complement strand
CATCTACGCCAATCGCACTGTGGGACAACTGAGCTGGTCGGGAGAGCGAGTGTGGGAATGGGGGCGGGAGGCGCCCGGCGGCGCCGCCCGGCAGAACCACGATTGGGAGTTGCTGCCGAACGGCAACCGGCTGCTGCTGGTCACCATCCCACGGGTCGTGCCCGGTCTGGGCCCCGACCCGGTCGGCGATCAAGGACTCTACGAGGTGGATCCCGGCGGGGCGATCGTGTGGGAGTGGCGCGCCGGCGACCACCTGCGCGAACTGGGGTTCTCCGAGGCGGGCTGGGATGCGCTGCGCGCCACGGTACTTCGCGATCCCGACGATCCATGGGGCTACCTGGAGATCAACAGCGCGAAATCGCTGGGCCCCAATCACTGGCACCGCGCGGATCCGCACACTGTCTTCCACCCGGACAACATCCTCATCAGCTGCCGCAAGGCCAATGTCGTCGCCCTGATCGACAAGACCACGAAAGCCGTTGTGTGGCGGCTGGGCCCGTACTTCGACGCCGAGGCCGGGGCGCAACATCAGCGGATCAACGCGCACAAGGTGCCGCGGCCGCTGGATCAGATCTCCGGGCAGCACAATCCGCACCTCATCGCCGACGGCCTGCCGGGCGCCGGGAACATTCTGATCTTCGACAACCAGGGCGGGGCCGGTTATCCGCCGGCACCGCTGGGTATCTACGCGGGATCCCGTGTGCTGGAGGTGGATCCGTCGACGCGCCAGATCGTCTGGCAGTACACCGCCGAGGATTCCGGTCTGCCGTCGTGGACGTTCTTCAGCTCGTTCGTCAGCAACGCGCAGCGGCTGCCCAACGGCAACACCTTGATCACCGAGGGCATGCAGGGGCGCATATTCCAGGTGACGCCGCAGGGCCAGGTGGTCTGGGAGTACGTCTCGCCCTACGAGGGGCTCGGCGTCGCGGGCGAACCGGAGGTCCGGGAGCCGCGCGTGCCCGGCGTGGACCGCCTCAGCAGAACGCCGATGGTCTATCGGGCGCAGGCGGTTCCGTTCGACTGGGTGCCGATCGGCGCGCCGCGATCCGCCCCGGTCGCCGTCGACCTGCGCGGCACTGTTCCTCCGGGCGCCTAGCCCGGTTCTCACCGGCCGGGCCGCCGGTCATTGACGCGAGGAAGTTCGACCCATGACATCGAGTCTGCGAACCACACCGGACACCGCCGGGCCAACCGCCCCGGCATCGCCGCGCCGCGATCGCATCCGTCTCGTACGGCTGCCGCGGCACTGGCGGACCGTCGGCGGCACGGCGGCCGGGCTGGTGCTGGCCGCACTCGTGTGGTCGCTGGTGGCCGCCTCGGGAAGCTTTCCGCGCCAGCTGTTTCCGACCGTGCCGCAGATCGCGCGCGCGGGGCAGGCGCTGTGGAGCGACGGTCTGCTGCTGCCCGATATCGCCGCGAGTCTGCAGCGCGCACTGCTCGGTCTCGTGGTCGGCGTGGCCGCGGGCGTGCTCGCCGCGATCGTCACCTCGACCACCCGAACGGGACGCGCGGTGTTGCAGCCCGTGCTGCGGCTGCTTTCACCGATCCCGACCATCGGCCTGGTTCCGCTGGCCATTCTGTGGTTCGGGCTAGGTGAGAACAGCAAGGTGCTGGTCATCGCGTTGGGGGTGTTCGTTCCGGTATGGATCAACAGCCACTCCGGATTCGCCGGCACGCCGGAGCACTACCTGCAGGCGGCGCGCTGTCTCGGTGCGAGCCGATGGCACACGCTCACCCGGATCGTGCTGCCGGAGGCGACGCCGGACGTGGTGGGCGGGATCCGGGTCGGTGCCGCCATGGCGTTCGTGCTGATCGTCGTCGCCGAAATGACCGGAACCACAGCGGGAATCGGTTATCGGATCTATCAGGCGCAGCTGTTCTCCCAGGCCGATCGGCTGATCTTCTGCCTGATCGTGCTCGGCGTCCTCGGCGCGGCCTGCGATCTGGCGATCGCGGCGCTGACCGCGCCGGTGGTGCGCTGGGCGAAGGAGGTGAACTGAGATGGCGATCGCCGCACATGAACTGGTGGTGCGTTTCCCGGATACGGAGCGACCCACGCTGCGCGGTATCGATCTGACGGTGCCCGACGGCTCGTTCACCGTCCTCGTCGGCGCCTCCGGCAGCGGCAAATCGACTCTGCTGCACTGCCTCGCGGGCCTGCTGTCACCCACCACCGGCACCGTCACCGACGCGGGGCAGCGGGTGACCGGTCCCGATCCGCGTCGGGGTGTGGCCTTCCAGCGTGACGTGCTGTTCCCGTGGATGAGCGTCGCGGCGAATATCGAATTCGCTTTGCGCGCACACGGAGTCGCCGCGCGGGAGCGGCCGGACCGCATCGCGGAGCTGCTCGACCTCGTCGGTCTGCCCGCTGATGTCGGCGGACAGCGGCCGAGTCGGTTGTCGGGCGGTATGCGCCAGCGTGTCGGCATCGCCCGCATGCTCGCCGGAGAACCGGACATCATGCTGATGGACGAACCGTTCGCCGCCCTCGACGCACTCACCCGGCTCAACATGCAGGACCTGCTGATCGATGTGTGGACCCGGCTGCAACGCACCGTCGTCTTCGTCACCCACGACGTGGACGAGGCCATCAGGCTGGCCGACACCATCGGTGTGTTGCGCGACGGGCAGATCGTCGATCTGATCACGAATCCGCTGGCCCGCCCGCGGCCCGCCGATACGCTCGCCGACCAGCCCGGGTACAGCCGACTGCGCCGCACCCTGCACCACGAACTCGGAATCGTGCGCACGGTGCCCTGACACGTTCTCGAACTCCCTGTACCGCAATGACTTCCACTACCCGCAGATGAAGAGAAGCCCGTGAAATCACTGATGTCCCGCGCCCTGATCGCACTCCTCGCGTTCGTCGCGCTGATCGTCCCGCTGGCCGCATGCTCCGGCGCCGACGAATCCGATCCACACACCCTCACCGTCGGCTTCGTCGTCGATCCCTCCTGGGCGCAGGTACCGGTGGCGCAACAGGCCGGCTATTTCGACCGGCACGGGGTGAAGGTGAAGGTCGTCAACTTCTCCACCGGGGTCGAGGCGCTGCAGGCGCTCGCCGCCGGCCAACTCGACATCGCCACCGCCGCGGATGTCCCGGCCGCGGCGGCGCTGACCCGTTCGCCCGCACTGCGCATCGTCGGCGACGGATCGCGCTGGGAGGGTTCGCGAATCGTCGCCCGGCGCAGCGCGGGAATCGCCTCGCTGGCGGATCTCGGCGGCCGATCCGTCGGGACACCGCTGGGTACGAGCGCGGCGTACTTCGCGTCGAACGCGTTGTCGCACAACAATATCGGCGCCAAATTGGTGCAGGTGGCACCGCAGGCGATGGTGACCGCTGCCGGGCAGCGCAATGTGGACGCGGTCGCGATCTTCCAGCCGTACCAGGCCCAGGTGATCGACGCACTCGGCGGTGACGCGGTCGAACTCGCGGGCGGCACCTACAGTCAGCACAGCTTGTACCTGGCCACCGACAACGCCGTCACCCGCAAGCCCGATGCGCTGACCGCCTTCTTCGCGGCCCTCGGCGAGGCGGGAACCGAGCTGACCTCCGGAGCCGAGCCGGCGATCACCGCGGTTGCCGCCTCGACTCAGCTGTCGGCGGACCTCATCCGAAAGATCCTGCCCGAGTTCGACTTCCGCCTCCAGCTGCGACCCGAGCTCGCCGGCACCCTGACGACCCTGGCCGACTGGGCGAAATCGCAGGGTTCCCTCGACAAAGCGGCCCAGCTGCCGGACTACCAGGCCCGCGCCGAATCGAAGTTCGTGCCGCAGGGCGGATAAGCCGGCAGTCTCGTGCGGACCGCGCGAACACCGGTCAGGCCACAGCCAGGTGGGCCTGCAGCAACCAGGCGGGAACCGAACTGCGGCCGCCGGGCTCGTCGCGCACGTCCTGGAAGTGGACCGGTGATCGATCGTCGCGGGGGAGATCGTTGCCGTGGATGCGGGCCGGGCGGATGTCGTCGATGACCCAGTACTTCGAAACCAGCTCGCGCAGTTCGTCTTCGGTCACCGGATTGGGGCCGAACCCCTCGGGTGAGGACGGTAACGCCTTGCGGTCGAAGACGAGCACGAAGTAGGACGCGCCCGGGGCCGCCGCGCGGACGATGGAACGCTGATATCCGTCGCGCTGGTCGACCGGAATCGAGTGGAACAGGGTGCTGTCGACGATGGTGCCGAATCTGCCGTCGTACCCGGTGAACGAGGTGATGTCGGCGACCTCGTAGGTGGCGGTGGTCAGTCCGCGCCGCGCGGCCTCGGCGCGGGCCAATTCGATGGCGGTCGGGGCGGAGTCCAGCCCGACCGTCGTGAAACCGCGCTCGGCCAGATACAGCGAGATCGCGGCCTCTCCGCAGCCGACGTCGAGGACGTCGCCGTGGAATTTCCCTTGTTCGGCAAGCGCTTTCAGCTCCGGCTGCGGCTCGCCGATACTCCAGGGCGGTTTGGCGCCGGAGAACGGGCCGGCATCGCCCTGGTACGCATCCTCGAACGTGAAATCGCCCGGTGTGGTCATGATGTCCTCCGGATCGGTCGGGGCTATCAGACATGGATGGAGCTCATTCGATGCTACGGCTGCGCCTCGTGCGGGGGTGCGGGCGGTAGGGGTTGTCACGGGACGTGACTCGATATCCGGCGTGCGGTGCCGGTTCCTCGGAATCCCTGCGCCTGGAGCAGACCTCCCCGGTGCGGGGTCTGTTCCTCGCCGGTGACTGGACGCGCACCGCACTGCCCTCCACCATGGAATCCGCCGCCGAGAGCGCCCGGCGCCCAGTCGGCGCGGTCCGCCGCTCGTCGGAACCTGCGGCGAGTTGGCGATGAATTCCACGGACCGCCGTCGTCCGATCGGGTAGGAAGCTCACTCTCGAAACCTGCGAAAGAGTCAACTATGTGTGTATCAGTGCTGGATATGTCGATGTCGCTCGACGGGTATATCGCGGATTCCGATGACTTCCTCGGCGGTGAGGACGGTGAGCGATTGCACCTGTGGGCCGAGGAGACCGACGCGGCCGGGCCGCTCGCCCAGTTCCAGGAGGAGTGGAACGCCGCGGGTGCGGTGTTGTCGGGCCGGCGGACCGCGGAGCTGATGGACCACTGGGGTGGCGATCACAACGGTCAACCGATCTTCGTACCCAGCCATCGCCCGCCCGCACCGGCTGCTCGCTGGGGTTACCCGCTGGTGACCTATGTGCAGGACGGCATCGAGAGCGCGATGGCACAGGCGAAAGCTGCTGCTGGGGAGCGGAATGTGCAGATACGCGGCGGCGCCTACACTGTGCGCGAGGCGTTGACAGCGGGGGTACTGGACGAACTGCAGATCCATGTGATTCCGGTGTTGCTCGGTCGTGGGCGTCGCTTGTTCGACATGTTGCCGGCGGAGATCGAACTCGACATCGTCGAGGTGATCAATACGCCTGCGGCTACGCATATTCGCTATCGCGTCCGACGCTGAATCCGCCCCGCTTTCCTGCGGCGGGTATTCAGGTTCTCAAAAGCCGAACCTAGGCGCCGTAAAGCCGAACGAAGTCCTGGGCCGGGTCGACGGCGGGCACCGTGGAGCTCGATGAACTCCCGTCGACGTCGGTTTCCTCGACGTAGTAGGCGGGTTCGGCGGGCAGGTGGCGCCACCGGGCACGTGGATCGTCGGCCTGCTCCGGATGACTGTTCGACGACATGATGTCCCCCTTCGGAATCGTCTCACAATGCTACCCGGGTTGTCCGTCCGATGCGGTATGCATTGCGGCACAAGTCATTCGGAGGCGCTAGTCAGCGGACTTGTGGGCCACGGCGAAGACCCGCCGAAACGGCAACCAGGTCGTTCCGTCCGCGCGCTGGGGATAGGCGCCGCGCAGGAGTGGGGCGAGTTGCGCGGTGAACTCCGTCCACGCTTGGTCGTCGAGCGCACTCCGGACCGGCCGCAGCGCGGTTCCGGTCACCCATTCGAGGACCGGATCGTTGCCGGTCAGCCGCTGCAGATAGGTGGTCTCCCAGGCGTCGACCGTGCATCCGGCCGCGGTGAGCAGCGTCGCGTAGCCGCTCGGATCGAGGACGTCGCGCGGTTGCAGGATGCCGCTCGATTCCAGGCGCGGCCGCCACTCGTCGCGCGCGGCGAGTTCGCGGATGGCGACATGGGAGGGTGCGTCGAAGTTGCCCGGCACCTGCAATGCCAGCCAGGCTCCGGACGGCAGGGCCGCGACCCACCGCGGTAGCAGCGCGGTATGCGTCGGCACCCACTGCAGCACCGCATTGGTCACCACGACATCGGTATCGGGTGCCGGCTGCCACTCCTCGGCGGAGCGCACTTCGGCATCGATACCGGATTCTCTTGCCGCCGAGACCATTTCGGGTGAGGAATCGAACGCGTCGATGCGCGCCTGCGGCCACCGCTGAGCCAGCACGCCGGTGAGCTGTCCGGGACCGCATCCCAGGTCGACCACCCGGCGCGGTTTCTCGGCGTCGATGCGGGCCACCAGTTCGAAGAACGGTCGTGAGCGATGGTCGCCGAAACTGCGGTATTTCTCGGGATCCCACATGGGCTGCTCCCACTCGCCGGAGGTGCTAAACCGTACAAGCGTTATGTTAGCGCGTGGCGGTCCTTCCTGTGCGGCAGCCCGCAGCGGCCTCGCCTCAGCGGGTGCACCGGACCGGCACTGACGTAGGTCGTCTCGCCGGGTTCAGAAGTAGGTCCCGGCGAACGGGGCCGAGGTGGTGGTGAACAGGTTGTCCGCGTCTTCGATTGCGCCGCTGCGGTTTTCGCTCACCCGACCGGCGAGGGCCAGTTGCTGCCAGGTGGATCCGCCGAGGTACACCGCGGCGAGGGTGGCCACGTCGGTGGTGAGATCGGCGGGTGCGTCGACGCGGGTGACGGTGTCGGCGGCGATGCGGTAGGAGCCGGTGTTGGCGGGCAGGATGTCGTCGGTCACCGCGAGGACCACTGCCGGTGCCTGGCGGTAGCTTCGGCGTTGCAGCGCCGTCGGGACGTCCACGAGCCGCAGCCAGCTCTCGTCGTGCACGCCGGCGACCGAGACCGCACGCTCGTCGGTGAACAGGTGCCGCAGTGCGCTGTCGACCGGTGCGAAGGTGATCACGATCCGGTCCACGATGTCGTGGGTGAGCAGGTGCCGCAGCAGTCCGCGATAGGCCGCGGGCGTGGTCGCCACCCAGTCGTCGACGACGATCGTGCGCTGCGGATTGCGTGGCCAGCCCGCGCTGTCCGAAGGGTGATAGCGCAGGAATCCGTCCTCGGCGCCGGGCTCGCCGTGCACCACCGTCCAGCCGGTGTTGCCGGCCGCCAACTCCTGGAACCGCCACCAATACGGCGGCCGGTCGATCGCGCCGTTCCATGAAATATCTGCGGCCGCATAGGCTTTCGCGAGCGTCTCCCACCGGTTCTCGGCATCGAGGTATCGCACCGGCCCGCCCGGGGCGACGGTGTCGCGCAACCGGGCCTGCCGTCGATCCACCTCGAGCGTCGCGTACGAACTCGCCACCCCGTACCCGAACCGCTCGTAGATGCCGCCCTGGGTGGCGCGCAGACTCGCGACCACCTCACCGCGCTCGGCGATATCGGCCAGCTGACGCCGCAACAGGGCGCTCACCACACCCCGGCGAGTGTGGGTCGGCAGCACGCCGACGTGCGTGACGGCCGCATGCGGAAGACGCTGCCCGCCGGGCACCACCAGCCAACTCGTATAGGAGTCGACCGCCCCGACCAACTGCCCGTCCAGCCGCGCCCCGAGCGTGCGCCCCGGCTCGACCAGTCCTTCGGCGCCGTCCGGCAGCGGCGGCAGACCGACCATCGCGGTGCGGAAGATATCTCCCGCCGCCCGCACGTCCCCGGTCGCCGTCAGCGTCGCGAGTTCGACGGCCGATGTGCCGCTGGTCATTCGTCACCTCCGGGTCGTGCGCGGGCACTTCGTGTACCGCGCTTCCCGGACCACGCTAGCGGGCCGCCGCCGTGGATCGGTGCGATGCGGATCTGCAGGGCCGCCGCGAAGCTCTGGTGGCACCGCCGCGTGGCAGCTGCTCGGCGATGGATTTTTCCGTCCCGCACCCGAACTCGGTCTCAGCCCGCTGCCGCCATCGCCCGCCACGCCTTTCTGGCGTGGGAGCGGGCTCGCGGGGCGGCGTATTCGATTCGCCGACGAGCTTCGGAGGCGCTGATCCGCAGTAGATCGCTCAAGAGCTCCGCTGTGTCCCGGTAGCCGGTGTCGGCGGCGAGGCCGCGGCGCTCTGCCTCGGCGACGGCCGCGACCATGGCCGCACCCAATCGGCGCCGGCGGCGCTCGGTTTCGACGAGGGTGCGCAGCAAGTCGACATCGGCCAGTTCCGACCATCCCCGTGCCGGAGCATTCGATGCCAATGCGGTCGAATGTGTGTTCACGCGAGGCAGCCTACCGCAGTCTCGAACATTTGTTCGATCATCGACTCCTTCAGCGCGTCGAACTGTCCGGCAGGTCGGTCGGTTTACGCTCCGAGCACAAGATCGGGAAGGAGACGCGTGGTGACCGGATCGCAGCGCCCGAAGATTCCGGTCGAGGACGAGGTCCGAGGGGTATCGCGCTGACCGGAAATCCTGGGCGATGTTGCGGCGCACAGCGCTCGATAGGCGGCAGTACAGGACGTTCCGAGGCGTCGGGTGGTGGCGTGTCTTGGGGGCCGTCCAAGATAAGGTTGGGTCGACGCCGGATGACGAGTCAGGACTGGAGATGCCCCGGAACAGACGGCCACGTGATCGAGAAGAGAAGCGTGCGGAAATCGTGGCCGCTGCACGGCGGCTGTTCGTCCAGGAAGGCTACGACGCGGCATCGATGGCGCGGATCGCCCGGGATTCCGGGGTGGTGTCGAACACGCTGTACTGGTACTTCCAGGACAAGGACGCGGTATTGATCGCGGTGCTGGACGCGGTCCTGGCCGACTCGATGGCTTCCTACGGCGAAGTGCTGGACTCGGGGCTGGCTGATCGGCTGTTGTGGCTGGTCGAGGAATTGGAGCAGCTGGGCCGGTTGGTGAGCACGGTGCACACGCGCGCCGAGGAGTCCGCGTCCATTCGGGAATGGCACGAGCAGTTCCACGCGCTGGCCGAGGGATTGTTCCGGGCGGAGCTGATCGAACTCGGCGTGCCCGCTGACGAAGTGGATCCACTGGTCGCGATCGGCGTTTTCGTCGTCGAGGGCTTGCTGACCCATCCAACGGAACAGGCCCAGCGGCGCGCGGTTATCGAGACGTTGCTGAACAGCGCTCGCGGTCTTGCCGCAGCCGCCGGCTGAGTACTGTCTCCGCACGTCCACGAGGCCGGGCGACCTACTGCGCGCTGCGTGCGGTGTAGTCGAATTGTGTTGCCAGGAAATAGAGTTGGTCACGCACGGCGCGTTCGAAGTGCTCGCCCACGTAGATGTCGAAGTGGTCGCAAGGGTAGTTCTGGACGTGCACGTGTGCCAGGCCCCGCGCACGACGCTTCGTGGTCTTCGCGGGCGCGGCCGCGTCGTTGTCGCAGACACACAGCAGCGTCGGAGTGCTGAAGCGAGCCAGCGCGCGACCGGGCCGATAGAGCGGAAGGTGCAGCGCCAGCCGTGCGGCCAGGGCGTTGGCGGCATCGAATTCACCAGCGGGGCCGCGCAATACACCCCATATGCTGTCGCGACCGACAACGGTTGCGGGTTCTTCCCCACCGTCGATCTCGGTCAGCTCGATGTTCTTCGACACCTGAGCCCGCACCGAGGGCATCCGTTTCAACAATGCGGTGGTGCGCCGCGAGAGCCGTGTCCCCGCGGGCAGGAGTGCGGAAGCACCGGCGAGAGCGTCGGGTGAGGTCACGAACGCGGGCATCCAGGACGTCCCCGCCATCGGCAACAGGATCGGCTTCGCGCCGAACCAGGAACCGACCGTGTCGAGGACGCCGGCCGCTGTCAGCGCTATCGCGCTCAGCGGGCCGGTCCGTAGACGCGAGCGCAACGACGCGGGTCCGTCGGTGAAGGGGCACTGGGCCACGACCCCCGCGATGCGGCTGTCCTCGGAAGCGACCTGAAGGACATGTCCGCCACCGAAAGAGCTGCCCCACAACGCAATCCGGTCGACATCGACCTCCGGTAGGGTGCGTACGAAGGCCAGGGCGGCATGCCAATCCGCGCGTTGCCTGCCGATATCGAGCAGTTGGCGTGGGTATCCGTCGCTCGCGCCGAGGTGGCGGTAGTCGAACACCAGCACCGACCAGCCCGCTGCGGCGAACCGCTCGGCATAGGCATCCAGGCGCATCTCACGAACCGCTCCCAACCCGTGCCCCATGATCACCATGGGCCGCGGTCCCCGCGAGTTGGGTGGGGTGTACAGCCATGCCGCGCACATGTCCGTCCCGGACGCGAAGGCGACCTCACGTCGCTGTACCGCTGTTCCCTCGTGCTGATCCGGCCCGCTGCTCGTCATATCGTGTGCCCTTTTCCGCCTCGCCGCAGTTCTTCTTGGACGTCATCCAAGAAGATCGTTCGGCAACGGTAGAGAGTTCTTGAACGACAGTCAAGAAGCCGCTACCCTTCTTGATGATCATTCAAGAAA
>NZ_BAFQ01000030.1 GCF_000308375.1 Nocardia aobensis NBRC 100429 | reverse complement strand
CCTCCTGTTCGTAATCGGGGGCACCGCAGCGGTCGCAGCGGCGAAGGTCGTTCGCAGAGGGGAAGAGGTGGCCGCGCAGGTCGCATTCAGCGGTGATCGCGCACCCGTCGCAGGTGATGCGGTCACCGTCGTAGAGCCAGCCGTTGCGGCCGCCAGCGAGGTGGTAGGCGGCCTGGTGGGTGGAGGTGAAGCAGACCGCCTCACCAGCACGGTCGGTGTAGAGGTCGCCGCAGTTGTCGCAGTAGATGACCACGTGATTTTCGGTGACGAGTCCGCGTTTCATGCCGCCACCGGTCCCGTGTAGCCGTCGCCGGGGATGTCGTCGCCCAAGTCGTCGGGGTCGAAGTCGCTGTAATCGGCGGCCGGGGCGCAATCGGTTGCCGGGGAATACATGTCCACGATCGCGTCGGCCTGTTCGTCGGAGATCCAGAACGCACGCACACGCACGAACTCGGTGGTGCCGTCTTCGCCGACGTAGCCGACACCGGGCGTGGTTTCGGGGATCTTGTCGCACAACGCACCCCGATCCCTGGCGCCCTGCCCGTGCACCATCGCGGTCTGCGTCGGTTCGTCCAGGCGCAGGCCGACACGGACCGGGAACAGTTGCCGGTTGGGCATCGTCTCCTTCGACGGGTCCTGAAGGGCCGCGATCACCGAGACGCCGGCCGCACGCCCTTTGGACTGCAACATGCCGGTCAGACGTCGGAACTCGTTCTGCTCGTCCCGGTCGGCATACGACGACAACGATGCCGCCTCATCGATGATGATCACGATCAGCGGCTCATCCGGCGACGGGACCAGCTTGCGCACCCCCGCCGCGCGCATCCGAGCCAGGCGTTCGTCCATCTCGGTCACGGCCTCGCGCAGCATGGCGAGGATGGTGGAGGCATCGACAGCGAAGCGGACGAACAGCCGGTTTTCACCGCGCCCGAACTCCACACCGCCCTTCGGGTCGGCCATCCACACATCTACGAACCCGGCTTTGATCGCCGGGCCGAGGCCGGCCAGGATCGACCACAGCACCGAGCCCTTACCTGAACCGGTGGCACCGGCAAGAAGGATGTGCGAGTAGAGGATTCGCAGCAGCCACGGCGTACCGTCTTCCCGCACGCCCACCGGAACCGCTTCCAGGTCGACACCGGCAGCCACCGTGCCGGGGTCGGTGGTGACCGAATCGGCCAAGGTGTCGTGCACCCGCAGTTCCAGCCGCACCCAGCCCGGAGCAGGCGAAGACACGGTGACCTGCTGAACGCCGACGTGGTCAGCGATGCGGGAGCAGGTGTCGTCGTTGCTCCAGTCGGACAGGGTTTGCCCGCCCCGCATCAGCACGTCGACCGTCAGGCCGTGGCGGGAGTAGTCCCACCACTCCACGCGCGGGAACCCGGTCTCAGGTGAGCCGAGCTTGAGCAGGGCGAACATCAGCTGGGCGTGGGCGGTCGAAGCGAACGACAGCACCGCAGGACGCAGAACCTCCGGCGCTTCGGCCAGGTCATGTTCCAGGCCCGCAGCGGTCGTGGTGGCGGGACGGCGGCCCCACGGCAGGATGTATGCCGCGAAGATCAGCGCGCCCGCTGCCGACGCCGCATACGGCACCATGTCGACAACAGTCATGATCAGCTCCCGATCGGGACAGAGACCGGCAGCAACGGAGGCTGCACAGGTCGAGAAACAGGAATCGGTTGCGCCACAGGAATCACCGGCGCAGCAGCCACCACCGGGACAGACGGTTCGGGGGCCGCGGGCTCGTCGGACTCCTCCGCAGCGGTCCGAGAGTCCTCCTCGGCCTCAGCCATCGCCGGAGCAGGGACCGGGGCCGGATTGCTTTGGGCGGCACGGAACAGCACCGCCAGGCCGTGCGTGTCCACGAGCAGCGATATCGGGGCAATGGCCGCAACGATCGCGCACAGCCACGCCGGAAGTTCCTTACCGGCCGCTACGGCGTGGATGCTGTTGCCCGCCACCGACACCAGCGCCCCGACCACCAAAACCCGCGTGAAGAACCGTCGTTCGGTCGACTTGGCGAGGACCAAAGCGCCGGCGGTGGCCTGAACGATCGTGCCGTCGATGATCAGCGGGAACAGCCACGCATCCGACGCGGGGATGTGCGCCAGTTTGGCCAGATCCCGCAGCGTGGCGAACGACAGCCGGAACGCGGCAGCGCCGACGCCCACGATCACCAGGACCGCGAACACCCGCGCCGCACGCATTCCCCGCTCAGGCGTGAACATCAGGCAGCCTTTTCCGCTGCCAGACGCTCCGCCACGTCGTGCATCATCAGGATCTGCGGCAGCTGCTCAGCGAGTGTGCGAGCATCCTCGATCGACAGATACAGCCGCGCGTACCCGATGGCCTCGTGGTTCATCTCCACGCTCACCGAGGCCCGGACCGGCCCCGATGCGGTGTCGCGCGCCGGGCAGTACTCGGCCTCGATGCCATCGAACTTGCTGATGTGTGCGCTGATGAACGACATGGCGGTCACGCAGCCTTCGAGTCGCCACGAGCCGGACGAGCCGCACCCGGATCAGCCGCGGGGACCTTGGCGCCGGAGTTGTCGCCCGCGATGCCGGTAGCCCGCACGGTCCAGCCGAGGGTCTTGAACTCGCCTTGACCGGTGACCTTGGGCTGAAGGGTGACGTTCTCCAGCACGATCGAGCGCATACCGGGCAGCACCTCGGGCGTCGAGGGCACCGGGGCCACGTCCGCCAGGAAGATCACCTGAATGCTGGACTTCTTCGGGTTCGTCTCGGCCGGGTTCGTGGCGGTGGCCTTCCACTGCCGCAGACCGGTCACCGGGTCGACCTTCTGACGAGCCGGAGCGTTGCGGTTCTGGTTGTACTCGGTGTCGGGCTCGATCTCGCCGACCAGCACGAGGCCCTTCTCGAACGCTTCGTTGAATGCGACGTTGAAACGCAGATCCTTGAGTGCCATTGGGATGTTCCTCCGTTGTTTGCTGGAATCCGTTGACACCCATTACTTTCCGGATTTCGCAGTGACGTCAGCACCACATACGTGGACATCTTGAGACGTCTCGAGTACAGTCAAGACGTCCCTACTCGTCCCTTAAGGGGTTGGCATGGCGAACGAAAGATTGCGAGAGGCCCTGCTCCGCAACGGGCTCAACACCGGCCACGTGGCCGATGCAACGGGTGTGGATCAGAAGACCGTCGAGCGTTGGATCACGAAGGGGCGCGTCCCGTACCCGCGCCATCGCCACACCGTCGCCGCCCTGGTCAAAGAATCCGAGACCTACCTGTGGCCTGATGCGATCAGCCAGGACAGGCAGTCCGAGATTGCGCAGTCCGAAGTCGTTGCCGTCTATCCGCACCGGAACTCAGTCCCGAGTGATCTGTGGAGCCGACTCCTCGCCAACGCCAATGAGCGCATCGAGGTGCTGGTGCTGGCAGGTCTCTTCCTTGCCGAGGAACCGTCGTTCACACGAACCATCAAGCAAAAAGCCGCTCAAGGGACGTCGATCCGTCTCCTGTTCGGAGATCCGACAGCGGCAGAAGCCAAGAAGCGAAGCTCCGAGGAGCGTTTGGCGGAGGGCACCGTATCCGCACGAATCCAGAACGCATTGGCCTTGATTGCGCCTTTGGCGGATATCGACGGGGTGGACCTCCGCTATCACAAGACCACGCTGTACAACTCGGTGTTCCGATTCGATGACCAGATGATCGTCAACATGCACGTCTACGGCCAGCCCGGCGCGTATGCGCCTGCAATGCACCTTCGGAAATTGGCCGGCGGGGACCTGTTCGACACCTACACGACAAGTTTCGAGCACGTCTGGGCAACATCTACGGTGCCGAATCTCCAGGTTGGTGCCGCATGAGGACCGACTATCTCGACGATCCGAAGGCTCCCGCCGCGAACAGCCTCAAAGTCGCTGTGAGCGCTGTAGTTCGGGACGACGATGGCCGAATCTTGCTGATCCGCCGGACCGACAACGATCGGTACTCCATTCCAGGAGGCGGGATGGAGCTCGGCGAGACCGTTGCCGATGCCGTGGTCCGTGAAGTCGAGGAGGAGACCGGAGTACTAGTACGCGCAACAACGCTCGTCGGTGTCTTCTCGAACCCGAAACATGTCATTGCCTACGACGATGGCGAAGTGCGGCAAGAGTTTTCGATCTGCTTCGCCGCGGAACCGATCGGCGGTGATCTTCGCTCAAGCTCTGAATCCAAAGAGGTGCTCTGGGTCGATCCATCCGACCTCGCCAGTCTCGACATCCACCCGTCGGTCAGAGAGCGGATTCGGAAGGGCCTCGATCCTGATCCTGATCCCTATTTCACATGAGACTGCAAACGAACCTCCGTCCGCGCTACAGCCTCCCGTAGATCCGGAGTCGCCTCCCGAATCGAACGGCTGACGACATGGTCCGGCCCATACCGCCGGTACACGTCCGCGACGCGTTCATCAAACGTCGTATCGTCACCGGCCGCCGTGGTGGTCATATCCGCCCACCAGAGTGCATCCCGCAGCGAGGTCTGCTCGTCCTCCCACTCCAGCGGCACGCCACGATTTCGGGCCTCGACGCAGGCACAGGAGTGGTTGGCCACCAGAGCGCACAAACGGTCCGAGGCACCTATCTGAGCGAGATAGGTTGCGCCGTCGACGGGATGAAATCCGGTCCGTACCAACTTCGGTGCATATCCGATGTCATGGAGCCATGCGGCGGCCACCAGCAGCGCGGCGTCGTCCACCAACTCCGTCGCCAGAGCTGCCCTTCGAGCAACGCCGGCAACATGGCGCCACCGACGCGGCAACCCGTGCAGCTGCTCCTGGGCCAGCTCCGCCGCCCAGCCAGCGAGATCGTTCCCCGTCACGACTCCACGGTAACGACCTGCACCGACCGGCTGCATGGGTCATTGCCGAATTTGGCTATAGAGGATCAAGGGCGGCGCTTCGCGC
>NZ_BAFQ01000031.1 GCF_000308375.1 Nocardia aobensis NBRC 100429 | reverse complement strand
TTGCCTTCACCGCTTCCGGTACATCGTCCGCGTCGAGCCGTTCGGAACGCAGCTCCAGCCGGATATCGGCGGGGAGCACCGTCGGCACCGGTCCGTCCGCGGTGTCCGGATACACCGTGCGCAGGATCTCGTGCCGGACGAGAACGTCGTCGAATGCGGTACCGAGCGCCTCGGTGTCCAGGCTGCCGGTCAACCGCAGCGCGAAGCTCAGGTGGTGGGCCTCGGCATGCGGGCGCGACTCCGGCGTGCCGGCATCACCACGGTCGAAACGGTTGAGGAACCACATCCGCTGTTGCGCCGGAGCGAGCGGCAGCCGCTCGGGACGCTCGATCGAACCGAGGCGAGGCCGGCGGCGGGCATGGATCTCCGCGTCGAGAACGGCCGCGAGCCCCGCGACGGTGGGGTTCTCGAACAGCCATCGCAGCGGCACCCGTTCGCCGAGCGCCGCGCCCAGCCGGGTCACCACTCTGAGGGCGAGGGCGGAACCGCCACCGATTGCGAAGAAGTCGTCGTCCGCGCCTACCCGCTCGCGGGCGAGTTCCGAGCCGAAGGCCTCCGCGACCACCTGCTCCGTGGGAGTGACGGCCGCGCGGAACTCGGGCTCGGCACGCATCGGCTCGGACGGTGCCGTCCCGCCGATCCGGGTCGCGCCCGGCCGCCGCCGGAATTCCATCCGATGATCCGTGCCGCCCAGCCGAACCAGGCGTGCGGGCCGCGTGTCCTCCGGGGCATCCCAGAGCGCCCGATCGCCGGTCCGGTACATGCGTTCACCGGAGCCGAACGGGTCGGCCACGAAACGTTCCGCGGTCGCACCGGGTCGCCGCAGGTATCCGCGGGCCAGCCGCTCTCCGGCGACATACAGTTCGCCCTGCTCCCCCTCCGGCACGGGACGCAGGCGGTCGTCGAGCACGTAGGCGCGAACATTCCACTGCGGCAACCCGATCGGCACGACCGGCCGATCCTCGCCGTCCGCCGGCCAGTAGGTGACCGAGATCGCGGCCTCGGGCGGCCCGTACAGCTGGTGCACGCGGGCATCGCAGACGGCGTGTACCGCATCGACGGTTTCCGGGCACAACTCCTCGCCGATGACGAAGACGTCCTGCAACGTGGGGCAGCTTCCCGCGGCGGTGTGCTCGGCGAATTCCGACAGTGCCGACGGGGAGAAGTCGGTGACCGTAACACCTTGGGCGGCAATCGTTTTCGCGAGAACGCGCGGATCACGCTCGCTGCCGCGCGTGGCGAGCACCAGCGTGGCGCCGGCGCGCAGAGGCAGCAGGCAGCCCCACAGCGCCACATCCGCGGTCACCGCCGTCCACTGGAGATAGACGTCCCGGCTGCCCAGCGGATAGGCCGCCGACATCCACTCGATCTGCTGGTCGAGCGCGGCGTGCGACAGCACGGCGCCCGTCGGCCGGCCCGCCGTTGCCGGAGCGAAGACGATGTAGGCCGGATGCCCGGGGAGCAACGGCGACAGCAGTTCCGGCGGCCTGATCGGGCTCGGATCGAACCCGCCGAGATCCATCGTGTCCAACCGCAGCAGGGGGATGCGCGCGGGCACGGTGATGACGTCGGCGACGGTGGTCACCACGCAGACCGGCCGCGCGACATCGACGATATGTGCCGTGCGATCGGCCGGATCGTCGGGATCCAGCGGCACACAGACGCCACCGGCCGCCAGGATCGCGTACATCCCGACGAGCAGATCCGGGGACCGGCGAACGGCCAGGCCGACCGTGGTCTCCGGTCGCACCCCGCGGGAAATGAGCAGGCGGGCAAGCTGGTTGACCTGAGCGTCCAATTGGGCGTAGGTGAGTTCGGCGCCCGCGCAGGAGACGGCCGTCGCGTCGGGCACCTGCGCCACGGCCCGGCGGAAGCCGTCCAGCAGCAGCGCCGGCGCGACCGGGTGCCGATTGTCGTTGTATTCGTAAACGATCCGGGTCAGCTCGTCCGGAGCGAGACCCTCGAGGTCACCGATCGGGCGGTCCGGAGCGTCGGTAACCTCGGTCAGCAACCGCAGCAATCGATCGGCCAGACGGGCCACCGTCGGCTCGTCGAACAGATCGGTCGCATACCCGAATCGCGCGGTCAGCTCCTGCCCGCGGCCGCCGGAGCGGACCGGCGCCACGGTGAGTTGCAGATCGAACGGCGTTGCGGTGCAGTCGATCTCGACCGGCGCGAGCGACAGGCCCGGCAACGACAGCGGAGTCCGATCCGGCTCACGGACCGCCAGCAGCACCTGCACCAGCGGGTGGCGGTCGCGCGAACGCCGCGGGCTCAGCCCTTCCAGCAGGAGCTCGAACGGCAGGACGGCGTGCTCGAACGCGTCCCGGTCGCGGTGCGCCACCGTCGCCAGCAGCTCGGTGAACGGCAGCGCCGGGTCCACCGGGGTCCGCAGTGCGACCAGATTCTCCAGCGGGCCGATCAGCGCGGCGAGGGCACCTTCGCTGCGGCCGGAAACCGGAGTGCCGACCACGATGTCGCGCCGCCCCGACAGCCGCGCGAGCAGGACGGCCAACGCCGCGTGCAGCACGGTGAAGAGGTCGACACCCGACGTCCGCGCCAGCTCGTCGATTCGCTCCCGGAGCCGGGCGTCGATGGGGAACGGATATTCCGCGCCGCGCCCGGAAGCCACCGGCGGGCGCGGGCGATCCGCGGGCAGGGGCAGCGGATCGGATATTCCGGCGAGCACCTCCCGCCAGTATTCGATCTCCCCGGCCGCGACCGAGGCGGGATCGTGTCGATCGCCGAGGAGTTGGGCATGCAGCAGTGCGTGGTCGGCGTAGTGCAGTGCCAGCGGCGGGCGCGAAGGCACCGCGCGATTGCGCCGCGCGAGGAAGGCGATCAGCAGATCGCGCAGGAGGACGGCCATCGACTCGTGGTCGGCGGCGATGCGATGCACGCCGACCGCGAGCACGTGCTGCGCGTCGTTCAGTTCGGCCAGCGCGAACCGCACCGGCACCTCGGTCGCGACATCGAAGGCGGCGCCCACGACGTCGGCCAGCCAGCCGGGGAGTTCCGCCTCGTCGATCGAGACCGGCTCCACCTCCCGCACAGCCTCCTCCGGTGGCAGGACGAGCTGGCGGGGTATGCCGTCGGTCTGTGGATAGACGGTCCGCAGGATTTCGTGCCGCTCGGCCACGTCGGCCAGAGCGGCCCGCATCGCGTCCACATCCAGACGGCCGGACAGCCGCAGCGCGGAGGCGACCGCGTCCACGGGTGCGGTCGTGTGGCCGTCGCCGGCGTCGAACTGATTGTGAAACCAGATGTGCCACTGCCGCGGCGACAGCGGAAGACGGTCCGGGCGCACCGGCGGCCCCGGTAGTGAGGGCGGCACCGGGCGCGCAGACGGCTCCGACAGCGCCGACGACACCGGGCGCACAGACGGGACCGGCAGCGCCGACGACTCTGGGCGCGCCAACGACTCAGGGCGCGCCAACGGCACCGGTGGCTCCGGGAGCGCCGACGACTCTGGGTGCGCCGACAACTCGGGGCGCGCCGACGACTCAGGGCGCGCCGACGACTCAGGGCGCGCCGACGGCACCGGTGGCGCCGGTGGCTCCGGGAGCGCTGACGACTTCGGGCGCGCGGACGGCCCCGGTAGCACGGACGGCACCTGGCGTGCAGACGGCTCCGACAGCGCCGACGACACCGGCAGCGCCGACGGCACCGGCCGTGCAGACGGCTCAGGCAGCACCGATGGCTCCGGCGTGACGACCGGTCCGGCAGCGGCCGGAGGCAGCACCGGAGCGGAAGCAGCCCGCTCCGGCGCCGACGCAGCAGGCACCGGCGCCGAAGCAACGGGCTGCGACGCGAACGGCTCAGCCGCATCCTCGCGCGCGACGTTGCTCGGCCGCGGCAGGAATTCGAGCCCGCTCTCGGTGCGCCGCACCACTTCTCCGGTGCGGAACAGGCGAGAACCGTCGGGCTCGAACGGATTCGCGACGAAGGCCGCCGCGGTCGCCGCCGGGCGGCCGTGACAGCCCCGCGCCAATCTGTCACCACCGATATACAACTCGCCCGCCACGCCGTCCGGCACCGGCTGCAGCTGCTCGTCGAGCACCCACACGGCGATACCGCGCATCGGCTCACCGACGCCCGGTGCGACACCGGCCGTCGCGAGTGCGGTGACGGGCGTGACCGCCTGTGTCTGCGAGGTGAGAACGGCGTGGGTGACCTCCGCCGCCGCCGACAGTTCCGTGAGGTCCGCGCCCGTGGCCACCGTCGGCGCGGCGACGACCAGCGTCGCACTGCCCCGGATCGCGGTCAGCAGCTCGAGCAACGACAGGGCCGAGGCCGACGCTGCCGGATGCAGTACCCGCGACTCGGCGTCGACGCCCAGCCGCTCGCGACGCTCGTCGCAGGCGGCGCACAGCCCGGCCTGGGTGATCACGGTGCCGACGGCCGCGTCCGCCTCGTCGACCGGATAGAGCACTGCCGCCGGATGTTCGGCCCGCAGCGGGCGCACCCGGTGGGCATAGGTCACCGGATCGGCGGGCAGCCGGTCCAGCGCGGCGCCCAGTTCGGCGCTGTCGAGACACAGCCATTCCGGCCCGGCCGGCAGTCCCGCGAGGTCGGCCGTCATGGTCAGCCCCACCGCGGGACGCGCATCGGCGAGAATTCGGCTCGTCCAGGTCTGCGGCGCAGCGGGATCCAGGGGTACGACGGCGGCGCCGGTCTGCGCGACCGCCCAGACCGCGATCACCGCTTCCAGCGAGGGCACGGCCGCCACCGCCACCAGGTCCTCACTGCCGATCCCGCGCTGAATCAGCAACCGGGCCAACGGCGCCGACTCGGCGTCCAGCTCGGCATAGGTGAGATCGGCGACCGGGCCGGTGCGGTCCGCGACGACGACGGCTATCGCGTCCGGATCGGATTCCACCGCGGCGGTCAGCAGTTGCGGCAGCGTTCTCACGAACGATCTATGGGACCGGGCTCGGCGAATGCCGACAGAGTGGGTCATACCGTGGTCTCCTGCCGAACATCTTCCCGCCGCTCGAACAGCCGAACCACGAGCCTCTACCTCCTACCGCCGGTTGCCCGCTCATTGTCGGGCATGGGCCGACCCCACGCACCCCGGGCGCCGATCCCTCAGCATGGTCGCAGATCGGCGGCAACAGCGTGTGAAACCGGGCCACCCGGATAAACCACTGTGGCGAAGCGACATACGTTGTCCGGTGCGCGACCGGCATGCCAGAATCGCCCCTGTACGGATGACGGGTCGGGAAGAAAACTACACGGAGGACTTTCGATGTTGCGAACTGCAGGTTTTATCGGCGCTGCCGCGCTGGCCGGCCTGGTCACAGTGCTCGCGCCCGCGTCCGCGAACGCGGCGACCGGCTCGCTCGGCATCAACAGCCGGATGATCGGCAACCCGTCGGGATGCATTCAGGTGAACGGCAGCCCGCTGATGGCCAACTCGGTGGCCAACTACACCGATCGCGACGCCACCGTCTTCAGCAACGCCGACTGCACCGGTGATGTCACCGGCACGGTGCCCGCGGGTGCCGTCGGCGCCGCGAACGGTGCCAGCATCCAGATCGGCTGACATGCGGTAGCAGCTCGGACAGTCGAAGGCCGCGTGGCGAATTCGCCACGCGGCCTTCGTCGTGTCAGGGACCGGTCACTCCGCTCGGTCGCGGTCGCGCAACAGCTCCTGCAACACCGGTCCGATCACCGCGAGCGCCTCGGGCTGAGTCATCAGCTCGTGGCGGGTCGGGACCGGGTGGTCCACGACATCACCGGCGTACGGACGCCATCCGGCGATGACGTCGTGGGTCCGGCGCTCGTCCGCGGCGGCGCGGAAGTAGTGCACGGTGCCGTCGAACACCTGCGGCACGAATCCGCGGGTCAGCTGAACCGAACGCATGGCGCTGGTGTAGATGCGCCGCAAGCGATCCTGTGTGAGCACGACCAGATCCGCCGGAATCGCATCGTGCAACCGCACGAAGTCCTCCTCCGTCAACTGGTCGAGACGCTCCGGGTCGACATCGCGAATGCCGAGTTCCGCCAGCGTCTCCTGCATCGCCTCACGGAACGTGCCGAGGTCGAACCCGTGGTCGCTGTCCAGCATGGCGAGCAGATCCACCTCGTGTCCCGCCGCGCGCAGCCGGACCGCCACCTCGTGCGCCAGCAGACCACCCAGGGACCAGCCGAGCAGCCGGTACGGCCCCTCGGGCTGGCGGGCGACGATCTCGCGAGCGTACCGGTCCGCCATCTCCGCCAGCGACCGCGGCGGTTCGGAATCCTCCGACAGCGCGGCGGCCTGCACGCCGAAGATCGGCTGCTCCGGATCCGTGTAGCGCGCGAGCCCGGCGTAGCACCAGGACAGGCCGTACATCGGATGGATGCAGAACAGCGGACGCCGATCGCCCGCGGCGCGGATCGGCAGGATCAGCCCCAGCGCGGCGTCGGACTGCTCGTCGTATTCCAGACCCGCTTCCAGCGATTCGGCGATGCGCGCGGAGATACCGGCCACCGTGGGATCCAGGAAGAACCACTGCACCCGAATCTCGGCCCCGGTGACCCGGCGCAACTGATGCACCACGCGACCGGCGTTCAAACTGGTCCCGCCGAGGGCGAAGAAGTCGTCGTCCAGCCCGACTCGATCGGTGCCCAGCACCTCGGCGAAGGCCGCCGCCACGGACTGCTGCAACCCGGTCACCGGTTCCCGGTAGGGACGCGCGGCGAGCGCGGGAATCGGCAGTGCGCGGCGATCCAATTTCCCACTGGCGTTGAGCGGTAGCTCGGCCAGCGGCATCAGCACCGCCGGGACCATGTACGCGGGCAGGCGGCGCCGCGCATAGGCGGTGAGCTCGTCCGGATCGACGGCGTGCCCGGCGGCCGGCACCACATAGGCGACCAGGCGGTCCGGATCGGGTACCACCGCCGCGGCCGCGTGCGCCACCGAGGCGTGATCGAGCAGTACCGCCTCGATCTCGCCGAGTTCGATGCGCTGTCCACGCAGCTTGACCTGGAAGTCGGCGCGACCCAGGTATTCCAGTCCGGCCTCGCCGAACCGCACGATGTCGCCGGTGCGGTACAGGCGCCCGCCCGGCTCGAACGGATCGGCGACGAACCGCTCGGCGGTCAGCGCCGCAGCGCCGTGGTAACCGCGAGCCAACTGCACACCGGCGACGTAGAGTTCACCGGCCGCACCGGCCGGAACCTGCCGCAACTGCCGATCGAGCACGTACACGCGGGTATTGGCGACCGGATCACCGATCGGCACCGCGGTGCGCCCGGCGCCGGCCTCGGCGCGGGCGGCGGTCACCACGGTGGCCTCCGCGGGGCCGTACCAGTTGTGCAACTGCGCGGGCAGGGCGTCGTGGAACGCGGCGGCGGTGCCCGTCGTCAGCGCTTCACCGGCGGCGAACACCAGGCGCAGCGGGGAATTCGGTTGCCGGCCGAGCTCCAGGAAGGCGTCGAGCATCGCGGGCACGAAGTGCACCGTGCCGATCGACTCCCGGGCGATCACCTCCGCCAGGTACTGCGGATCCCGATGCCCGTCCGGCTCCGCCACCACGATCCGGGCACCGGTCTGCAAGGGCCAGAACAGTTCCCAGGTGGAGATGTCGAAGGTGATCGGCGTCTTGTGCAACACCGTGTCACCGCCCCCGTGCGGATACCGTGCCTGTGCCCAGCGGAACTGGTTGGCCACCTGCCGATGCGTGATCACCACGCCCTTGGGCCGGCCCGTCGAACCCGAGGTGTAGATGACGTAGGCCGCGTTGTCGGGGCGCGGACGCGGAAGCGGCCGCGCCGCTCGCGCGGTCAGGCTCGCCACGTCCACCACCGGAATGCCGGTGGCGGTGGTGAATCCGTCGGTCGCCGTGGTGAGCACGCACAGCGGGTTCGACCCGCGCAGCACATGATCGTTGCGTTCGGCCGGATGGTCCGGATCGACCGGCACGTACGCGGCGCCGCTCTCGAGAACCGCGTAGAGCGCCACCACCAGTTCGGCCGAACGCCGCATCGCCACCGCGACGCGGGTCTCCGGCCCGGCCCCCGCCTCGACCAGGGCACCGGCCAGACCGGTTGCCGCGGAACGCAATTCGGCGTAGGTCAGGGTCCGGTCGCCGCAGGTGACCGCGGGTGCGTCCGGAGTGCGGTCGCACTGCGCGTGGAACAACGACACCAGTGTGGCGTCGTCGAGCAGTTCCGGCGCCGCGGTGTCGTTGCGGGCCGCCAGGCTGGTCCGCTCGGCGTCGAGCAGCAGCCCGATGCCCGGCAGACCGCGGCGCGGCGCGGCGACGAACTCACCGATCAGCATGCGCAACCTGTCGGTGACGGCGGCCGCGGCCGCCGCGTCGACGGTGTCGTGCCGGTACAGCATCTTCACCCGGAGTTGCGAATCCAGGTTCACCAGCACGGTCAGCGGGTAATGCGTGAAGTTGACCGCCTGCAGGCCGGTGACGGCCATGCCGTCGATGGTGCTCGCTTCCTGCAACCCCTCGGTGTCGATGGGGTAGGACTCGAACGCGATCATCGTGTCGAACAGGCCCTCCACACCGAGGGCGCCCTGGATTTCGGCCAGCCCGATGTGGTGCTGGTCGAGCCGAGCCGCCTGCTCGGACTGCAAGCGCTGCAACGCATCCTGCACCGACCAGCGCGGATCGAACCGCACGCGCACCGGAATCGTGTTGACGAACAACCCGATCATGTCGTCGATGCCGTCGAGCTGCGGCGGACGACCGGAGACCGCGGCACCGAAGACCACGTCGTCGCGATCGGTATGGGCCGCGATCACCGCACCCCACGCCGCCTGAACCACGGTATTGACGGTCACGCCGGCCTCGGCGGCGAACGTCGTCAGCGCGCGGGTCTGCTCCGGCGACAGGTCGAAGGTCAGCGTGCCGATGCCGTCACCCGGGGCGGCGGGCGCCGCGAGTGCCGGGGCCAGATGACTGGGCTCGAGCCCGGCCAGGGCGCCGGCCCACTCCGACAGCGCCCGATCGTGGTCCTGCCGGGACAGCCACGCCAGGTAGTCGCGGTACGGCCGGACCCGCGGCAGCATCGACGAATCACCCTGCACCGCGTACAGAATCAGCAGATCCTTCATCAGCAGCGGCATGGACCAGCCGTCCAGCAGGATGTGATGCGTCGTCAACGCCAGATGGGTGGCGCCGGAATCGGTGCGGTACACGGTGAATCGCACCAGCGGCGCGACCGCCGGATCGAACCGGTACCGGTCCGCGGCCAGCACCTGGGTCAGTTCGTCGTCGGCCACCCCGGTCACGACCTTCCAGGGCACCTCCACGTCGTCGACCACCAGCTGCACGGGCACACCGGTCGCCGTGGTGACGAAGGCCGTGCGCAGATTCGCATGCCGATCGAGGACCGCCTGCGCGGATCGGTGCAACCGGTCCAGATCGATGTCACCGGACAGTTCCAGGGCGAACTGCATGACGTAGTCGTCGACGCCGTCGGCCGCCTGCAGTTCGGTCAGGAACAGCAGACCCTCCTGCAGCGGTGACAGCGGCAGCACGTCCGAGAGTCCCGGGCGAGCCTCCCGCCAGGCGTCCAGTTCCGCCTGGCCGACCCGCACCAGCGGCACGTCCGACGGAGTGAGGCCGCCGGCGGCCGGATCCTGGGTATGGCGAGCGAGCGCGGTCAGCGCGGAGACCCAGTCCCGGGCCAGTTCCCGCACCGCGTCCTCGCCGACGATATCGGCCGCGTACAGGAAGGTGACGTCCATGAGCGGGCCGTCCGGACCGTCGTTGACGATCGCGTTGACGTCGATCACCGCCGCCGCCGGCATATCCGGATCTTGATCCGCGACAACCGATCCCAGTTCCGCCGTGGGCAGCCAGCCCAGATCCGGCAGGCCCTCGGGAACGCCGCCCGCGGAGACCCGGCCCAGGTAGTTGAAGCTGATCTGGCCCAGTTCGCCCGCGACCGCCGGGGCGGACGCCGGGTTGAGATACCGCAGCAGGCCGTAACCGATTCCCCGGTCGGGCACCGCGAGCAGTTGTTCCTTGACCGACTTCACCAGGTCCGCGGTCACCGTCGAGCCCGCGAACGCGGCTCCGACGTCGATGCCGGTCAGATCCAGCGAGACGGGATAGATGCTGGTGAACCAGCCGATCGTGCGGGTCAGGTCGGCGCCGGGGACCGTGGCCTCCTCGCGGCCGTGGCCCTCGAGCTTCACCCGGGTCACCGGTGCGTCGATGCCACGGCGACCACGCCAGGTGCGGACCGCCAGTGCCAGCGCGGCCAGCAGACCGTCGTTGACACCGCCGCGGTACAGCGCGGGCAGGCGGGTGAGCACGGCGTCGGCGACCTCCACCGGCACCCGCGTCTCGAAGCGACGCACGGTCCGATGCGTGTCGACCGCCGGATCGAGGGCGCGAGCGCCCAGCAGCGGATCCGGCGTCGCCAGCACGCCACGCCAGTAATCCGTCTCCGCGATCCGCTCGTCGGACTCCGCCGCGGTGACCAGACCGTGTGCCCACCGCCGGAACGATGTGCCCACCGGCGGCAGCTCGATCGGAGCACCGGCGCGGCGCTGCGCCCAGGCGACCGCCAGATCCGGGATCAGGATGCGCCAGGAGACGCCGTCGATCACGTAGTGGTGCGCGGCGACGGTCACCGCGTCGCGACCGTCGGGCCGGCGCAACCAGGTGAAGGTCAGCATCCGGCCCGCCTGCGGGTCGAGCGCTGCCAACGCCGAATCCATTGCGGCGCTTGCGATCCGGTTCAATTCCTCGGCGTCGACCCCGACGGGGACGTCGATCGTGGTGACCAGGTCGCGGACATCCACCGAACCCGTGGGTGAGGCCTCGAAGGTCCAGCCCTCGCCGGTCCGCCGGACCCGCGAGCGCAGCACGTCGTGGTGGTCGAGCACCGCGGCGATGGTCGCGATCAGACCCGATTCGTCGATGTGCTCGGGCAATCCGAGCACCATCGTCTGCGCGAACCGGTTGTGCACGCCGCTGTCCAGATAGGCCGCCAGCACGGGAGTCAGCGGGATTTCGCCGACTCCGCCGCCCGGCAGTTCGGCCAGCACCTCGGGTTCGGCCAGCCCGTCCGCCACGGCCACCCGGGCCAGGCCCGCGACCGTCCGGTGTTCGAACACATCTCGCGGGGTGAAGACGATGCCGACCGCTTTGGCCCGCGACACCAGCTGGATGGACATGATGCTGTCACCGCCGACCGCGAAGAAGGAGTCGTCGACTCCGACCTCCGGTACGCCCAGCACCTGCGCGAACAACTCGGCCAGCCGCGTCTCGAGCGCGGTGAGCGAGGTCCGCGACGCCGTCACCGCGAAGGCCGGCGCCGGCAGCGCGCGGCGATCCAGCTTTCCGTTGGCGGTCAGCGGAATCGCGTCGAGCACCACGAAGGCCGACGGCACCATGTACTCGGGCAGCGATTCGGCCACCCCGGCGCGCCAGCGATCGTCGACGTTTCCGGCGGACGGACGGTCCGCCGGGTCCTCGGGCACCACGTACGCGACGATGCGCGGATCGCCGGGGCGATCCTCGCGCACCAGCACCGCGGCCTGGGCGATGCCGGGGCGGGAGAGTACGGCCGCCTCGATCTCGCCGAGTTCGATGCGGAAACCGCGCACCTTCACCTGATCGTCGGCGCGACCCAGGTATTCCAGATCGCCGTCGGCGTTCCAGCGCGCGAGGTCACCCGAGCGGTAGAGCCGGGTGCCCGGCGCACCGAACGGATCCGCCACGAACCGGCCCGCGGTCAGCGCGGGCTGCCCGAGGTAGCCGCGCGCCAATTGCGTTCCGGCGACGTAGATCTCACCCGGAACGCCCACCGGTACCGGCCGCAGCCGGTTGTCCAGCAGATAGGTGCGCAGCCCCGGGATGGCCCGGCCGATCACGCTGCCGTCGGCCTCGGCGACGGCCGCCGCGTCCAGGGCGCGATAGGTGACGTGCACGGTCGTCTCGGTGATGCCGTACATGTTGATCAGTCGCGGCGCGGCATCGCCGTGGCGGTCGTACCAGCCGTTCAAGCGCCGCAGCTCCAGCGCCTCACCGCCGTACACCACACAGCGCAACGCCAGTGGCGCCGCGGAGTCGGCGGCGGCCTGATCGGCCGCGTCGAGCTGATAGAACGCCGAGGGCGTCTGGTTCAGCACGGTAACCCGTTCCCGGCGCAGCAGTTCCAGGAACTGCTCCGGCGAGCGCGAGGTGTGGTAGTCCACCACGACCAGGGCGCCGCCGTGCAACAGCGGGCCCCACAGCTCCCATACCGAGAAGTCGAACGCGTAGGAGTGGAACATCGTCCACACGTCGGTCTCGTCGAAGGCGAACCAGTCGCGCGTGTTGGCGAACAGCTTCGCCACGGTGCGATGCGGCACCTGCACGCCCTTGGGGCGACCGGTCGAACCGGAGGTGTAGATGACATAGGCGATGCTGTCGGGAGTCGGCGTGCCCCGGCGCTCGTCCGGCGTGATCGGGTCGGACGACACCGCCGACAGATCCAGCCGATCCAGTTCCACCACGGTCGGGACCCCACGCAACTCGATCTCCCGATCGGAGGTGGTGACCGCGCAGATCGGCCGGGCGTCGTCGAGCATGTAGGCGATGCGGTCGGCCGGATACGTCGGGTCGACCGGCAGATATCCGGCTCCGGCACGGATCGCCGCCAGCAGTGCGACGACCAGATCCGCCGAACGCGGCAGTGCCACCGCCACCAGCGTCTCCGGACCGGCGCCAGCCTCGATCAGGGTGCGCGCCAAGCGGTTCACCCGCTGCGACAGTTCCGCGTATCCGATCCGTTCGTCGCCGAAGATCAGCGCGGTGCGATCGGCGTGTGCGGCCGCCGCGGCGTCGAACGCCTCGACCAGCGTCGTCTCCGGACCGGAATCCGTTCCCGCCGAAACCCATTGTCCGAGTACGCGATCGCGTTCGGCATCGGTCAGCAGCTCGATATCGGCGACCGCGGTATCCGGCGCGGCCGCGATCTCGCGCAGCACCCGGTGATACCGCTGTGCGAACTCACGGATCGTCGACTCGTCGAACAGGTCGCGCGCATAGGTGATCCGGCCCGCGAGGGTCGCATCACCGGCCGCGTCTCCCGCCTCGAACAGCGTCACCGACAGATCGAACTTTTCGATCGCCACGTCGAAATCGACGGCCTCCACCCGGAGTCCGGGCAATTCGAACGAGCCCGACGGCAGGTTCTGGAACGCCAGCGACACCTGGAACAGCGGCGAGCGGACGGTCGAGCGCTCGGGGGCGAGCGCGTCCACGAGCCGTTCGAACGGAATGTCGGCGTTGGCGAATGCCGCCAGGTCGGTCTCCCGCTGGCGCGCGAGCAGGTCGAGGAAACTCTCGCCCGGCCGCAGCTCGCTGCGCAGCACCAGCGTGTTGACGAACATGCCGATCAGATCGTCGAGTGCGGCCTGGCCGCGGCCGGCCACCGGGGTGCCGATCGCGACGTCGGCGCTGCCGGACATCCTGCCCAGCAGTACCGCCAGCGCGGCGTGCACGACCATGAACATCGTGGTGTTGGCGCGGCGGGCCAGCTCCACCAGACCGTGGCGCACGTCCGCGTCGACGGTGAAGTCGATGCCGGCGCCGAGGTAACTCGGAGCGTTGGGCCGCGGCCGGTCGGCCGGCAGCGTGGACTCCTCCGGCAGGTCGGCGAGGGCGTTGCGCCAGTAGTCGATCTGGCGCGCCGCCAGCGATTGCGGATCGTCCTCCGCACCCAGCAGCTCGCGCTGCCAGACGCTGTAATCGGCGTACTGCACCGGCAGCGGCGCCCACTCGGGCTCGAGTTGCTGCGCGCGAGCGGCGTAGGCGGCCATCACATCCCGGGTGAGCGGTCCCATCGACCAGCCGTCGCCCGCGATGTGGTGGACCACGAACACGATCACGTGCTCGTCGGTCCGGTCGGTGAGCCGGAACAGCGCGACCCGCAGCGGAACCTCCGCCGATACATCGAATCCGACGGCGATCACGTCGATGATCCGCTCGGCCAGGTCGCGCTCGGCCACCCGCATCGGCAGAATCTGCGGAGCCGCCTGCGAGGCCGGCTCCACGACCTGCACCGGACCGTCCTGCGTCTGCGGGTAATAGGTTCGCAGAATCTCGTGGCGGGCCACGACGTCACCCACCGCGCGGCGCAGCGCCGGAACATCCAACCGCCCGATCAGCCGGACCGCGATCGGAATGTTGTATGCCGCGGACTCGGTGTCGAACTGGTTGAGGAACCACATCCGCTGCTGCGCGGGCGAGAGCGGAATCCGTTCCGGCTCCTGGCTTCCCGTCGCCGCGGGCGCCGTGCTGCGCGCGGTCAGCGCCGGGCGTGCCGCCGCGGCCGAGGTCTCGACCTGTGCGGCGAGGCGCTCCACCGTCGCGGCCTCGAACACCAGCCGCACCGGCACCTCGGCGTCGAGGGCGGTACCCAGGCGCGCGACCACGCGGGTGGCGCTGAGCGAGTTGCCGCCGAGGGCGAAGAAGTCGTCGTCCAGACCGACCCGCTCCACGCCCAGCACCTCGGCGTAGACCGCCGCGACCGCCTGCTCCGTCGCGGTGACCGGAGCCCGGAAGGCGGTGGCCTCGAAGACCGGCTCCGGCAGCGCGGCGCGGTCCAGCTTGCCGACCGGAGTCAGCGGAATCCGGTCCAGCTCGATGATCATCGTCGGCACCATGTGCGCCGGGAGCTGTTCCCGGGCGTGGGCGTCGAGGACCTGCCGGTCGAATACCGCCGTCGCGCCGGTCGCGGCGGGCAGCACGTAGGACACCAGCGCGGTCGCGCCGCTGGGCGCCGTACGCCCGACGGTGACCGCGAAGTCCACCGATTCGTGGGCGGCCAGCACCGCGTCGATCTCACCGAGTTCGATGCGGAAGCCGCGCACCTTGACCTGGAAGTCGTTGCGGCCCAAGTATTCCACCCGGTACTGCGCCTGGTCGCCGTGCTGCGGAGCGGACAGCCAGCGCACCACGTCACCGGTGCGATACATCCGCACCCCGGGCAACCACGGACAGGCCACGAACCGCTCGGCGGTCAGACCGGGACGGCGATGGTAGCCGCGAGCCAGTTGCGCACCGGCGACGTAGAGCTCCCCGGCGACACCGGCCGGTACCGGACGCAGGCGCTCGTCGAGCACCCACGCGGTGATGCCGCGGATCGGTCCACCGAGGGTGACCGGTTCGCCCGGCCGCAGCGCGTCACTGATGTTGGTGGCGATGGTCGCCTCGGTAGGACCGTAGGCGTTGTAGAACCGCCTGGTGCCACTCGCGACCGGAACCGCCCAGCGGCGCACCAGCTCCGGAGCCCAGCTCTCACCACCCGTGATGACGACCTCGAGCTCGTCGAGCCCGGTCGGATCGACCGACGCCATCGCGGCGGCGGTGACGAACGCGTGCGTCACCCGCTCGGCCCGCAGGAATTCCGCGAGTTCCGCACCGCCGTACACGGTGGTCGGCGCGATCACCATGGTGGCCGGTCCGGCCAGCGCCAGCAGCAGTTCGAGCATCGCGGCGTCGAACGACGGGCTGGCGAAATGGAGCGTGCGCGACTGCGGGGTGACGCCGAAGCGGTCCCGCTGTTCGGCCAGATATCCGGCGATACCGGCGTGGGTGATCAGCACACCCTTCGGCAGACCCGACGAACCGGAGGTGTAGATCATGTACGCGATATCGGCCGGCCGCAGCGGGCGAATCCGGTCCGTGTCGGAAACCGGTGCGCCACTGCGCCTTTCGAGTTCCAGCCCGAACGCGGGGTGGTCGAGCAGCAACCACTCCACGGTCGCCGGGAACCGGTCGCGCACCGCGCCGACGACCAGGCCGAGGCGGACCTCGGAATCGGTGACCATGCGCTCGATGCGCTCGGCGGGATAGTTCGGGTCGATCGGCACGAAGGCGGCGCCGGCCTTGGCGACCGCCCAGACCGCCAGCACCGATTCGATCGACCGCGGAATACCCAGTGCCACCCGGTCGCCCGGGCCGATGCCCCGGCCGATCAGTTCCCGGGCCAGTCGCGAGGAGCGGGCATCCAATTCGGCGTAGGTCAGCGACCGTCCGCCGCCGCGCAGCGCGATCGCTTCCGGTGCGGCCGCCGCCGCGGCGGCCATCAGGTCGGGCAGGGTGCCGGAGGTGGTCACCGCGGGACCGGCCACCCGGGTCAGGCGTTCGGTCTCGGCCGCCGAGAGCAGCGGAAGATCGGCGACGTCGATGGCCGGATCGGCGGCGACGGCACTCAGCACCCGGCCGAACCGCTCGGCGAAAGCACGAATGGTGGCTTCGTCGAACAGATCCCGCGCATAGGTGAACCGCACGGCCAGACCACTGCCGGTTTCGGTGACGGTGACCGTCACGTCGAAACGTTCGACGCCGGTGTCGGATTCGAGCGCGGTCGCCCGCAGTCCGGGCAGCTCGAAGCTGCCCGAAGGCAGGTTCTCGAACGAGAGGGCCACCTGGAACAGCGGGCTGCGGCCGGTGGACCGGACCGGATCCAATGCTTCCACGAGGCGCTCGAACGGCAGATCGGCGTGCGCGAAGGCAGCCAGATCGGTATCGCGCTGCCGGGCCAGCAACGCGGTGAACGGTTCGGTGGGCGCCGTCGTCGTGCGCAGTACGACGGTGTTGACGAACATGCCGACGACGTCGTCGAGTTCGGCAGCTCCGCGACCGGCCACCGGGGTGCCGATGGCTACGTCGGAGTTACCGGACAGTCGCGACAGCAGCACCGCGAGCGCGGTGTGCACCACGACGAACACCGAAGCATTTCCGTTGCGGGCCAATGCTTTCAGCCCGGCATGAACGTCGGCGTCGACCACCGCGTCGACGATGCCCGCCCGGAAGGACTGGGTCGCCGGTCGCGGCCGGTCGGCGGGCAGCGTCGATTCCTCCGGCAACCCCGCCAGCGCGGACTTCCAGAATGCGATCTGCTCGGCGGCCAGCGAGTCGTCGTCGGTCTCGTCACCGAGCAACTCCCGCTGCCACAGCGCGTAATCCGCGTACTGCAGCGGCAGCGGAGCCCATCCCGGCTCGTCGCCGTTGCTGCGGGCCGCGTACGCCGCCATCAGGTCACGGGTCAGCGGTCCCATCGACCAGCCGTCGCCGGCGATGTGATGCACCACCAGGACCAGGGCGTATTCCTCCGCGCCGAGCGCGAAGAGAGCGAGCCGGACCGGCACTTCGGCCGCGACGTCGAAGCCGCGGGCGACCACCGCACCGATACTGTCCGCCAGTTCCGTCGCGGCGACCGCGACCGGCCGCAGCTCGGGAGTGGCTTCGACGGCGGATCGGATCCGCTGCACGGGCCCTTCGGCGTCCTGGGGGTACCAGGTGCGCAGGATCTCGTGGCGCGCGACCAGATCGGCCACCGCCGCGTTCAGTGCGGCGATATCCAGTGCGCCGGTCAGCCGCACGGCCGCGGTGATGTTGTAGGCCGGGGAGGCGGTGTCGAACTGGTTGAGGAACCACATCCGCTGCTGCGCGAGCGACAGCGGAATGCGGTCCGGCCGCGGTCCCGCGACGAGCGCGGGGCGTCCGGCGGCCGGAGCCTGCGCCTCGACCCGCGCGGCCAGGCCGGCGACGGTGCCGGTTTCGAACACCACGCGGACCGGCACCTGGGTGTCGAGGGCGGAGCCGAGCCGCGCCGCGACCCGGGTGGCGCTCAGCGAGTTGCCGCCCAGTGCGAAGAAGTCGTCGTCGCGACCCACCCGCTCGATGCCGAGCACCTCGGCGAACACGGCCGCCACGAGTTCCTCGATGGGTGTAGCGGGGGCGGTGTACTCGTGGGTCTCGAAGACCGGTGCCGGCAGCGCCTTCCGATCGAGTTTCCCGGATGTGTTGAGCGGCAACGCGTCCAAGACCAGCACGGCCGAAGGGACCATGTAGGACGGCAAGCGGTCGGCGACGGCGTCGCGCAGAGCCGCGGAGTCCAACGCGGCATTCGGGGCGGCGACCGCATAGCCGACGAGCTGCTCGCCGGCCGGCCCGGGAG
>NZ_BAFQ01000032.1 GCF_000308375.1 Nocardia aobensis NBRC 100429 | reverse complement strand
GCGCCGAGCCGCGCGGCCAATCGGGTTGCGGTGAGGGAGTTTCCACCGAGCGCGAAGAAGTCGTCGTCGAGCCCGAGGCGGCGGGATTCGCCGAGGCCGAGCACCCCGGCAACGATCTCGGCGACCGTGGATTCGGCGGCCGTGCGCGGGGCACGGAATTCCGCGACCCGGAAAACCGGCTCCGGCAATGCCTTCCGATCCAGTTTGCCGGTCGGCGTCAGTGGAATCCGGTCGATGACCATGATCGCGGCCGGAACCATGTACGCGGTGAGGCTGCGGGAGGCATGGGCCACCACGTCGTCCACGTCGACGGTGTGCCCGGGCGCGGGGACCACATAGGCGACCAGCGACGTCTCCCCCGTGGCGTCGAGATGTCCCAGGGTGGCGGCGAATTCGACCGACTCGTGCGCGCCGAGCACCGCGTCGATCTCGCCCAGTTCGATACGCAGACCGCGCACCTTCACCTGGTGATCCGAGCGGCCCACATATTCGACGACGTATTCCTCGCCGCGCGCGACCCAGCGCACCAGATCGCCGGTGCGGTAGAGCCGCTCGCCCGGCGCGCCGTGCGGATCGGGGACGAAACGTTCGGCCGTCAGCGCCGCTCGCGCGTGGTAGCCGCGCGCCAGACCCGGGCCGCGCAGATACAGCTCACCGGTGACGCCGGCCGGTACCGGGCGCAAGCGCCCGTCGAGTACCACCGCCGACATCCCGGCGATCGGAGCACCCATATCCAGCGGGTCACCCGGACGCTTCACCGCGCTCACGGTCGCGAAGACGGTGGTTTCGGTCGGGCCGTAGGTGTTGTGGAATTCGCGGTCCGCGGCCCAGCGGGCCATCAGGTCCGGACCGTAGGCCTCACCACCGACCGTCAGCCGACGCAGCCGCGGCAGCGCGGCGGGGTCGAGGGTCCGCAGTACGGCAGGAGTGATGAAGGCGTGCGAAACGCTTTGGGCTGCCAGCAATTCCGTCAATTCGTCGCCACCGTAGACGCCGACCGGCGCGATGACGGCGGTGGCCGAGCCCGCGAAGGCCATCAGCAGTTCCAGCATGGAGGCGTCGAAGCTCGGCGAGGAGGCGTGCAGGACCCGCGCGCCCGAGTCGATCCGATAGTGCCGGCGATGCGCGGCCACGATCGCCCCGATTCCGCCGTGCGTCACCACGACGCCCTTCGGCTTCCCGGTCGTGCCGGAGGTGTAGATCATCCATGCCGGATTCTGCAACCGGACCGGGCGCAGCAGTTCGTGCGCTGCGATCGGCTCGGCGGAGGTAGTGCGCAGGCGCGCGGCGATATCCGGCGCGTCGACGGTGATCGCGCGCACCGTGCCGGGGAGCGCGGCGGCGTCGGCGACGGTCGTGATGCCCAGGGCCGCACCGGAATCGGCGAGCATATGCGCGATGCGCTCCGCCGGATAGTCCGGGTCGACCGGCAGGAAGGCGGCTCCCGCCTTCGCCACCGCCCACCAGGCCACCACCCACCGCACCGAGCGGGTGATCGCGATCGCGACGAAATCCTCGGCGCCGACGCCGGATTCGATCAGGACCCGCGCCAACCGGCTGGACTCGGCATCCAGTTCCGCGTAGCTCACATCCCGGCCGTCGCCGCACAGCGCGGTACCGGTGGGGTTGCGCCGGGCCGCCTCGGCCAGGAACTCCGCCAGGGTGCGGGCGGCGACGAAGGGCGTGGGGCGGGCGTCGAGCAGGGCCGCGTGTTCGGCCGGGGACAGCAGGTCGATATCGCCGACGGCGCGCTGCGGTTCGGCGACGGCCGCACCGATCACCCGGCCCAGCCGCCGCAGCAGGCCCGCCGCGGTGGCCGGGTCGTACAGATCGGTGGCGTAGGTGAGTTCGAGCGGCAGATGCCCGTCGGCGTCGAGTTCGTCCGACACGGTGAACTGCAGGTCGAATTTGGCCACGGGGCGGTCGAATTCGACCGGTTCGAGGATCAGTCCGGGCACGGCATGGGTCTGCGAGCCGAGGTTGAGATAGCTCAGCGACACCGTGAACAGTGGGTTGCGGTCGGCCGTGCGCGTCACGCCCAGGGCGTCGACCACGCGATCGAAAGGCAGTGCCGCATGGGCGAATGCGGCCAGATCGACGGCCCGCGTGTGGTCGAGTACCGCATCGAAGCTGTCGGCGTTCCGGGGCCTCGTCCGCAACGTCAGGGTGTTGACGAACATGCCGACCAGCTCGTCCAGTGCGCTGGCGCCGCGCCCGGCGACGGGGGTGCCGACGGCGACGTCGTCACCACCGGACAGCCGACCCAGCAGCACCGACAGGGCGGCGTGCCAGACCATGAACGGGGTCGCGCCGTGCGCCTTGGCGAGGCGGTGGACCGCACCGGCGACGGTGCCGTCGATGCGACCGCGCACGACCGCACCACGGCGCGAGGCCACGGGCGGGCGCGGCCGATCGACGGGCAGGGCGAGCTCGTCCGGCAGATCCGCCAGCGTGCGGGTCCAGAAGTCCAGGTGTTCGGCCTCGGCGGCGACCAGCGACTCCTGTTGCCACAGTGCGTAATCCGCATACTGCACGGGCAATTCGGGCCAGTTCGGCGCGGTCCGGGCGCGGCGAGCCAGATAGGCGGCGATCAGATCCCGCAGCAGCGGATTCAGCGAATAGCCGTCGGCGGCGATGTGATGGACGACCACCACGAAGACGTGACTGGTCTCGGATTCCCGGATGAGCAGGGCCCGCACCGGCGGTGCGGCGGTCACGTCGAAACCGCGTCCGGCGAAGTCTGCGATCGGCTGCGCCGCGGCGCCGGCGCGGGTCTCGAATTCGATGGGCGCCTGGCCGGGTGGCAGGACCACCTGGCAGCCCGCGCCCTCGGCGTCGAGCGGATAGTAGGTGCGCAGCGCCTCGTGGCGGGTGACCACATCGGTGAAGGCGGCGTGCATGGTCGCCTCGTCGAGATCGCCGAGGATGCGGACCGCGACCGCGATGTTGTCGGCCGCCGAATCCGGGGCCAGGCGGTTGAGGAACCACATGCCCTGCTGCACCGGCGCCAGCGGAACGACGTCGGGGCGTTCGGCGGCGACCGGGCCGAGCAGATCGGTTGCGGCGCCGTCGGTGTCGGCGATCATGGCGGCGGCCAGACCGGCGACGGTCGGGTGTTCGAACAGCATCCGGACCGGAATGCGGCGGCCGTGACGCTCGCCCAGCCGGGCGAGTACCCGGGTCGCGACGAGCGAATTGCCGCCGAGGGCGAAGAAATCGTCGTCGGCGCCGGCCCGTTCGATGCCGAGTACCTGCGCGAAGGTCTCGGCGACCAGCCGCTCGGCGGGCGTGCTCGGCTCACGGTAATGGTCACCGCCGAAGACCGCCGCGACCCGCGGATCACCGGCATCGGGCAGTGCGCCCCGATCGAGCTTGCCGGAGGCGTTGAGCGGGAACGCGTCCAGGGCGACCACGGCCGAGGGGACCATATATCCGGGCAGTTGAGCGACGGCGGCGGCGCGCGCCCGGTCACCGATGCCGGGGTCGGCGGATCCGCCGACCGGGGTGACGAAACCGATGAGGTGGTCGCCACCCGGAGCCGCCACGATCCGCACGGCCGCCGCGGCGACACCGGGCACCGCCGCGAGCACCGCCTCGATCTCACCGAGTTCGATGCGCTGGCCGCGGAATTTCACCTGGAAGTCGGTGCGGCCGAGGTAGATCAGCTCGGGTGTGTCACCGCTGACGTCCCAGCGCACCAGATCGCCGGTGCGGTACATGCGGGAACCGGTCTCGGGAGCGCCCCCCGCAGGGCCCTCGGGAGCGCCCCCATCGGATACAGCGAACGGGTCGGCCACGAATCGGTCGGCGGTGAGGTCGGCGCGGCCGTAGTAGCCGCGCGCCAACTGGGTCCCGGCCAGGTACAACTCGCCCGCGACGCCGGGTGGGGTCGGCTGCAGCCGGGAATCCAGCACGTAGACGCGGCTGTTCCATTCGGGCCGGCCGATCGGCAGGGCCGGGCGGTCGGTCACGCCGGTGACATCGCGGTAGGTGATGGAGACGGCCGCCTCGGTGGGCCCGTACAGGTTGTGCAGCCGCGCCGGGCTGATCGCACCGAACGCCCGCACCGTCTCGGCGGGCAGCGCCTCACCGATGACGAACACCTGCCGCAGCGACCGCACCTGCGCCGGAGCGGCCTGGGCGGCGAAGACGCTGAGCATCGAGGGCACGAAATCGGTGACGGTGACGCCGTATTCGGCGATGGTGTCGGCGAGATAGCCCGGATCGCGGTGGCCGTCCGGGGCTGCGAGCACCAGGGTGGCGCCGATCCGCAACGGCAGGAAGTAGCCCCACAGCGAGACGTCGAAGGTGGTCGCGGTCTTCTGCAGGTACACGTCCGCGGCGGTGAGCCGGTATTCGGCCTGCATCCACGTCATCTGATTGACGATCGCCACGTGGGTAACGGTGACGCCCTTGGGCTTTCCGGTGGAACCGGAGGTGAAGAGCACGTAGGCCGGATGGTGCGCGTACATCGGGCTGTGGCGTTCGTTCACCGCGATCGGATCGTCGCGGTAGGCGTCGAGCGCGACGGTATCGAGCGCGACGGTCGGGCCCTCGAAGTCCACCTCGGCGCCGGTGGTGGTGAGCAGCACCGCGGGCCGGGCCGTATCCAGGATGTGCGCGATGCGCTGGGCCGGATGGTCGGGATCGATCGGGACGTACGCACCGCCGGCCTTGAGCACGGCGTACATCGCCACCACCAACGCCGGTGAGCGCCGGATCGACAGGGCGACCAGCGATTCCGGGCCGACCCCGGCGGCGATGAGGTGGCGCGCGAGGCGGTTGCTCCGGCTGTCGAGTTCACCGTAGGTCAGGACGGTCGGCGCCGAGCCGTCGTCCGGGACGTAGCGCACGGCGGGCAGCTGCGGCGCGGTCGCGGCCTGCGCTTCGAATTCGTCGAGCAGCAGCTCCGCCCCGAAACCGATATGCGCCGAGTCGTTCCACTCGGTGAGGACGCGCTCGCGCTCACCGGCGGCGAACAGGTCGATATCGCCGACGACGCGCTGCGGATCGGCGACAACCGATTCGATCACCCGCAGGAACCGCGCGGCTAGGCTCTCGACCGTCGCGGCATCGAAGAGTTCTGTCGCATAGGTGAACCCGATCTCGCGTTCGGTGACGGTGACCTGCAGGTCGAACGGATTCACCGCGGTGTCGAGGCGCACCTCACCGACGTTCAGCTCACCCAGCTCGACGGTCACCGGGTTCAGGTTCTGGAAGAACAACGCCACCTGGAACAGCGGATGGTGGGCTTGCGAACGCGGCGGGTCGAGCACCTCGACGAGGCGCTCGAACGGGATGTCGGCGTGGGCGAAGGCGGCGAGATCACCCTCGCGCACCTGCCGCAGCACGGCCGAGAACGGCTGGGCCGGCTGGATCTCGGCGCGCAGTACGAGGGTGTTGACGAACATGCCGACCAGATCGTCGAGGACCGCCGCACCGCGCCCGGCGACCGGTGCGCCGATGGCGATATCGCCGGTGCCCGACATCCGGGCGAGCAGTACTGCCAGCGCGGCGTGCACCACCATGAACGGCGTGCTCTCGTAGCGCCCGGCCAGTTCGTCCACGCCGGTTCGCAGTCGCGCGTCGAAGTCGACGGTGACCGTGGCGGCGGTATGACCGGCGACCGCCGGGCGCGGCCGGTCCGTGGGCAGGTCCAGCCGGGCCGGGAGTCCGCGCAACCGATCGCGCCAGAACTGCAGTTGGCGCGCGGCCGAGGACCCCGGATCGGATTCCGCGCCGAGCACCTCGCGCTGCCACAGCGCGTAGTCGGCGTACTGGATCGCCAGCTCGTGCCACTGCGGGGTGGTGCCGGTGCTGCGGGCCGCGTACGCCGTGGCGATATCGCGAGCCAGCGGTCCCATCGAGAAGCCGTCCGCGGCGATGTGGTGGACGACGAGGACCAGAATATGTTCGGGCGCACTGCTTTCCGACCGCACGGGCAGCAGGGCCACGCGCAGCGGAACCTCGGTGGTCACATCGAACGGTTCGGCGATGAATGTGCCGATCGCCGTGGCGATGTCGTCCCCGTGCAGCCGCGACAGCACCGGTACGTGGTCGGCGGGCCGGATCTGCTGATAGCCGATGCCGCCGATGTCCGGATACACCGTGCGCAGCGGTTCGTGCCGCGCGACGATGTCGGCGAGCGCGGATTCCAGGGCCGCCGTATCGAGCGCACCGGTGAGGCGCAGCGCGACGGGGATGTTGTGCACGCTCTGCCCGGGGTCGAACCGGTTGAGGAACCACATGCGCTGCTGCGCGGGCGAGAGCGGCACCAGATCCGGACGCGGGCGCGCGATCAGCGGCACGGCGGCGCCGCGGCCCGCGAATTCCGCGGCGCGGGCGGCCAATTCACCGACGGCCGGAGCGTCGAAGATCAGGCGCACCGGCAGTTCGGCATCGAGTTCGGCGCCCAGCCGGGCGGCGACCCGGGTGGCGGTCAGCGAATTGCCGCCGAGGGCGAAGAAGTCGTCGTCGAGTCCGACGCGGTCCAGCCCGAGCAGTTCCGCGTAGACCGCGGCGACGGCGAGTTCGGCCCGCGTACCGGGAGCGCGGAAGACACGTGCCCGGAAAACGGGTTCCGGCAATGCTTTCCGGTCCAATTTGCCCGACGCGTTGAGTGGCAGCGCGTTTATGACCATGATCACCGCGGGGACCATGTATTCGGGCAGCCGCCGGGCACAGTCGGCACGCAGCCGGTCGGCGTCGAGGTCACGGCCGGATGCGGCGACCACGTAGGCGACGATCCGATCGCCGGTGTCGCGGTCGTCGCGCACCACCGCCACGGCCTGGGCGACGCCCTCGGATTCGCGCAGGGCGCTTTCTATTTCGCCGAGTTCGATGCGCAGGCCACGCACCTTCACCTGGAAATCGGCGCGGCCCACGTATTCCAGTTCGCCGGTGGCCTGCCAGCGCGCGATATCGCCGGTGCGATACATGCGTTCGCCGGCGCGGAACGGGTCGGCGACGAAGCGGTCGGCGGTCAGGCCGGACCGGGCGATATACCCCTCGGCCAATTGCGTTCCGGCGAGGTACAACTCACCCGCCACGCCGACGGGTACCGGTCGCAGCGTCGAATCGAGCACGTAGACACGGGTATTGGCCACCGGACGGCCGATCGGTACCGTCACGGTATCGGCTTCGCTCACCTCGTGGAAGGTGACATCCACCGCGGCCTCGGTCGGACCGTACAAGTTGTGCAGCGGCGCACCACCCAGCTCGCGCCAGCGCACGGCCGTATCCACCGCCAGCGCCTCACCCGAAGTGAACACGCGGCGCAGGTTCGCGGGAGCCATCGCGGAGGTATCGGCCAGTGCGTCGACGAAAACATCCAGCATCGAGGGCACGAAGTGCGCGGTCGTGATCGTTTCCGCACTCATCAAGTGCGCGAGGTAGGCGGGGTCGCGGTGCCCGTCCGGACGCGCCACCACCAACCGCGCACCCACCTGCAACGGCCAGAAGAACTCCCACACCGACACATCGAACGTCGCCGGAGTCTTCTGCAACACCACATCATCCGAACCCAACCCGTACTCGGACTGCATCCACACCAGACGATTCACGATCGCCCCGTGACTCACCGCCACACCCTTCGGACGACCCGTCGAACCCGACGTGAAAATCACATACGCCACATGCTCCGGCCGCAGCCTGCCCCGCCGATCCACAGTCGTCAGGGGACCGTCGGCATAGCCGGACACGTCCAGCCGATCGAGGTCGAGCACGGGCGGCGCCGACTCCGCCCGCACCGGCACATCGGTGGTGGCGAGCACACAGGCCGGTCGCGCGGTCTCCAGGACGTAGCGGATGCGTTCGGCGGGATGGTCGGGGTCCAGCGGCACGTATCCGGCCCCCGCGGCGACGGTCGCGTACATACCGACCACGAGTTCCAGCGAACGGCGCATATGCAGCGCCACCAGGGATCCGGGGCCCACCCCCTCCGCGATCAGGTGGCGGGCGAGCCGGTTCACGCGAGCGCCGAATTCGGCATAGGTCAGCGTCGTCTCCGCGTAGGTGATCGCGGGGGCCTTCGGCGTGCGCGCGGCCTGGACGTCGAACAGCACGGGAAGTGTTGCGGTGCGGTCGATTTCGACTGTGGTCGCATTCCAGATGTCGAGGACCTGCAACCGTTCGGACAGTTCCAGCAGGTCGATGTCCCGGATGCGGACGTCGGGGTCCGCGGTCACCGCGGTGAGCACGCGCAGCAGCCGGCGCCCGAAGGCGGATACCGTCGACGCGTCGAACAGATCGGTGGCGTATCGCAGCACCGCCTGCAGTTCTCGCCCCTGCGGACCGTCGACCTCGGCCAGCGACAGCGCGAGATCGAATTGCGCCACCGGGTTGGCGAGCGGGTAATCCGTCACCTCCAGCCCGGGCAGCCGCAGGTCGGTGCCGGAGCGCTGCTCGAACGACAGCAACACCTGCACGATCGGCGCATACGCCTGGGAGCGTTCGGGATTCACCTCTTCGACCAGCCGGTCGAACGGCAGGTCGGCGTGCGCGAATGCCCGCACGTCGGCGTCTCGGACCCGGGTGAGCAGCTCGGCGAACCGCTCATGGGCGCCGATCCGGGTGCGCAGCACCAGCGTGTTGACGAACATGCCGACCAGATCGTCGAGTGCCTGCACCGATCGGCCCGCGACCGGGGTGCCGATGGCCAGGTCGTCGGTGCCGGACAGGGTGGCGAGCAGGGTGGCGTAGGCCGCGTGCAGCACCATGAAGGTCGACACGCCCGCGCGGCGGGCCATGGTCTCGACAGCGGCGGTCAGCTCGGCCGGAATGCGGAATTCGATCGCCGCACCCGCGCCCGACGCCACCGCCGGCCGCGGCCGATCGCCGGGCAGGTCGACGACGGCGGGCAGGTCGGCCAGCTCGGTGCGCCAGAAGTCGATCTGGCGGGACAGGCGGGATTCGGGATCGTCGGCGCGCCCCAGCACGGCGTGCTGCCACAGCGCGAAATCGGCGTACTGCACCGGCAGCGGCTGCCAGTCGGGGACCGCCGCGGCACGGCGCGCGGCGTAGGCGGTCACCAGGTCGCGGGCCAGCGGCGCGGTGGAGATGCCGTCGGCCGCGATGTGGTGCACGACCACGAGCAGGATGTGTTCGTCCGGCGCGACCCGGAAAGCGCTGATGCGCAACGGAAGTTCGTGCCGCAGGTCGAAGCCGCGCGCCGCCGCCGCGGCGAGTTCGGCATCCACCTCACCGGTGTTCACGGCGTGCAGCGTGAGCGCGGTCGCGGCGCAGTCCTCGACCGCGCGAATGTGCTGGCGCGGGCCCTCGGCGTCCTCGGGGAAGGTGGTGCGCAGCGATTCGTGCCGCGTCAACACATCGGCGACCGCCTCGGAGAGGGCGAATTCGTCCAGATCACCGCGCAGGCGCAACGCGAACGGGATGTTGTACATCGCCGAATCCGGTTCGATGCGGTTCAACAGCCAGATACGAGTTTGCGCCAGCGACAACGGAATTCGATCCGGTCGCGGCCCCGCCGTCAGGGCCGGGACGGTCGCGTCGGGTGCGTCCCGGACGAGGCGGGCCAGCAGGGCGGCGGTGGGTGCGCCGAAGATTTCCGCGACGTTGAGATCGCATCCCAGGGCGGCATTGACCCGCGCGACCACACGCATGGCGAGCAGGGAGTTACCGCCGGCGGCGAAGAAGTCGTCGTCGGCGCCGAAGGGTCCGGCACCCGGCGAATCGAGGCCCAGCAATTCGGCCATCACGGCGGCGACCACGGCCTCGGCCCCTTCGGCCGGGGCGCGGTAGCCGGACTTCTCCCCGGGATCGACGGCCGGCAAGGCGGCGCGGTCGAGCTTGCCGGAGGAATTGACCGGCAGGTGCGCCAGCACCGTGACGCCGGCCGGGACCATATATGCGGGCAGGGCGACGCCCGCGGCGGTCAGCACGGCGCCGGAATCGACGGCAGCGCCCGCGGCGGGCACGACATAGGCGTGCAGCCGCGCCCGCTCCCCCGCTCCAGCGACCACCACGGCCGCCTGGGCGATGTCGGCCTGCGCGGTCAGCGCGGCCTCGATCTCACCGAGTTCGATGCGCAGCCCGCGCAGCTTCACCTGGAAGTCGTTGCGGCCCAGATATTCCAGTTCACCGGTGCGGTTCCAGCGCACCAGGTCGCCGGTGCGATACATCCGGGCTCCGGCCGGGGCACGACCGGCGGGCCCGGAGGCGGTAGCGGAGCGTGACCCCGCAGGGCCCTCGGGAGTGGCCCCGTCGGATACAGCGAACGGGTCGGCGACGAAGCGGTCGGCGGTCAGTTCGCAGCGGCCGACATAACCGCGCGCGAGCTGATCGCCCGCCAGATAGAGCTCGCCGGTGACGCCGACGGGTACCGGTCGCAGCGTCGAATCGAGCACGTAGACACGGGTATTGGCCACCGGACGGCCGATCGGTACCGTCACGGTATCGGCTTCGCTCACCTCGTGGAAGGTGACATCCACCGCGGCCTCGGTCGGACCGTACAAGTTGTGCAGCGGCGCACCACCCAGCTCGCGCCAGCGCACGGCCGTATCCACCGCCAACGCCTCACCCGAAGTGAACACGCGACGCAACGACGCCGGCGCCGTCGCCACCGAGCCGGCGAAGACGGCCAGCATCGACGGGACGAAATGCGCCGTCGTCACCGCCTCCTCGTCCATCAACCGCGCGAGGTAGGCCGGATCGCGGTGCCCGTCCGGACGCGCCACCACCAACCGCGCACCCACCTGCAACGGCCAGAAGAACTCCCACACCGACACATCGAACGTCGCCGGAGTCTTCTGCAACACCACATCATCCACACCGAGTCCGTACTCGGACTGCATCCACACCAGACGATTCACGATCGCCCCGTGACTCACCGCCACACCCTTCGGACGACCCGTCGAACCCGACGTGAAAATCACATACGCCACATGCTCCGACCGCAGCGGCGACACCCGGTCGGCATCGGTCACCGCGTCGTCGGCACAGCCGGACAGGTCCAGCCGGTCCAGCCGCACCACGTCCACACCGGCCGGTAGGACGGAATCGTCGGTCGTGGTCAGCACACAGGCGGGCCGCGCGGTGTCGAGGACGTAGCGCACGCGGTCGACGGGATGGTCGGGATCCAGCGGCACGTAGGCCGCCCCGGCCGCGACGATCGCGTGAATGGCGACGACCAGCTCCAGCGATCGCGGAATCCGCACGGCCACAGTCGTTTCCGGACCGACGCCGCGGGCGATGAGGTAGCGCGCCAGCCGATGCACGCGCCGGTCGAATTCCCGATAGGACAGACTGGTGCCCTCGAAGGTCACCGCCTGCGCTGCCGGGCGCTGCGGCCGGGCGGCGAGAAGTTCGGGCAGGGTGCGCGGTTCGACCGGGTAGCCGGTGGCGTTGTGCCCGCCGATCAGCCGGTCGCGTTCGGCCGGCGACAACAGTTCGACGTCGGCGACCCGGGTGGTGCCCTCGGCCGTCATCGCCGCCACGATGCGTTCGAATCCGTCGAGCAGCGCCGCGACGGTCTCCGGGTCGAAGAGGTCGGCGGCATAGTGCACGTGCAGATCGATACCCGCGGCCGTACCGTCCGCGGCGTAGGTCTCGTTCGCGGTCCAGTGCTGGTCGACCTGGATGGGCGCCGCCGCCGGCTCGACCGCCGCGATCTCCAGGCCCTCGAGCCGCAGCTGCGCGCGGGTCTGGTTCTGCAGTGTCAACGACACCTGGTACAGCGGCGAATGTGCCCGGGAGCGAGTCGGATTGAGGGTTTCGACGAGCTGTTCGAACGGCACCGTCGCATGGTCGAAGGCGGCGAGGTCGACGGCCCGCACATGGTCCAGATGTTCGACGAGGCTGTCCTCGCCGTGCACCGGGGTGCGCAGTACCAGCGTGTTGACGAACATGCCGACCAGATCGTCGAGCGCCTGATCACCACGGCCGGCGACCGGAGCGCCGATCACGATGTCGTCGCTGCCGCCGAAGCGGGCCAGCAGTACCGACAGGGCGGCGTGCAGCACCATGAACGGTGTCACCCGGTGTGCCGCCGCCAGGTCGTGGACGCGCTGATGCAGTGCGGCATTCAGCCGTGCGGTGCGGGCGCCGCCGCGCTGGGAGGCGATCGCCGGGCGCGGTCGGTCGGTCGGCAGCGCGGACAGCTCCGGCGCGCCGGACAATTGCGCACGCCAGAATTCCAGCTGCCGAGCGGATTCCGATTCGGGGTCGGTGACCGCACCGAGGGTGCGCTGCTGCCACAGGGCGTAATCGGCGTACTGGATCGGCAGCGGCGACCACTGCGGCGCGGCCCCCGCGGTGCGGGCCTGATAGGCGACGGCGAGGTCCCGGGTCAGCGGGGCGAAGGACCAGCCGTCTGCCGCGATGTGATGGACGACGAACAGCAGGACATGGGTCTGTTCGGCGCGTTCGGCGTCGGGCGCGCGGCGCACCCGCAACAGCCGGATGCGCACGGGAACCTCGTCCGCGACGTCGAAACGACTGTGCGCCAAGCTTTCCGCCATGGCGGCGACCTCGGTGGCATCGACATCGGTGAGCGCGAGATCCGGTACGGCGGCGGGTACGACGCATTGGGTCGCCACTCCGTCCCGCTCGGGGTAGCGGGTACGCAGGGTTTCGTGCCGCTCCACCACATCGGCGATCGCGGCGCGCAACGCGGCGATGTGCAGATTGCCGGTGAGCCGCAGTGCGAACGCGATGTTGTAGCTGCCGCCGCCGGTGTCCAGGCGGTTGAGCATCCACATGCGCTGCTGGGCGATCGACAGCGGGACGATTTCCGGGCGCGGATCGACGGCGATCGGCCCGTCGGCACCGGAACCCTTGTCCGACAGCGTGATCCGGGTGGCCAGCGCCCGCACGGTCGGTGCGTCGAAGACCGCGCGGACCGGCACCGCGTCGGCGGTGGCCTTGTTCAGGCGGGCGGCGAGCTGCGTGGCGATGAGCGAGTTGCCGCCCAGGGCGAAGAAGTCGTCGTCCGCACCCACCTGTTCGACACCGAGCAGGGCGGCGAAGGTGCCGGCGACCAGCACCTCGGCCGCACCGACCGGTGCGCGGTACCGGGTGGGCGCCAACACTGGTGCGGGCAGCGCCTTGCGGTCCAGCTTGCCGACCGGAGTCAGCGGAATCTTGTCGAGGACTACCAGCGCGGCGGGCACCATGTGCGAGGGCAACCGGCGGGCCGCGAAATCGGTGAGATCGACGGGATCGACCGCACGTCCCGGCTTCGGCAGGACATAGGACACCAGCATGGTGCCGCGAGTGTCATGGTCGCGTCCCAGGGTGGTCGCGTAGTCGACGTCGGGGTGGGCGCCGAGCACCGCGTCGATCTCGCCGAGTTCGACGCGGAAGCCGCGGATCTTCACCTGGAAATCCGAGCGCCCGACGTACTCCAGTTCCCATTCCGGCTGTGCCTGGCGCACCGTCGGCGCGACGGCCCGCCAGCGCACGACATCGCCGGTGCGATACATCCGGCTGCCCGGCCTACCCCACGGGTTCGGCACGAAGCGTTCGGCGGTCGCTCCCGCTCGGTTGCGGTAGCCCCGGGCCAGGCCACCGCCCGCGAGATACAGCTCACCGGCCACACCGGGCGCCACGGGCCGCAGTCGCCGGTCCAGCACCAGCGCCGACATACCGTGCACCGGAGTGCCGATGGTGACCGGTTGTCCGGCGGTCAGCCGCGCGTACGAGGAGATGATGGTGGTTTCGGTGGGACCGTAGCCGTTGAAATAGCGGCGGCCGGGCTCCCAGGCCGCCAGCAGTTCGTCGGTGGTCACATCGCCGCCGACCGAAAGTACTTGTAGCTGAGGCTGTTCCGCCGCGTCCAGGGTGCCCAGCACGGCGGGGGTGATGATCGCGTGCGTCACGGCTTCCGTGCGCAGCAGCGTGCCCAGTTCGGGGCCGCCGATGATGCGCGCCGGCACGACCACCAGCGTCGCGCCGGTGGCGAAGGCGCAGATCCATTCCAGGACCGACGGGTCGAAGCTCGGCGAGCAGATGTGCAGCATGTGGTGTTCGGGCCGCAACCCGTACCGTTCGATCGCGTACTGGGCCAGCCCGCCCAGGCCCGCGTGCGTCACGGTGACGCCCTTGGGCCTGCCCGTCGAGCCCGATGTGTAGATCACGTACGCCGGATGCGACATCCGCAGCGTGGCGATCCGGTCGGCGTCGCCGATCGGATCGGCGGGCAGGGCGGCGAGTTCGGCCTCGGTCGCGGGCGCGTCGAGGACCAGCCAGCGCACGTCCTCGGGGAGGGCGTCGGCGTAGGCGGCGACCGTGATGCCGACCCGGGCCGCCGAGTCGGTGACCATGTACCGCACCCGTTCCGCGGGATAGGTGGGGTCGACCGGGAGGTGGGCGCCGCCGGCCTTGGCCACCGCGACGGCCGCGGCGACCATCTCGAACGACCGCGGAAGCGCCACGGCCACCAGGTGTTCCGGGCCGACGCCGGCCGCGATCAGGCGGCGGGCCAGCCTGGAGGAGTAGTCGTCGAGGTCGCCGTAGGTGATCGACCGTCCCTCGTAGCGCACCGCGATCCGGTCGCGGCCCAGGCTCAGTCCGGCGGTCAGCAGTTCCGGCAGCAGCGCGGTCGCCATCGCCTCGTCGGGGCGCACCCGGGTCAGCCGGACGTATTCGTCGGCGCTGAGCAGCGACATGTCACCGACCGCGGCCTTGGGCTCGGCGACCAGCTGCCGCAGCAGTCCGAGGAAACGGCTCGCGAAACCCTCGATCGTGGCGTGGTCGAAAAGGTCTCGGGCATACGCGAACTCCGCGGCCATGCCGTCGGGAGTCTCGCGGATGTTCAGGGCCAGATCGAATTTCGCGGTATCGGCGGCCTGCTCGACCGTTCCGGCCCGCAACCCCGGCAGCTCCAGCTCGCCGGTGGGCAGATTCTCGAAGGCCAGCGCCACCTGGAACAGCGGATGCCGCGCGGTCGACCGTTCCGGATCGAGCAGTTCCACCAGACGCTCGAACGGCAGGTCGGCGTGCGCGAAGGCACGCAGGTCGGCGTCGCGGGTGCGATCCAGGAGTTCGGTGAAGCTCGCGCCGCCGGGCACCGCGGTCCGCAACACCACGGTGTTGACGAACATGCCGATCAGATCGTCGAGTTCGCGCTCGCCGCGCCCGGCGATCGGCGAGCCGATCGCCACATCGTCGGTGCCGGCCATGCGGGCCACGAAGATCGCCAGCGCGGTATGCACGGCCATGAAGGTGGTGGCCTGTCGCCGCTGGGCGAGTTCGCGCAGCGCGTCGCGGATATCGCCGCCGACGGCGAAACGCACCCGGCCCCCGGCGTAGGAGGGGCGCATCGGGCGCGGCCGGTCGGTGGGCAGGTTCAGCTCGTCGGCCAGTCCGGCGAGGGTCGCGCGCCAGTAGGCCGCCTGGGCGCTGAGGACACTGTCCGGATCGGATTCCGAGCCCAGCACCGCGTGCTGCCAGATGCTGAAGTCGGCGTACTGCACGGGCAGCGGCTCCCACTGCGGTGCGGTTCCGGCCGCGCGGTGGGCGTAGGCGGTCATGAGGTCGCGGGTCAGCGGGGCGATCGACCAGCCGTCGGCCGCGATGTGGTGCGCCACGAAGACGAGGATGTGCTCGGGCTCGACGTTTTCGGAGACGGCAGCGCCGCTGTCACCGAAGTCTTTGCGCAGCAATGCGATTCGCAGTGGTGGTGCGGTGGTCACGTCGAAGCCTCGCGCCGTGAGCTCCGCGATCCGGCCCGCGATCTCCGTCGCCGGGACGCCGACCGGCGTCAGGTCCACGCGCACGTCGGCGGCGGACAGCACCTCCTGGGCGGGACCGTCCTCGTATTCGGGATAGCGGGTGCGCAGGGTCTCGTGGCGTTCCACCACATCCGCGACGGCGGCGGCCAGCGCCGCGACGTCCAGTGCCCCGCTCAGCCGCACCGCGACCGGAATGTTGTGAACACCCGAGTCGGGATCGAACCGGTTGAGGAACCACATCCGCTGCTGCGCCGGCGAGAGCGGAATGCGCTGCGGCCGTGCTTGTTTCACCAGTGCCGGCCGCGGGCGCTCGGCCACCTCGCCGCCGGCGGCGGCCGCGAACGCGGCCACGGTCGAGGCCTCGAACAGGGTGCGCACCGGCACCCGGGCATCCACGATCCGGCCGACGCGGGCACTGACCTGGGTGGCGTCGAGCGAGCTGCCGCCGAGGGCGAAGAAGTCGTCGTCGCGGCCGACCCGCTCCAGCCCGAGGACGTCGGCGAACACCTCGGCCACCCGCTCCTCCAGCGGAGTGCGCGGAGCATCGAATTCCGCGGCGGCCAGTACGGGCAGCGGTAAAGCCGCGCGATCCAATTTGCCGCTGCTGTTGAGCGGGAATTCCGCCAGTTCGACGACGGCGGTGGGGATCATGTACGCGGGCAGCACCGCGCCGAGCCCCTCCCGCACGGCCCGCACATCGAGTTCGGCGCCCGGCGTGCGGATCACGTATCCGGCGAGGTAGTCGCCGCTCTCGCCGGTGACCAGGCGCACCGCGGCCTGGCCCACCCCCGGTGCGGCCAGCAGCGCGGTCTCGATCTCCGGCAGTTCGATGCGCTGGCCGCGGAATTTCACCTGGAAGTCGATGCGGCCCAGATAGTCGAGCTCGCCCTCGGGAGTCCAGCGCACCAGATCGCCGGTGCGATACATCCGTTCGCCGCCGAAACCGAAAGGATTGGCGACGAAGCGGTCCGCGGTCAGATCGGCGCGCCCGCAGTAGCCACGGGCGAGCTGAGAACCGGCCAGGTACAGCTCGCCCGGCACGCCGATCGGCACCGGATGCAGCCGGGAGTCCAGCACGAAGACCTGGGAATTCCATTCCGGCTCGCCGATCGGCACACTGCGCACATCGTCGGCGGTGACCTCGTGGCAGGTGATCGACACCGCCGCCTCGGTCGGGCCGTACATATTGTGCAGGGCGCCGCCGCACTTCTCGGCGAACAGCGCCGCGGTTTCCGCGGGCAGCGCCTCACCGACCACGAAGGCCGCGCGCAGGGTGGTGAGTTCGTCCGCCTCGGCGTGGTTGAGGAAGACGGTGAGCATCGAGGGGACGAAGTCGGTCAGCGTCACTCGCTGCGCGGCAATGGTTTCGGCGAGATAGCGGGCGTCGCGGTGACCGTCGGGGGTGGCCACGATCAGGGTGGCGCCCGCGCGCAGCGGAAGGAAATAGCCCCACAGCGAGACGTCGAAGGTGGTCGCGGTCTTCTGCAGGTAGATGTCGGCGGCGCGCACCCCGTACTCGGCATGCATCCATTCGAGCTGATTGGCGATGGCGCGATGGCTGACCGCGACACCCTTGGGCCGCCCGGTCGAGCCGGAGGTGAACAGCACGTAGGCCGGATGGTCCGGATGTAGCGTGCCGTTGCGCTCCCGGTCGCCGATCTTGGCCGCGGAGTAGTGGCTGACGTCCAGCTCGTCGAGGTGGTGCACGGCGACCGTATCGGCGGTCGCCGGCGGTAGTGCGAAGCCGGCGGCCCGCGTGGTCAGCACGGTGTGCGGTCGCGCGGTGGCGATGATGTGGCCGATGCGCTCGGCCGGATGGGACGGGTCGACCGGAACGTAGGCGCCGCCCGCGTACAGCACCGCGTACATGCCGAGCACCAGTTCGATCGATCGCGGCATGGCCAGGACCACCAGCGTCTCCGGACCGACGCCGGATGCGATCAGCTTGCGCGCGAGCCGGTTCACCCGCTCCGACATCTCACCGTAGGTGAGCTCGGTGCCCTCGAACACGAGTGCGCGGTTGTTCGGCGTGCGGCGCGACTGCCGATCGAAACCCTCGTGCAGGAAGTGGCCGAACACCTTGTGGCCGCTGGCATTCCAGCTGGAGGTCACATAGTCGAGTTCGCCGGCGTCGAGCAGTTCCAGATCGCCGACCGGCAGCTGCGGGTCGGCGGTGGCGCCGCCGAGCAGGCGCAGGAATTTCGCGGCGAATTCCTCGACCGTGGGCGCGTCGAAAAGGTCGGTGGCGTAGGTGAATTCGGCGCGGTATCCGCCGTCGGCGGCGGGCGGGGTGGAAATGGTGAGCTGGAGGTCGAATTTCGCGAAGCCCGGATCGAAATCCACGAGCTCGCAGTCGAGACCCGGCAGTTCCGGCGCGCCGACTCCGATGTTCTGCATGAACAGGCCGACCTGGAACAGCGGATGCCGTGCCTGCGAACGCGCCGGATTCAGCACCTCCACCAGGCGTTCGAACGGAATCTCGGCATGGGCGAAGGCATCGAGGTCGACCGCGCGGGTGCGGCGGACCAGGTCGGCGAAATCGGCATCGCCGGACACCCGGGTCCGCAGGACCAGGGTGTTGACGAACATGCCGACCAGATCGTCGAGTGCGCGCTCGCCGCGGCCCGCGACGGGCGTGCCGATCGCGATATCGCTCGTCCCGGACAACCGGGCGAGCAGCAGCGACAGCGCCGCGTGCAGCACCATGAACGGCGTGGCCCGCAGCTGCTCGGCCAACTCGTCGATCGCCGCGCGCAGGCCGGCGTCGATGGTGAATTCGACGGTCGCGCCCCGGTACGAGGCCGCGGCGGGGCGCGGCCGATCGGCGGGCAGATCCAATTGCGCCGGGAGCTCGGCCAATTCGCGCTGCCAGAAGCTCAGCTGCCGGGCCGCCTCGGAGTCCGGATCGGTGTCGTCGCCGAGCACTCGCTGCTGCCACAGCGTGTAGTCGGCATAGTGCAGCGGCAGCGGCGTCCAGTTCGGGGCGGTGCCGCGGCTGCGGGCGGTGTAGGCCTGGATCAGGTCGCGCAGCAGCGGTCCCATCGACACCCCGTCGGCGGCGATGTGATGGACCACCAGCACCAGGGTGTGATCGTCGGCGCCGGTACGCAGCAACCGGACCCGTACCGGAATCTCGGCGGCGACGTCGAAACCGGTGGCGGCGACCTCGCGCACCGCGGCGACCAGATCGGCCTCGGCGACCTCGACCGGCGTCAGGTCCGGCTCGGCGGCGGGCCGGACGACCTGCACGGCCCCCGCGGCGGTTTGCGGGTACACCGTGCGCAGCACCTCGTGGCGCGCGGTCACGTCGGCGACGGCCGCACGCAGTGCCGCCGTGTCCAACCGGCCCCGCAGGCGCAGCGCGACCGGAATGTTGTCCACCGCGGCCGCGGAATTTCCGGTGGCGTCGCTGTTGGCCAAGCGGTTCAGGAACCACATGCGGCGCTGCGCCGCCGACAGCGGGACCGCCTCCGGACGCGGACCGGCGACCAGCGGCGGCCGCACGCGGGTGGTGGTGGCCAGGGCGGCGAGGCCGGCCGGAGTGGGGCGGTCGAAGAAGTCCCGCACGTCGACCGCGATGTCCAGCGCGGCCGAGATACGCGCGATCGCGCGCGTGGCCAGCAGCGAATTGCCGCCGCGGGCGAAGAAGTCGTCGTCGGCGCCCACCGCGTCGATACCGAGCAGGTCGGCGAAGATCTCCGCGACCGCTCGCTCGCCCGGCGTCTCGGGTGCACGGAATTCGCTTGCGGCACTGTCGAATTCAGGCTCGGGCAGCGCCTTGCGGTCCAACTTGCCGTTGGCGTTGACCGGCATGCGGTCCATGCCGACGAGCAGGGTCGGCACCATGTATTCCGGCAGCCGCCGCGCGGCGTCGCCGAGAATCGCGCCGGAATCGAGCTCGCATCCGCCGGCCGTCACGACGTAGCCGATCAGGTGGTCGCCCGTGCTGTGCCGGTACAGCACCACCGCGGCCTGTGCGACCGATTCGTGCGCCAGCAGCGCCGCCTCGACCTCACCCAGTTCGATCCGCAGACCGCGCAGCTTCACCTGGAAGTCGCTGCGGCCCAGATATTCCAGTTCGCGCGGGCCGCCGTCGATCCCGCTGTTCCAGCGCACCAGATCGCCGGTGCGGTACATGCGGTCGCCCGGGGCGCCGTGCGGGCTGGCGACGAACCTCTCGGCGGTCAGGGCCGCGCGGCCGAGGTAGCCGCGGGCCAGCTGCACACCGGACAGATACAGCTCGCCCACCACACCGTCCGGGACGGGTTGCAGGTTGTCGTCCAGGACGTGCAGGTCGGTGTCGTCGGCCGCCGCGCCGATCGGAACCGAGACCGTATCGGCCGCGGTCACCTCGTGCGCGGTCACGTCGACCGCGGCCTCGGTCGGGCCGTACAGATTGTGCAGGCTCGCGCCGCTCACATCGCGGAAGGCGGCGCCGGTCGCGGCGGGTAGCGCCTCACCGGAGGCGAAGACCGCACGCAGGGAGTCGATATCGCTCGTCGCCTGCGCATCCGCGACCGCGGCGGCGAACACCGCCAGCATGGACGGCACGAAATGCGCGATGGTGATGTGCTTGGCTGCGACGGTCCGGATCAGATAGGCCGGATCGCGGTGGCCGTCCGGTGCGGCGAGCACCAGCCGGGCGCCGATCTGCAAGGGCCAGAAGAACTCCCATACCGACACGTCGAAGGTGAACGGCGTCTTCTGCAGCACCACATCCGCGGCGTGCATGCGGTAGCAGCGCTGACGCCAGCGCAGATTCGCCACGATGGCGCGGTGCGAGACCGCGACTCCCTTGGGCCGCCCGGTCGAGCCGGAGGTGAAGATGACGTAGGCGGTGTTGTCCGGGCGCGCCGGCACCACTTCCTCGGACTCCAGCACGGGAGACCGATCGCCCGTCTCCCAATCGAATTCGTCCACCCGCAGCACCGGCACACCGTCGAACGCGGGACTTCCGGCATGGGTGAGTACCACGACGGGCGCGGCGATCTCCAGCACGTACGCGATGCGATCGGCGGGATGCTCCGGGTCGATCGGCACGTAAGCGCCGCCGGCCTTGTGGATCGCGTACATGCCGATCACCAGTTCGAGCGATCGGCGCATCGACAGGCCCACCCGCGCATCCGGGCCCACTCCCAGCCGGACGAGCTGCCACGCCAGCGCGTTCGCTCGTGCGTCGAGTTCGGCGTAGGTCAGCGTTCGGCCGTCGAATTCCACCGCGACCAGACCCGGCGTGCGCACCACCTGTTCGGCGAACAGCGTGGCGAGCGTATCGGCGGGAGCCAGGCCGGGTTCGAGCACGTCCGCGGCCGCGGTGAGCGCGTCGTCGAGCAGATCGGAGACGGCGGCGGCGAGCGCGCCGTCCCCCGATTCCAGCAGCGCCGGCAGCCGGCCCGAGACGACCACCTGCACCAGCGCATCGGGGGTCAGCGCGTCACCCATCGCCGCGGCCAGCGTGGTCAGCTCCGCGCCCAGCTCGGCATAGGTGAGCGCGATGTCCTCGTGGCGGACGGCGACGCGCTGCGGTTCCAGGTCGGCGACGACCTCGATCAGATACGGCAGATCCGCGATGCCGTAGGCGCCGCGCAGCGCGGGGTGCTCGGTGGACCGGACGGGTGTAACCGACTCTGCATGCGTCATCAGTGGGTTCCTTCCGTGGTGAGCACGCCCTGTGCGCGCAGATGCAGGGCCTCGAGCATCGTGGTGAGTCCGCCGGCGCCGGCGGCGAGAACGCCGGGCAGCAATCCGGCCAGCGCGACATTGATCAGCGCGTCGGGCGTGGCGCTCGCGCCCATGGCCCGGCCGACGGTGACCACCTTGTGGTGCAGTTCCGCGAATCCGATTCCACGACCGCCGAATTCGACGGCCAGCGAATCGGGTGCGGTTCCGGCGGCGGCGGCGATGAGATCGACCAGATCGCCGGGCAGCCGGGTGGACGCCGCGCGGCCGGTGCGGCGATCGCGTTCCTCGGCGGTGCGAATGTCGATCGCGCGCACGGTGATCGACGGATCCGCCGCCACCGTCCGCACGATCAGCTGTAGTCGTTCGGCGAACAATCGCACCGTGCGCTCGTCGAAGATGTCGGTGGGATAGCAGAATTGCATCCGCAACCGGTGCAGTTCACCGTCCGCGCCGAATTCCTCCAGTGCGGTCAGCTGCAGATCGAATTTCGCCTCCGGCAATGCCGGTTCGAGGGTCTCGACCCGCAGACCGGGCAGCGTGACCGTCGTGGCCGGCAGGTTCTGGAAGGTGAACAGCACCTGGAAGATCGGCGTATACGCGCTGGTACGGGTACGGCCGAGTGCCTCCACCACCCGTTCGAACGGCACCTCGGTGCGGCCGAGCGCCGCCAGGTCGCCGTCGCGCACATTCCGCAGCAGTTCGGCGAAACTCGTCCGGGCGTCGATCTCGGTGCGCAGCGCCACGGTGTTGACGAACATGCCGACCAGATCGTCGAGTTCGCGGTCCCCGCGCCCGGCCACCGGTGCGCCGACGACGATGTCGGACTGTCCCGACAGCTTCGCCAGCAGCACCGCGAACGCGGCGTGCATCGTGGAGAACAGTGTCGTTCCGTGTGCTCGCGCGACACCGGAAAGCTGCGCGACCAGCGGCTGGTCGAAGGCGAAATCGACCGTCGCGCCGCGCATCGCACGCCGGGCGGGACGCGGGCGGTCGGTGGGCAGCGCCAGCTGCTCGGGGGCGCCGGCCAGCCGGTCGCGCCAGTAACCGAGCTGGTCGGACAGCACGCTGCCCGGGTCGGTGTCGGCGCCGAGCACGGTCCGCATCCATTCGCTGTAGTCCGCGTACTGGACGGGCAGCGGACTCCACTGGGGCGCGGCTCCGGCCAGGCGGCTGGTGTAGGCCGCGATCAGGTCGCGGGTCAGCGGCGCCATCGAGTAGCCGTCGGCACTGATGTGGTGGACCACCACGACCAGGATGTGCTCGTCGTCGGCCACCCGCAGCAGACGCACCCGCACCGGCGGGGCGGCCGTGACGTCGAAGCCGACGGCGACGATCTCGGCGATACGCTCGTCGATCTCGGTGCGCCGCACCGGAATCGCCTCGACGTCGACCGGCGTGGCGGGCAGCACCTCCTGCACCGGTTCCGGTTCGGCGGAGGTGGTGCGGACTTCCGGGTAACGGGTGCGCAGGATGTCGTGGCGGCGCACCAGATCCGCGAGCGCGGCCCGCAGGGCGTCGAGGTCCAGCGCACCGGTGAGGCGCAACGCGACCGGCACGTGATACGCCGCCGAATCCGGGGCGAGCCGGTTCAGCACCCACATCCGCTGCTGGGCGAGCGACAGCGGCACCGCCGCGCCGGCGGTCCGCGGCCGCAGCGGCGGACGGACGTCGCGCTCGGCCGCATCGATCCAAGCGGCCAGTGCCGCGACGGTCGGGGCGGTGAACAC
>NZ_BAFQ01000033.1 GCF_000308375.1 Nocardia aobensis NBRC 100429 | reverse complement strand
CCAGCACCACCGGATAGGGTTTGTCCGGCGTCGGCCGGCAGGTGAAATCGTTCGCGCCGGGCAATGGCGGAACCTCCACCGGATATGCGCCGACCACAGGCGCCTGGCCCGTAATTATGGCGACCAAGGCGCAAAAGAACACGGCTGTCGCCGAGAACCGCACCCTACTCATGGCAGCCCATGGTAGGGGAAGTGCACGATATTTCCCGGCACCCGGACCGCCACCTGTTATCACGAATAATCAGCGATGATGTGGCATTTTCATATCGCCCCCTCCGGCTCGAGATATCGATCACAATCCCAGGCCTCCGGCGAGAACCGGCCACGACTGTTCGAGGTCGTCCTGCCAATAACCCCAGGTGTGGGTGCCCGTGGGCCGGAAATTGTAGGTGGCCGGAATGCCGAGCGAATCCAATCGCGTCTGCATGTTGTGCGCGCAGAGGTTGGTGGCCGCCTCGATGATGCCGCCGATCACGATCTGGTTCGAGAAACCCCATGCTCCCGGCAGCGAGTACTTGCCGCCGTAGGTGTCGTACGGACCCGGCAGGCCGGTGCCGTTGGCGATATAGATCGCCTTGCCGCGCAATCCTTCCGCGTGCACGTAGGGATCGTTGCGCACCCATTCCGGATCACCCGTCGGGCCCCACATGTTGTCGGTATTCGACCATCCCCAGGTATTCACCGTGAGGCGCACGAATTCCTGTCCCATCGGATCGCTGGTTTGCGCACAGCCACTGTAGGACCCGACGGCGGAATACAGTCCGGGAGTGAGGGCGGCCAGCGCCAATGTGGTGGTCGCGGACATCGAATATCCGGCTATGCCGTTGCGACCGTTGGCATTCAGGAATTTATCGAGCAGGGGCGGCAGTTCCTCGGTCAGGAATGTTCGCCATTTGTTGCGCCCGAGAAAGGGATCGTCGTGTTTCCAGTCGGTGTAATAACTGAACTGGCCGCCGATCGGCGTCACGACGTTGACGTCCTTGTCCGCCAGGAAATTCAACGCATCGGTGCGGCTCGCCCAGGTGGCGCCGTCGATGCCGCCGCCCGCGCCCAGCAGCAGATACAGCACCGGCCGCGGCGTGGTCTGATCGGCGGCGCGCTGGACCTGTACCTCGATGTCCTTGGCCATCGACGCCGAATGGACCGTGACGGTCTGATGCCGCGCGTCGTCGGTGCGCACTCCGGCGATCGCCGACTCCCCTCCCCCCGATCCGGACGGCACCGGATCGGCGAAACCGGTGGCGGGGTACATCATCAGCGCACTCGCCGCGAGCACGGCGGCGGTGACCGGACCGATTCGCGGCCGGAATCTGCGCCGCGGAATTCGCCCCTCGTATCGATATCTTCGCATCTCGTTCTCCCTGGCCACCAGCAGTTCGCGAGCACCCCCCGACGGCGCCCGTGGTCTCAGGTTATGAACTGTCCCAACGCATTTCACGACGCGAATTGCTACGCCACGAGTTTTCGGGGCGTAACGTCCACGGCCTGCGCGGCGATGCGGGGCCGGGCTGGGAGAATGCAGCCATGAGTGCGCAGGATGTCCGTCGAGCCGATCTGTGCGTGGTCGGGCTCGGGCCGACCGGCCGTGCCGTCGCACACCGCGCGATGCGGGCGGGACTCGACGTCGTGGCGGTGGATCCGCGGCCCGAGCGGCTGTGGCCGCCGACCTTCTCCTGCTGGGTCGACGAACTTCCCGCATGGCTGCCGCACAGCGCGATCGCCCAGCGCATCGAGGCGCCCACCGTCTGGACGCAGACGCCACATCGAATCGACAGGCCGTACTGCGTACTCTCCAAGCCCGGGCTACGCGACGCGCTTCCTCTGGACGATGCCACCGTCCTGGCTGGGCGCGCTACCTCCGTCGACGCTCATCGCGTGGAATTGCAGGACGGCGGCACCGTCACCGCCGCCGCGGTGGTCGATACCCGCGGACTGGCTTCGCCGGGGTCGCGGCGCACCGCCAGCGCGCACGGCATCTTCGTCGATGCCGACCGGGCGGCGCCGATGATCGCCGATGGTGAAGGGCTGCTGCTGGATTGGCGCGAGGAGAACGGCGCCGGCCCGGACGAGCCGCCCTCGTTCCTGTACGCGGTCCCGCTCGGCGACGGCACGGTGATCTTCGAGGAGACCAGTCTCGGCCTGCGCGGCGGCATGCCGCAGCACGAACTGCGCCGGCGCACCCTGCATCGGCTCGCCGCGCACGGCGTCCGGCTGCGCGGTGACGAACCGTCCGAGGCCGCGCACTATCCGCTGGATCAGCCGCCCCCGCCGATGCGCCGGTCGCTGCGCGGCGACGATCCGGTGCCGTTCGGCTCCCGCGGCGGCATGATGCATCCGTGCACCGGCTACAGCGTCGCCGATTCGTTCGCGTTGGTCGACACGCTGGTCGACGCGGTGCGCACGGGCGCCGATCCGGTCGCGGCGCTGTGGCCGTGGCAGGCGCGGCTGGTGTATTGGATGCGGATGCGCGGCCTCTACGGCTTGGGGCGGCTGACGACCGCGCAATCGATCTCGATGTTCGAGGCCTTCTTCACCGCCTCCCCGCGCCAGCAGCGGGCGCTGCTGTCGGCGCACGACGACTACGCGGCCCTCGGGGCGGTGCTGTTCCTGACGGTGTCGCGAACCTGGCCGTTCCGCTGGCGATTCGATCTGGTCGGCTGGGCGAATCGCAACCGCTGGGTGGGCTACGAGTATCCGGCGGCGACCTCGGATCCGGTGCTGGACGCAGCGCTCCCGGAGGACGGGAGCACCGGCGGCTAGCGGCCAGGGCGTCCTAGTGGGTGAACACCGCTTTGCGCTTGCCGAGCATCGCGGCGGCGCCCTCGGCGAAATCGGGTCCGCGCAGCAACTCCGCCTGCCCGGCCTTCTCGGCGGCGAGCGCCTCGTCCAACGACGCCAGGGCGGCCCGGTTGAGGGTGCGCTTGGTGAGTTCGAGGGCGCGGCGCGGGCCGTGGGCGAGTTTGGCGGCGACCGCCTCGACCTTCGCATCGAGCTCGTCGACGGGCAGGACCCCGGCCAGCAGGCCGCGTCGATAGGCCTCGGTGACGGGCAGCCGCTCCCCGAGCAGCGCCAGCTCCGCGGCCAGTGCCCGCCCGGATGCGGCGGCCACCAGCGCGGCGGCGCCACCGTCGGGCATCAGGCCGATGTTGATGAAGGCCTGCAGCAGATAGGCCTCTTCGCTCGCATAGGTGAAATCGGCGGAAAGTGCCAGCGCCACACCGATTCCCGCGGCGGCGCCGCGTACCCGCGCGATCACCGGCACCGGCGCGTCGATGATCGAACGGATCATCCGGTTCGCGCCGTCCATGGTCATCTCGGGGGTGATGCCCCGCTCCTTCTCGGCGGCCGCCGCGGCCAGGTCGGCGCCGGTGCAGAAATCACCGCCCGCCCCGGTCAGCACGACGACGCGAATCGACTGATCCTCGGCCACATTCCCCAGCGTGTCACCGAGGGCGATCATCGCGTCGTAGCTGAGGGCGTTCTTGCGACCGGGATTGTCGATGGTCACCCGCAAAACGCGATCGTCCCGCACGATGGTGAGGCCGGGGGTGTGGTCGTGATCGCTCATGGTTACTCCCAGGTGGGCCGTCGCCGCTGGCGACGAGACGAGAATGATGGTTAACTTTGCGAATTGTGGTTAACTTATGTTGACTTGTCCGGCGCTGTCAACCAATCGGCGCCGTCGACGAGCCGAAACGCAGAAGGAGAGGTGTATGGTCGCGGATCGCAGCGAGGCCGGGCTCGCATCCGCGCGACCGGGTACCACCACGACGACCCGGCGTCGGCCGAAGAATCGCAAGGCACAGATCGTGCGGGTCGCCGCCCGTGCCTTCAGTGAACGCGGCTATCACCCGGTCGGCGTGGACGAGATCGCCGCCGAGGTGGGCATCTCGGGACCGGCGCTGTACCGCCACTTCGCCAACAAGTACGCACTGCTGGTGGCCGCCGCCGAGGCCGGCGCCCAGCAACTGCTCGACGCCGCCAAGGCCGCCGACGCACCCGGACTCGATCCGAAATCGCGACTCACCGCGCTGATCCGCGCCCTGGCCGAGCACACCATCGATGTGCGCCGCGAGGGCGGGTTGTACCGCTGGGAGCGCCGCTACCTCGAGCGCGAGGACCGCGCGCGCATCCGGGTGATCTACGACGAGCTGCAGGATCTGATCGAATCCGCGGTCGCCGCGCTGCGGCCGGAGGCATCGCCCGCAGACGTGGAACTGATCGCGACGGGCATGCTGGGCGTGATCGGCAGCATCACCGCGCACCGCACGGCCCTGTCCAACGCGCGGCTGACAGATCTGATGCTCGATATGTGCTGGTCGCTCCTGCACACCGAGCTGCCGCCGCTGCCCGACCCCGCGGCCGGCGGGGCGCCGGTGCGCGGGCTGCCGCTGAGTTCCAAACGCGAACAGCTGCTCACCGAGGCGATCCGTATCTTCGGCCGCCAGGGCTATCACGAGGCCAGTATCGAGGAGATCGGCGCGGCGGTCGGCATCAACGCGTCCAGCGTGTACCGCTACTTCGCGAGTAAATCCGATCTGCTGGCCGCCGCGTTCCACCGCACCGGGGAACGCGTCGCGATCGCGAATTCCGAGGCACTGGCGGAGGCGACCAGCCGCTCCGACGCCGCGCTGCGCATCGCGGCGCGGTTCGCACGGCTGACCTTCTCGACGCCGGAGATCCTGCCGGTCTACTTCGCCGAATTCTCGAATCTGCCCGCGGCCGAACAGCAGAAGCTGCGTTCGGTGCAGCGGCAGAACGTGCTCGAATGGGCGCATCTGCTCGACGACGACCCGGCCGAGGCGCGCTGCCGCGTCCATGCGGCCATCGCGCAGGTCGTCGACGTCGGGCGGCGCGTGCGCTTCGAGAATCGGCCGGAACATGTCGCCCGGGTGTGCGCGTTGATGGAAGCGGTTCTGCTGGGCTGGAATTCAGCACCGGAGGCGGCGCAGGGCGAACAGCTCGAGGCGTAGCGGCGCCGGAACCGGCCGCGGCTAGAACCGGCTGTGGCGGATCCGGAAGATCGCCCGCGTCAACCGCAGATGGCGCGGGTGCCGGTCGAAACTCGACAGATCCACCGGCGCCCGGTAGCGCTTCTCCGCGATCGCCAGGGTGCGGCTGAATTCGCGCAATCCGGCCTCGCCGTGCGTATGCCCCTGCCCGTACTCGCCGACCCCGCCGAAGGGCAGGGCCGGGTTGGCGGCGTAGGCCATGGTCGAATTCACGGTCACCACACCGGTTCTGATGCGTTCGGCGAAGTCGGCGACACCCCGCACGTCGCGGGTGAACACCGAGACCGCCAGGCCTTGATCGGCGGCGTTGATGCGGTCGATCGCCTCGTCGATATTCGCCACCCGATTCACGATCAGCACCGGCCCGACCGCCTCCGCGGTGATCGCCTGGCTGTCCTCGGGCACATCGGTCAGCACGATCGGCTCGATATACGGTTCGCGGATCGATTCCAGGCCGCCCACCACGGCCCGGCCGCCGCGCGCGATCGCATCCTTGACCTGCCGGCGGACCACGTCGACCTGGGAATCCATGATCATCGGACCGTAGGAGGCCTTGCGATCGCCACCGGGACGCAGCGAACGCGCCTGGGCGACGACCCTTTCCAGGAACGGTTCGTAGACCGAGTCCGCGACGTAGGCCCGCTGGATACCGGCCGGGCTCTGCCCCGCGTTGGACATGGCGCCGAACACCGCCGCCTCGGCCGCGGTGTCGAGTTTGGCGTCGACGTGCACGATCATCGTGCCTTTGCCGGCCTTCTCGACCACGACGGGCGTCAGCGTGGGCGCGCACAGTTCGATCACCTCGCGCGCACCGGCCTCGGAGCCGGCGTAGGCGATCTTGTCGACCCGGGCGCGGCACAGTTCGGCGCTGGTCGCGCTGGTTCCGGTGATCGCCTGCAGGACAGGCTTGTTCGGCGCCAGCGCCGCCCAGCTGTCGGCCAGCCAGATACCGACACCGGGGGTGAGCTCACTGGGCTTGAACACCACCGCGTTGCCGGCGGCCATCGCGTACGCGATCGAGCCCATCGGGGTGAAGACCGGATTGTTCGGCGAGCCGAGCACTCCGACCACGCCCAGCGGCAGATAGCCCACCGAGGCCCGCTGATTGCGGGTGAGCCAGGTCGAGGCGAGTTTGCCTCGCCCCAAGAGTTTTTCGGCGTTGCGCGCGGCCCAGTTCAGATGTTCCACGGCGAGCATGATCTCGATCGCGGCGTCGACGCGCGGCTTACCCGATTCGGTGCAGATCAGTTCGGCCAGTTCGCCGGCGTTGCGGGCGATACTGCGCTTCCATTCCAGCAGCCAGCGCTTGCGCCCGGCGAATCCGATTGCCGCCCACCAGGTCTCGGCCGATCGAGCGGCGCGCACGACCTCGGTGACCGCTGCCGCGTCCATGATCGGATATTCGCCGATGAGCTCGCCGGTGCGTGGATCGTGGGACTTCAGCATCTCGGCCATTGGCCACCCTCTCGCCGGCGGAGACCTCGGCATTCGTTCGACGTGTGCACCAGCAGCGGGCGGGCGACGATGCCGCGGGCGGGTGCGGACGAATCGATACCGCTCCCCTGGTCGTCAGACTATGGTGCGTCCCGGGCGAGCGACAACAACCACGAACATCCTACGAACCGCCCGGTCCGCGTCCGGACCAGCGACAATGGTGATCGAGGCCGATTCGCCGACGGAAGTGTGAGCAACGCCACAGATTGAACCCGCCGACGCGTTTCGACGACGACCTGTTTCAGATCGCGGTAGAAAACTATCGCGGCGGAAAACGCCGGGGCTCGGTCGACGCCCCGAGCCCGCGGCACCGACGGCCGCGCAGCCGGACGAAGTAACATCGCGCCCGGTGGAAGGTATCCATCAACCGGGACAAAGATCAGCGTTCCGGACAATCCGGTCGCGGCCCGGCCGATAGTGGAGAATTGATGCCGAGTTTGGACAACGCAGAATCGCACACACCGCGTGAGGATTCGGGCGGCACCGACGCGGCAGCGTCTCGGGCAGACACCGACGCGGCAGCGTCTCGCGCAGACACCCACGCGGCAGCGTCTCGGGTGAGCACCGATATCACCACCGGTGCCGATACCGCCGTGACCGCATCGGGCACCGATCCGGCCGTCGTGGTCGACGATGTGCGCAAATCCTTCGGCGAGGTCCAGGCGCTGCAGGGCATCAGCTTCACCGCCGCGCGCGCCTCGGTGCTGGGCATCCTCGGACCCAACGGCGCCGGCAAGACCACCACCGTCAAGATCCTGTCCACCCTGTTGCGCCCCGATTCGGGCAGCGCCTCGGTGGCCGGGCACGATGTGGTCGCCGACGCGGCCGGGGTGCGCCGCTCGATCATGATGACCGGGCAGTACGCCGCACTGGACGAGAATCTCTCCGGCCGCGAGAACCTGGAACTGTTCGGGCGGTTGATGGGCCTGCCCAAGAAGGACGCGCGTCGCCGCGCCGACACGCTGCTCGAGGAATTCGACCTGGTCGGCGCCGGTAAGCGCGCGGTGCGGCACTACTCCGGCGGTATGCGCCGTCGCGTCGACATCGCCTGCGGATTGGTGGTGCGGCCGGAGGTGGTCTTCCTCGACGAGCCGACCACCGGCCTCGACCCGCGCAGCCGCCAAGGCGTGTGGGATCTGGTCAACGCGCTCAAGGAGCAGGGCATCACGGTGCTGCTGACCACGCAGTATCTGGAAGAGGCCGACGTTCTCAGCGACAACATCATCGTCATCGACAAGGGCACGGTGATCGCCGAGGGCACCGCCGACGAACTCAAGGAGAAGACCGGCGGCAGCTACTGCGAGGTGGTCCCGCTGGACCCGACGCAGTTGCGCAAGGCGGTGTCCGCGCTCGGCGAGCTGGTGCCCGAGGCGCTGCGGCGCGAATTCGCCGGCGATCGGATCTCCATCCCCGCCCCGGACGGGGCGAGCACCCTGGCCGAGGCGGTGCGCCGTCTCGACGCCGCGGGCCTGGAACTGGCCGATATCGCGCTGCGGCGGCCCTCGCTCGACGACGTCTTCCTGTCCATCACCGGTCATTCCGGCGGAGTTCAGTGAGCGCGCCGGTGGCCGCCGAGGCCCGCCTCTTCGCACAGATGCCCGAGGCGCGGATCTCCAGTTTCGCCCAGTGGCGGGCGCTGACCGGGCGGATCGTGCGCACGATGGCGACCAAGGGAGAACTGGTCGTCGCGGTGATCACGCCGCTGGTGTTCACCCTCGGCTTCTATCTGCCGCTGCGTTATGTGATGCAGTTCCGCGGCATCGACTACGCGCAGTTCGTGATGCCGATCATCGTGCTGCAGACCATGTCGTTCACCATGATGTCGAATGCGCAGATCGCCGCCTTCGAATCGATGACCGGTCTGCACACCCGGATGCAGACCATGCCGATCGGACCGATGGTCCCGCTGATCTCGCGTATCTGCGCGGGTCTGGTGCGCTCGGTGACCTCGCTGATCGCGGCGTTGATCTTCGGTTACATGATCGGTTTCCGGTTCACCGCCGGCCTCGGCCAGGCGGTGCTGTTCTGCGCGTTCTCACTGGCCGTCGGAACCGTGCTGGCCATCGGCGCGGACGCGCTGGGCAGTTTCACCAAGAGTCCGGAGGCGCTGAGTCAGGCACTGACCCTGCCGACGCTGATCCTCGGCATGCTGTCGTGCGGCTTCGTGCCGGAATCCGGATTCCCGGCGTGGATTCGGCCGTTCGCGCGTAATCAGCCGGTCTCACAGTTCTCCTTCGCGCTGCGGGATATGGCCGCGGGCGGGGTGAGCTGGCATGTGCTGTGGGTGCCGCTGGTGTGGTTGATCAGTCTGACGGCGGCGTTCGTACCGCTGGCGGTGTGGGCGAGTGTGAGGCGATCGTGAGCAGTCTGACCATCGAAACGACCGAGACCGCCCCGGAAACTCTCGGCTGGCAGACGCCGCTGCCGGTGGTCGCGCCGCGGTCGGAGCGGTCCGTCGCGACCTGGGCGCGGCACAGCCTGATCCAATGCAAGCGGTTGCTGATGGTGTGGGCGCGCGACCCCGCGACCACCATTCAGACGCTGATCTACCCCGCCCTGACGCTGCTGATGTTCCGGATCGTGCTCGGTGATTCGATCACCGCGGCCACCGGCATGCCCAGCGTCTACGGCACGGTCCCGCTGATCACGCTGGTGGCGGCCATGTCCGGAGCCGTGGTCAGTGCGCTGGGCTTCAAAACCGAGAAGTACACCGGCCTGCTCGGCCGCTTCTGGACCATGCCGATCCACCGGGCCGCGGGGCTCACCGGGCGGCTGCTGGCCGAGGCGCTGCGCGTCCTGGTGACCACGCTGTTCGTGATCGCGGTCGGCGTCTGCATCGGCTTCCGCTTCTGGAACGGCCCGCTGGCCTCCCTGGCCATGATCAGCATCCCGGTGCTGTTCGGCGTGGGCTTCGCGGTGATGGTGACCGCCCTGGCCACCGTCTCCGAGGGCGTGATGCTGGTCAACATCATCAGCATCATCAACACCCTGCTGATGTTCTTCAACTCCGGCTTCGTCCCGGTCTTCGCCTACCCCACCTGGTTGCAGACGATCGTCGAGAACCAGCCCATGAGCACCGCCATCGACGCCATGCGCGGCCTCTGCTGGGACGGCCCGGTCGCCGAACCCCTGTGGAAGACGGTGGCCTGGGTCCTCGGCATGATCGTCGTCTTCGGCTACCCGGCCGTACGCGGCTACCGCCGCGCCGCGGAAACAGGAGCCTGATTCGACAAGGACACGTCTACTCATTTGACTTGTAATTGTCCAATGAGTAGACAACACTGGTGATCAGCGAACAGCCGACCCGGACGATCCTCCAGGAACTCATCCGTTCGGGATGGAGCCGTAAGCGCCAGGGCAAGGGCAGTCACAGTCTGTGGCAGTGTCCGACCGGGCAACATTCGGTGACTGTTCCGGATGGGCATACGACGATCCGAGCCGGCGTGGTGCGGAGCATCCGGAAAGCGGTCGACGGCTGCAGTTGCCGAGAGGAGACGGCGATGAAATACGAGGCACACGTAACCGGACGCGAGGGCCGGTGGTGGGCGGTGACCATCCCCGCACTCGGCGAGGACGCACAGACCCAGGCACGCAGACTCGACGACGTCGCGGACGAGGCACGGGACTATGTCACCGTCACCCTCGACGTAGCCCCCTCCACGATCGATATCGAGGTGGTGATCGATGACCTCGGTGGCGTGCGCAATATCAACGAACGCGCCGCGCGTATCCGCGCCGGACGGGCCGAAATCGAGCGCATCGAGCGGGAGAACCAGGCCGAGGCGCAGGCGCTGGCCGTCGAACTCGCCGAGCAGGGAATTCCGTTGCGAGACATCGCAAGTCTCACCGGATACACCTTCCAGCGGATCGGACAGATGACAGCATCCAAGGCACGTGAGCAGGCCCAGGCGAGCTGAGCCCGCCGATACGGCCGCCAAGGGCCGGCCTACGACGCCGGGCGGGCGCAGCCGCGTAGTTCGCCGATGTAGGCGGTCATGGCGTCGCGGTTGCGGGTGAGCAGGTCGATGCGCTGGGTCAGGCGGTCGCGCTGGTGTTCGAGGGTGGCGATGATTTCCGGTGTGGCGTCGGCGAAATGGATGTCGCGCGGGTCGTCCAGGCAGGGCAGGATCTGCTTGATGATCCGGGTGGGCAGGCCCGCGTCCAGTAGCCCGCGGATGTGCAGGATCTGATCGACCAGACGCTCGTCGTAGTCGCGGTAACCGTTGGCGCAGCGGCGCACCCGGATCAGGCCCTGCTCCTCGTAGTAGCGCAACAGCCGCCGGGACGTATCGGTCCGCTCCGCCAACTCGCCGATTCGCATATGCCCTACCTCACAACGGCTTTCGATTGACCTTCACATGTATGGCAAGGTTCGACGATACCGGCATGAGCACGGACGTCACACTGTACGACTACTCCCCCATCACCGAGCGCGAGCCGATCCACTGGCCCGAGGGTAAACGAGTCGCGTTCTACGTCGGCCTCAATATCGAACATTTCTACGTCGACCTGCCGGGCACCGCGACCTACGAGGGCACCACCACTCTGACGCCGGACGCCCTGAACTACGGCTGGCGTGACTACGGCCCGCGGGTGGGCATCTGGCGCCAGATCCAACTGCTCGACAAGTACGGGATCCGGGCCAGCGCCCTGTTGAATTCCGATGTGGGCGAACGGTATCCGCAGATCATCGCGGCCGGCAAGGAACGCGGCTGGGATTGGCTCGCGCACGGCAGCAGCAACAGCCATCTGCACACCGGACTGTCACTGGACGAGGAACGCCGGGTCCTGACCGATATCGTCACCACCATCGAGAAGACCACCGGCCGCCGGCCCCGCGGCTGGATGGGACCCGGCCTCACCGAAACCTTCCACACGCCGCAGCTGCTGGCCGAACTGGGACTCGAGTACGTGCTCGACTGGACCAACGACGATCAGCCCTATCGGCTGAATGTGCCCGGGCTGCTGAGTGTTCCGTATTCGGTGGAACTGAACGACATCGGCATCTTCGTCAGCAAGGGCCTCACCGGCCCCGACTTCGTCCGCATGGTCCGCGACCAGCTCGAACAGCTCTACGCCGATTCCGCCGACAGCGGCCGGGTGCTGGCGCTGGCGCTGCACCCGTTCGTCACCGGCCAGGCGTTCCGGCACCGCTATCTGGACGAGGCGCTCGACTACGTGGTCAATCATCCGGGCGTCTGGGTGACCACGAGCGACGAGATCGCGGAGCATTACCGACGCACGACGGCGTGACGGCCGCTATTGCCCGGCGACGGTCAGATAGATCAGCAGCAGGTTCAAGGCACTGATCACCGCGGCGATCAGCCACGCGGCCGCGGTGGTCGCCCGATGATTGGCGTCGGCGCCCATCAGGACGCGATCACTCGTGAACCGCACCAGCGGGATCAGCGCGAACGGGATGCCGAAGGACAGCACCACCTGCGAGACGATCAGGGCGCGGGTGGGGTCCACGCCGGCGGCGAGGATGAGCAGAGCGGGAATCAAGGTGACCACGCGGCGGAACAGCAGTGGGATCTTGCGGCGCAGCAGCCCGTCCATGATCATCGCGCCGGCGTAGGCGCCCACCGAGGTGGACGCCAGTCCGGAGGCCAGCAGGGCCACGGCCAGCAGCAGGGCGGCCCACGGACCGAGGACCTCGCGGACCGCGGCATGCGCGGATTCGATCGAGTCGATATCGCGGCCGCCGAGCGTAGCGGCGGCCATCAGCAGCATCGCCAGATTGACCGCACCGGCGATGATCATCGCGAGGCCGACGTCCATCCGGGTCGCGCGCAGCAGGCGGCTGCGGCGCGGGCCCGGCTCGGTGCGGCCGTGCCGGTCGCGGGTCAGGCCGGAGTGCAGATAGATCGCATGCGGCATCACCGTGGCGCCGATCATCGCGGCGGCGAGCAGCACACTCTGCGCACCCTCGAAACGCGGCACCAGCCCGCCGGCCACGCCGGACGGCGACGGCGGCGAGATCACCACACCGGCCAGGAAGCCGATCGCGATCACCGCCAGCAGGCCGATGATCACGCGCTCGAACGGCTGCTGTCCGCGGCGGTTCTGCACGGCCAGCAAGGCCATCGACACCACGCCGGTGATCACGCCGCCGAGCAGCAGCGGCAGTCCGAACAGCAGGTTCAAGGCGATGGCGCCGCCGACGACTTCGGCGAGATCGGTTGCCATCGCGGCCAATTCGGCCTGTCCCCAGTAGGCCAGCCGGACCGGGCGCCCGGCTCGTTCGCGCACGATCTGCGGTAGTGAGCGGCCGGTCACCACGCCCAGTTTCGCCGACAGATACTGCACCAGCGCGGCCATCACATTCGCCATGACGACCACCCACACCAGCAGATACCCGTACTGCGCGCCGGCGCTGATATTGGAGGCCACATTGCCGGGGTCGACGTAGGCGATCGCCGCCACGAACGCCGGGCCCAGCAGGACCATGAGCGAACGCAGCCGATTCCGGCTCGCCGGCCCGGATTCGACGGTGATCGCATCCATGAAAAATAGTTTACGGGCAACCGAACTTTTTAGTGAGCCAGCCCCCCGAAAAGAGTGAATCCGCCCCGATCGCGAGGGCGATCGAGGCGGATCCGGTGGTTCGGGTGAGGCGGTCAGATGCCCAGACCGCGGGCCAGCACCGGCCACGAGTCGAGAAAGTCGTCGTGCCAGTAGCCCCACGAGTGGGTGCCCGAGCTGCGGAAGTTGTAGGTCGCCGGAATGTTCAGCGAGTCCAGCTTCGCCTGCAGGTCGTGGCTGCAGTAGTTGGTGGCGGCCTCGATCACACCGCCGACGACGAGCTGGTTACCCAAGCCGTAGGCGCCGGGGAGGGCGTAGGGGCCGTTGAGGGTGTCCCACTGGCCGGGCAGGCCGTTACCCGAGGAGATGTACAGGTTCGCGCCGCGCAGCTGATCGGCGTGCAGCAGCGGGTCGTTGTCCTGCCAGGCCGGGTTGTCGTCCTCGCCGTACATGTTGCGCACGTCGCCGCCGCCCCAGGTGTTGACGGTGAGCTTCACCGCTTCGCGGCCGACCTGTGTGCTGCTCTCCGCGCAGCCGGAGTAGGCGGCCACCGACTTGTACAGGCCCGGCTTGGCGATCGCCAGGTTCAGCACCGAGGTGCCCGAAGTCGACAGACCCGCAATGGCATTGACGCCGTTGGTGCCCAGCGCGCCGTCGATCAGCGGGGGCAGCTCCTCGGTGAAGAAGGTCTTCCACTTGTTGCGGCCCAGGCTCGGGTCGTCCTTCAGCCAGTCGGTGTAGTAGCTCCACTTACCGCCG
>NZ_BAFQ01000034.1 GCF_000308375.1 Nocardia aobensis NBRC 100429 | reverse complement strand
CAGCTGCTCGGCCACACCCTGGGCAACCAGCTGCGCATCCGACTCGGGGTTCTTGACCTCGAGGATGTTCAGCTGAACCTGCTTGCCGGTGAGCTTCTCCAGCTCGGCGCGGATGCGGTCGGCCTCGGCGCCGCGACGGCCGATCACGATGCCCGGACGCGCGGTGTGGATGTCCACCCGGACGCGGTCACGAGTGCGCTCGATCTCGACCTTCGAGATGCCGGCCCGCTCCATACCCGTGCTCAGCAGCTTGCGGATCGCTACGTCTTCCTTGACGTATTCCTTGTACTGCTTGTCGGCGTACCAGCGGGACTTCCAATCGGTGGTGATACCGAGGCGGAAGCCATGGGGATTGATTTTCTGTCCCATTTACTTAGCCCCTCCCTTCCGGCGGCTACGAGCCGGGGCGGCGCTGGCGACGCTCTCGACCTCGATCGTGATGTGGCTGGTGCGCTTGCGGATCCGGAACGCGCGGCCCTGGGCACGCGGCTGGAAACGCTTCATGGTCGCGCCCTCGTCGACATACGCCGTCGAGATGACCAGGGTGTCGGGGTTCAGGCCGAAGTTGTTCTCGGCGTTCGCCGCGGCGCTTGCCACGACCTTGGCGACGGGTTCGCTGGCGGCCTGCGGCGCGAAGCGCAGGATGTTCAGCGCATCCTCGACCCGCTTGCCGCGGACCAGGTCCACGACGCGGCGAGCCTTCATCGGAGTGACGCGAACGTGCTTCGCGGTCGCGCGCGCGGTCGGGTTCTGAAGCGTGGTGTCTTGTTCGCTCATCGCCGCTTGCTCTTCCGATCTTCCTTGACGTGGCTCCGGAACGTCCTGGTCGGCGCGAACTCACCGAGCTTGTGCCCGACCATGTTCTCCGAGACGAACACCGGCACGTGCTTGCGGCCGTCGTGGACCGAGAACGTGTGGCCGATGAAATCGGGGATGATGGTCGAACGACGCGACCAGGTCTTGATGACCTGCTTGGTGCCCTTCTCGTTCTGGACGTCCACCTTCTTGAGGAGGTGTTCGTCGACGAACGGGCCCTTCTTGAGGCTGCGTGGCATCTTTAACCTCCTCCTTAACGCTTCTTGCCGCGGCGGCGGACGATGAGCTTGTCGCTCGGACGGTTGGGCTTACGAGTACGGCCTTCGGGCTTACCCCAGGGCGAGACCGGGTGGCGACCACCGGAGGTCTTGCCCTCACCACCACCGTGCGGGTGGTCGACGGGGTTCATGACGACACCACGGACCGTGGGGCGGCGACCCTTCCAGCGCATACGGCCGGCCTTACCCCAGTTGATGTTCGACTGCTCGGCGTTGCCGACCTCGCCGACGGTGGCGCGGCAGCGCACGTCGACGCGGCGGATTTCACCGGAGGGCATACGCAGAACGGCGTAGGCGCCTTCCTTACCCAGCAGCTGGATGCTCATACCGGCGGCACGAGCCAGTTTGGCGCCACCGCCCGGACGCAGCTCCACCGCGTGGATGGTGGTACCGGTCGGGATCGAGCGCAGCGGCAGGTTGTTGCCGGGCTTGATGTCGGCGCCGGTGCCGGACTCGATCCGCGTGCCCTGGGCGATGCCCTTCGGCGCGATGATGTAGCGCTTCTCGCCGTCGGCGTAGTGCAGCAGGGCGATGTTGGCGGTGCGGTTCGGGTCGTACTCGATGTGAGCGACCTTGGCCGGGATGCCGTCCTTGTCCAACCGACGGAAGTCGATCAGACGGTAGGCCCGCTTGTGACCGCCACCGCGATGACGGGTGGTGATCCGGCCGTGCGCGTTACGACCACCGGACTTGGTGAGCGGGCGCAGCAGCGACTTCTCGGGAGTGGACCGGGTGATCTCGGCGAAGTCCGAAACGGACGACCCGCGCCTACCCGGCGTAGTCGGCTTGTACTTACGGATTGCCATGAGTTCTTCTCTGCTTTCTGAAGATCCGACCGCTTACGCGACCGGGCCTCCGAAGATCTCGATGGGCTTGCTGTCGGCCGAGATGGTCACGAGCGCGCGCTTGGTGCTCTTGCGCTGGCCGTAACCGAAGCGGGTCCGCTTGCGCTTGCCCTGACGGTTGGCAGTGTTGACGCTGGTGACCGTGACGCCGAAAACCTTCTCGACGGCGATCTTGATCTGCGTCTTGTTCGAGTCCGGGTGCACCAGGAAGGTGTAGGTGCCCTCTTCGATCAGCCCGTAGGACTTCTCGGAGATCACCGGCGCGAGCAGAATGTCGCGGGGGTCGGCGATGGTGGTCACTTGCTTTCCTCCTGTGCAGACTCGGCCGGGCCGTGCACGAACGCGTTGAGCGCCTCGACGCTGAACACGACGTCGTCGCTGAGCAGCACGTCGTAGGTGTTCAGCTGGTCCGGCGCGATCGGGTGCACACCCTGCAGGTTCGCCACGCTCTTCCACGCGGTGACATCTTCGCGGCCCACCACGACCAGAACCTTCTTGCGGTCCGACAGCTCGGCCAGGAAGTTCTTGGCGGCCTTGGTGGACGGCGTCTGGCCGGCGACCAGTTCGCTGATCACGTGGATGCGCTCGTTGCGGGCCCGGTCCGACAGGGCGCCACGCAGGGCGGCGGCCTTCATCTTCTTGGGCAGGCGCTGCGAGTAGTCGCGCGGCTGCGGGCCGTGCACGGTGCCACCGCCGGTGAACTGCGGCGCACGGGTCGAACCCTGGCGGGCGCGGCCGGTGCCCTTCTGGCGGTACGGCTTCTTACCACCGCCGCGGACGTCGCCGCGGGTCTTGGTGGCGTGCGTGCCCTGGCGAGCCGCGGCCTGCTGGGCCACGACGACCTGGTGCATCAGCGCGATGTTGGCGGTCGCGTCGAAGATCTCCGCGGGGAGTTCGACGGTGCCGTTGGTCTTGCCGCCCGGCTCTTTCACGGGAAGCGTCAGGTTGGTCTTAGTGTCGGTGCTCATGCCCGGGCACCACCCTTCGCAGCACTCTTGACGATCACGATGCCGCCCTTGCGGCCCGGGATCGCGCCCTTGATCAGCAGCAGGCCGTTCTCGGCGTCCACCTTGTGGACCGAGAGGTTCTGCGTGGTCACGCGGTCGTTACCCATCCGGCCGGCCATCCGCATGCCCTTGAACACGCGACCCGGGGTGGAGCAACCACCGATGGAGCCCGGCCGGCGGTGCACGGCCTGCGCACCGTGGGCGGCACCCTGGCCCTTGAAGCCGTGACGCTTCATGACACCGGCGTAGCCCTTGCCCTTGCTGGTGCCGGTCACGTCGACGTAGGTGCCCTCTTCGAAGACATCGGCCGACAGTTCCTGGCCCACCTCGAACGAGCCGGCGTCGGCGACGCGGATCTCGGCGACATGGCGGCGCGGGGTGACACCGGCCTTGGCGAACTGCCCGGCGACGGGCTTGATCACCTTGCGCGGGTCGATCGCGCCGAAAGCGATCTGAACGGCGGAGTAGCCGTCGCGCTCCTCGGTGCGGATCTGGGTCACGACGTTCGGTCCGGCCTTGACGACGGTGACCGGAACGACGCGGTTCTTCTCGTCGAACACCTGGGTCATACCGAGCTTGGTGCCCAGGATGCCCGCGGCGGGCCTGTTCTTGTTGTCAGTCATATCTGCAATCCCCGTCACTGAATGTTGACGTCGACGCTGGCCGGCAGATCGATGCGCATGAGCGCGTCGACCGTCTTCGGCGTCGGGTCGAGGATGTCGATCAGCCGCTTGTGCGTGCGCATCTCGAAGTGCTCGCGCGAGTCCTTGTACTTGTGCGGCGAGCGGATGACGCAATACACGTTCTTCTCGGTCGGCAACGGCACCGGCCCGACGACGCGGGCACCGGTGCGGGTCACCGTCTCGACGATCTTGCGTGCAGACGCATCGATCGCCTCATGGTCGTAGGCCTTGAGCCTGATGCGGATCTTCTGTCCCGCCACGCTGAGTGTCCTTTTCTCCGCTTACGTTGTGACCCAGGAGCTTTCGCTCCCGAACCACCCTCATTTGCACAGCCCGAACACACGAAGACGCATCAGCCACCATCACGACCGGGGCGCACCCGATCCATCGCCGCTGTTCATCTGTCATGGTTCTTCCGGTCCACGCGGTCGGGCGTGTCGCCTCTCCGCTCATTCTTCGACCCCGGGCATACTTCACCTGGTGGGTCTCGGAACTTCGTCCCGGACGTACCCGCGCCGGACTCGACGCCGATACTCAGTGGGTCCTGCTCACCTACCGGCGATGGACGCACACCACCGCTGCAGGCAACCCGAACAGTATGCCCGAGCCCCCCCACCCACTCCAAATCGGGGGTCGTCCGCTCCGGCGGACATGCCGCGGTCCTGGTCGGACGGTACCGGACCGGGTCGCGGCGCGTCGAACTTACTCCAGAGTAAGATGCTGGCCATGAGCACAGAGACCGCCACGTATCGCGGCTGGAAGAAGCTGCCCGACAACCGGCTCGGACATGCCCTGTTCTCGGTCGGCATGATCGCCCGCGTCCCCTACTTCGGCACCGTCGTCCCGAACGTCGCGCGGCTGGAGCCGGGATTGTGCGAGGTCACCGCGCCGAAATGGTTCGGGATCCACAATCATCTGGGCACCTTCCACGCGATCGCGGCCTGCAATCTGGCCGAGGTCGCGATGGGCATGCTGAGCGAGGCGACGGTGCCGACCACCCACCGCTGGATCCCCAAGGCGATGAACGTGCAGTACCTGGCCAAGGCCGAATCGGGTCTGCGCGCGGTCGCGAAACTCGACCGGATCCCGGACTTCGACGGCCTCACCGAGGGAACGGAAGTGGTTGTCCCCGTGTCGATCTATGACAAACGCGGCGTCGAGGTCGTACACGCCGACATCACCACCTGGGTGACACCGAAGTAGCCGAACCGGCCCGGCTCGCCGGGCGTCGCGACTCGGCAGGGCACGCGACTCAGCAGGGCGGGGGCGGCGGCGCGTCCGCGACCGCGGCCAGGATGTCGGCGATCACGCGCGGGGCCGACAGCAATTCGTCGTGGCCGACCGCGAGGTTCGGACAGCCGTCCTGCACCCAGGAATTGCGGTCCCCCGGCCGTGGTGCGGCCAGCAGCGCGGTCTCCGGAGGTGTGATCACCTCGTCGGTGCGGCTCGCGATCGCGGTGTAGCGGATGCCGGGCGGGGTCTCGCCGCCGGCGTTCAGCGCGGCCAGCGTCGGGGCGCCGGGAACCTGTTCGGCTCCCGCGGGACCGAAGACCTGCGCCGCGGTCTGCTGCCCGTCCATCCCCAGGGCCCCGTAGAACGGGAACATGCTGGGCAGGCCCTCGAAGGTGGATCCCCGGTACGGCGTCCCGACGGTGACCACACTCGCCACCACGTCGGGGCGCCGCCGCACCAGCTCGCGGATCTCGGTGCCGCCGGTGGAATGACCGACCATGATCACCTTCGCCGCGCCGGTGGCGTTACGGACCGTCGAGACGAAGGTGCTCAGCTCCGTCGTCTGGGACCCGATGTCCGCGACGCCGTAGATCACATTTCCCTGCAGGGCCGCCGCCACCGGGCCCAGACCGGGCCACCCCCGATCGGCGGCGCCGCTCGTGCCCGGCGCCGGGAACGGAACCCGGCCGATATCGGCCGCGAATACGCAATATCCCGCGCGGCGCAGCGCGGGCGCCAATGCTCCGAAACTGCGCTGCGCGTCGGTGGCGGCGCCGTGCG
>NZ_BAFQ01000035.1 GCF_000308375.1 Nocardia aobensis NBRC 100429 | reverse complement strand
CCACCAGCGGAATCGAGCAGCGCCCGGAGCTGTGGAAATCGGCGGTCGCGGTGGTCGACGCGAATCTCGGTGAGCAGCTGGGCAAGCTGTATGCGGCGAAATACTTTCCGCCGCAGGCCAAGACGCGGGCCAAGGAACTGGTCGACAATCTGCTCGCCGCCTACCGCGAGAACTTCCGCAACTCCTCGTGGATGTCGCCGCGAACCCGCGAGGCCGCGATCGCGAAACTGGACAAGATCACGGTCAAGATCGGCTATCCGGACAAGTGGGTGGACTATTCGAAGCTGAAGGTCACCCGCGGCCAACTGGTCGAATCCCTGCTCGCCATCGAGGCTTTCGAGGCGAAGCGGTCGATGGACAAGCTGGGGACGCCGGTGGACAAGGCCGAATGGGGCATGTCGCCGCAGACCGTCAACGCCTACTACGAGGCGACCTCCAATTCCATCAACTTCCCGGCCGCGATCCTGCAGGCCCCGTTCTTCGACACCGGCGCCGAACCGGCGGTGAACTACGGCGCGATCGGCGCGACCATCGGCCACGAGATCGGCCACGGCTTCGACGACCAGGGTTCGAAGTACAACGGCGACGGCAATCGCGAGGACTGGTGGACCCCGGAGGACCGGGCCGCGTTCGAGGCCAAGACCAAACAGTTGATCGATCAGTACAACGCGCTGGTGCCCGAGGGACTGCCGCCCAGCGATCACGTCAACGGTCAGCTGACCGTCGGCGAGAACCTCGCCGACCTGCGCGGACTGATGATCGCGCTGGCCGCCTTCCGCATCGAGGAAGCCAAGAGCGGCCGCAACGCCCCGGACTACACCCCGATGTTCCAGTCCTGGGGCCGCAATTGGCGCGAGAAGCAGACCCAGCAGTCGCTGGAACAGCAGGTCGCGACGGATCCGCACTCCCCCGGCGAATTCCGCTGCAACCAGGTGGTGCGCAACCTGCCGGAGTTCTACGCGAGCTTCGGCGTCCAGCCGTCGGACAAACTCTTCCTTCCCGAGGATCAGCGCGTCGCTCTGTGAGCTTCGCGCGACCGGTCAGTGGGTGATCAGTCGCCAATCCTCGGGAAGGTTGGCGGCCGTCACCTGCTCGCCGTCCACCGCCAGATCCACCGCTGTACCGCCGAGGCGCAGATCGGTGAGCTCTACCCTGCCCCAGCGCGCGGGGACGTGCGGCAGGACGGTCACCGTGCGGTGCGGCACATCGGGTTCGAGTCCGAGGAACGAACGGACCAGCAGCAACGGCGCGGCACTGGCCCAGGCCTGCGGGGAACACGAGGTCGGGTACGGCACCGGCGCCGAGAACCGAGAACGCTGGAAGCCGCAGAACAGCTCGGGCAGGCGGCCACCGAAAGCGGTTGCGGCGTCGAGCAATCCGTTGGACAGCCGGGTGGCCAGTCCGACCGCACCCGGGATGTGACGGTAACGCAGCAGACCGGCGACGGCGATGGCGGTGTCGTGCGGCCAGACCGAACCGTTGTGATAGCTCATCGGGTTGAACGCGCCCATCCCGGAAGACAGTGTGCGCAAACCGAATCCGGAGTCCATCTCGGCGGTCGCCAGATGATGCACCAGCTGTTCGGCATGTTCGTCGGTCACGATGCCCGACCACAGGCAATGCCCGACATTGCTGGTGAGCGCGTCGACGCGGCGTTTGTTGCCGTCCAAAGCGACGGCGTACCAGCCCTTTTCGGGAATCCAGAACGCTTCGGAGAATTTCGTCCGCAGTTCGGCGGCGTGTTCGCGCAGCTTCTCGGCCTTGTCCGACTGCCCGAATTCCTCGGCCAGTTCGGCGCGGGCCAGGATCGCCGCGTAGACGTAGCTCTGCACCTCGCACAGCGCGATCGGCGCCTGGGCGAGATGTCCGGCCGCGTCGTTGATGCCGTCGAAGCTGTCCTTCCAGCCCTGATTGATCAGGCCACGGTCGGTCGCGCGCTGATATTCGACGAAGCCGTCGCCGTCGCGGTCGCCGAAATGCGACATCCAGTCGAGGGCCGCGTCGGCCGCCGGCAGCAGCGTCTGCACCGCCTCCGGCGAGGCACCCCACCGCCGGGTCTCGGCCAGCAGCATCACGAAAAGCGGTGTGGCGTCGACGGTTCCGTAGTACACCTCACCGCCCAGGGCCAGTCCACCCGCCGGACCGCGCCGGATCTCGTGCATGATCCGGCCCGGTTCCTCCTCGGTGAGGGCGTCGACCTGCTGACCCTGCATTTCGGCCAATTGCTGCATGGTGCCCAGGGCTAGCGAGGAGTCCAGCGGCAGCGCCATCCACGCGGTGAGCAGCGAGTCGCGGCCGAACAGCGTCATGAACCACGGGGCGCCGGCGGCGACGAAGGTGCGATGGCGGCGTTCCTCGCGAATCTGCAACGCCCCCAGGTCGCTTTCGGTGCGCTGCAGAATGGCGGTGAGCTGCGGATCTCCGGTGGTGAGTTTGGTGGCGGTGTCACGCCACGCGGCCATCTTGCGGCCCGGTTCGCTGCTGCGGTAGTGCTCGCCGGGGCGTAACGCGACATGCACCCGCTGATTGGCCACCGTCGGCTGGGCCAGGATCTCGGTCTGCCAGCGCCCGGTGGCGGGCACGACGATGCGCCAGGTCAGCGAGCCGGGCAGCACAATCGGCAGTTCCGAGGACGAGACCGCCAGGCCGCGTGCGCGATCGGAGCGGTCGTTGAGCAGCAGTTCGTTGTCGGTGACCAGTATCTCGGCCCGGCCGTGCCCGGCGCGGCCCTCCTTGACGGCGAACAGATCCACGAAGTCGGCGTCGGCGCGCAGTTCCAGCACCACGGCGGTGGGTTCGCGGCCGAGATTCTCCAGGATGACCGTCTCCCGCATACCGTCGGCGACGAGGCGTTCGCGCACCACCAGCAGACTGGAATCGGCGGCGCCCGACCGCGGCGGCCGCCGCAGGATGAACCGCGCGGTGAAGGCCTCCGGACTGAGCACCGACAGCGGTTCGAGCCGCTGTCCGTCCACCCGCAACTCCCACCGCGACACCACGCGAGCATCGCGATAGAACAGGCCCTGCGACGTTCCCGATTCCACATCGCCGACCCGGTCGGACAGGCAGAAGGTGCTGCCCTCGACCAGCGTCACCGAACCGTTGAGCAGGGCGGGTTCGCCGCCGTTGAGAGGTGAGGGCCCGGTCATCGCGCATCACCCCCTCGGGGGTGTCGCGGCGCCGCGGCGGGCGCGGTAGATCGTTTCGTCGACTCGAACATCACCATCGCGAACGGCTCCTCCCTGATCACCGGCGACAACCGATCCGGCTCGAGGTGTGCGTGGGCCTATCCGACAACGTTCGTGCGAGAACGTCTCGATCATCGAGAGTAACCGCTGGACCGTGTTCGGCACGGCCGATCCCTCGACCACGTCACAAATCCGTGCTGCGGCCCAGCAGGGTGGATCGCGGACGGGACTCAGCGCGCGCGATCGCCGGCTCCCTCGACGGGCCGTTTGCGCGGCGGTTTGACGTTGACCAGGCTGCGGTCACCTCCGTAGTGGTCCAGCACCCGGGGATCGATCACCGCGCGCCACAGCGGCGGCACCGCGGCCAGCAGGACCATCCCGGCATAACCCATCGGAAGCTGTGGCGCCTGCTCGACGCTGCGCAGGGTCTGGTAGCGGCGGCCCGGATTCGCGTGGTGGTCGCTGTGGCGCTGCAGATGGAACAGGAAGATGTTGGTGACCAGGCTGTCGCTGTTCCAGCTGTCGCGCGGCGAGCAGCGCCCGAATGTGCCGTCGGCGCGCCGCACGCGCAGCAGGCCGTAGTGCTCGACATAGTTCACCGTCTCGAGCAGAAGGGCGCCGATCAACGCCTGCAGGGCCAGCCACGGGATCACCCGCGGGCCGAAGCACAGGATCATGGCGCCGAACAGCACGACGCTCATCGACCAGGCCTGCAGCAGATGATTCTCGTAGCTGAACCACCGCTTGTTCCTGCGTGCCAGCCGGTCCCGTTCGAGCCGGAACGCCGAGCGGAGCCCGCCGAACATGCTGCGCGGCAGAAACACCCACAGGGACTCGCCGAAACGGGCGCTGGCCGGGTCATCCGGGGTCGCGACGCGGGCGTGGTGGCCGCGGTTGTGCTCGACGAAGAAGTGCCCGTACGCGGATTGCGCGAGCGCGATCTTCGACAGCCATCGTTCCAGATGCTCGGACCGGTGGCCGAGTTCGTGGGCGGCGTTGATCCCGATGCCGGACACCACCCCGAGGGTGACGGTGAGACCGAGTTTGTCGACGAACGAGAGCGCGGTGTCCGCCCACAGAAAACCCGCGACGAGCAGGCCGAAGAATTGCATCGGCAGGAACAGGTAAGTGCACCAACGGTAGTAGCGGTCGTTGGAGAGCGCTTCGTAGTCCTCGTCGTGCGGGTTACTGCCGTCGTTCCCGATCGTCCAGTCCAGCAACGGAATGACCACGAATACGATGATCGGCCCGATCCACCAGAACACCGGCGATCCGGTGAGGACCACCAGCGGGCCGGGGAGCAGGGCACAGGCCGGCGCTATCAACCCCAGCATCCATAGGTAGCGCTTGGGGTCGCGGGCTCGGGATTGTTCGAAGATCGCCATGTACTTCTCGCTGTCCAGGAGTGACACCAGATCGAGAATGCGGCCGCGCGAAGCGGCGCCGGCCTGAAACATGAAGCGGCGTAGGCCTGAAACATTCAGAGTAGCCGTTCGTGCCAGGCTGTCCAGAGATCACCGAAAAAGACCTATCGACGTGCAGATACCCCGAAATCGCCAGGGTATGACAGCATTTTTCGAGGCGTTTTCCGATCCGAGACGACACGACGCCGCCCACCCCGGTCGGCGGGCGGCGTCTGTCGGGCTCGCTACGGCAGGGCGGCGCAATTACTCGGCGCGGGCAGACCCGCCAGCCGATCGGTCATCCATGAATTCGCGGTCATCAGTGACGGGAAATAGGCCAGGTCGTGGGTGCCCACGACGCCGGTGACAGCGGGCAGCTGCGGATTCGCGTCCAGCTGAACCGCAGTGCCACCGGCGCACCAGCCGGCGGCCACTGCGCGAACCGGCGGATACGGCGTGCCCTCGTCGTTCGCGGCCGAGGCGATGAGCACCGGCATCGAGGGCGCGATGGTTCCGATGCGCTGCTCGTCGAATGCCGCTTTCAGCGCCGGCGACCGGTCGATGACCGCGGTGAGAGGTTCTCCGCTATTGGTGATTTGGGTGATTCGCCGTATTTGAATGTCCAATGACGCCGCAATGGCGCACTTGCCCAGAGCGTCGTTCATCAGTCCTTTACCGGCATCGTTGATTTCGGCATCGAGAATCGGACGCGTTTCGGGATAGTCGGCGGCGATACCGTTGAGGGTGAACGGCGCGGAGGATCCGACACCGTGCTGGCCGTAGTTGTAGCCGATGAAACTCTCCGGGTCGACGATGGGCCCGCCGATGTAGGCGCCGCGCACGTTCAGTTCGGGCGCGTACTTCGATTGCAGTTCGGCGGCGCCGGCCGAGGCCATGCCGCCCTGGGAATAGCCGAACAGAATGACCGGCGAGTTCGGATTCAGCCCGGTGCCCGGAAGCTGCAATGCGGCACGCGCGGAGTCGAGTACGGCATACGCCTGCGCTTTCCGGTTCAGGAAGTCGTGCACATCGGGTGTGCCCAGCCCGTGATAATCGGTCAGCACCACGGCCATACCGCGCGCGAGCAGCGACGTCAGCGCGATGACGTCGTATTCGGCGATGAGGTCGTACGGCGGCTGGAACTGAGCCAGCTGCGGCAGCACCTTCGACGGCGCGCACTGATCGCCTTGCCCCTGCGAGCCGACTCCGTAGGCGACCAGCGGACGTTCACCCGGGCCGGTCCACGGCAGCGTCGGCTGCAGATAGGTCGCCACCACCGCGGTCGGAGCGTCGTGAGTGTCGCTGCTGATGTACATCATTCGCGTCGACGCCGCCGGCACGACACCCGGCTGACCGGGCGCCGACATCACCAGCGCTGCCGGTTGGGCGCGAAGGATCGCGCCCGGGGGCATCGGCGGTACCGGCGGCGGCATGTAGAAATCATCGGCGGCGACCTCCGCGGCCGGTTGCGGCGACGCGGGTGGCGCGGAGATCGCCGCGCCCGCGATGACGACGAGCGAGCCGAACAGAACTGCGTTCCATCTGCGGATCAAGCCCCTCACGATCGATCCTTCCCTGCGTTATCAGCGGATAGTTGTCGAGCGTCGGGCCGCTACGGCAGCGCGGCGCAATTGCCGGCCGCGGGCGCGCCCGCGAGCCGATCGGTCAGCCACATCTGCGACGCCGCCAGCGACGGGAAGAACGCGAGATCGTGGGTGCCGATGACACCGGAAATCGGTGGCAGCTGGGAGTTCGTGTCCATCTGCACCGGCACGCCACGACTGCACCACGCGGCGGCCACATCTCGGATGGGCGCGTACGGCGCACCCTCGTCGTTCCTCGCCGAGGCGATGAGCACCGGCGCCGACGGCGTGCCGCCACCGACGCGCTGATCGGCGAAGGCCTGGCTCAACGCCGGGGACCGGTCGATCACCGCGGTGAGTGGCTGTCCGCTGGAGGTGAACTGGGCCGTCTGCCGCTGCGGATTGTCGATCGATACCGCGATGGCGCATTTGCTCTCGGCATCGCGCAGCAGCGCCTTACCCGCGTCGTTGAGTTCGGCGTCGATTTCCGGGCGAGTGTCGGGATAGTCGGCGGCGATGCCGTTGAGCGTGAAGCCGACCGCACCGGAAAGACTCGGCTGCCCCTCGTTGAAGCCGATGAAGTATTCGGGATCCACCACCGGCCCGCCGATGTACGCGCCACGCATATTCAGCTCGGGCGCATAGCTCGGTTGCAGTTCGGCCGCACCGGCCGACGCCATACCACCCTGGGAGTAGCCGTACACGATGATCGGCGGCCGCGGCCCCAGGCCGTTGTTCGGCAACTGCTCTGCGGCCCGCGCCGAATCGAGTACCGCATAGGATTGCGCTTTCCGGTTCAGGAAGTCGTGCATTTCCGGTGTGCCCAGCCCGTGGTAATCGGTGACCACGACGGCCATCCCACGCGACAGCAGCGAATACAGCGCCAACACATCGTATTCGGCGATGACGTCGAACGGCGGCAGGTATTGGGCGAGCTGCGGGAGCAATTTCGAGGGCGCGCATTGATCGCCCTGCCCCTGCGTGCCGACCGCGTACGCGACCAGTGGGCGTTCACCGGGTCCGGTCCACGGCAGCATCGGCTGCAGATAGGTGCCCGTCACCGCGGTCGGCGCGTCGTGCGTGTCGCTGCTGAGATACATCATGCGTGTCGAGATCGCCGGGACGACGCCGGGTTGCCCCGGCGCCGAGAACAGCAACGACGCAGGCTGAGCCCGCACGATGGCACCCGGAGGCCCCGGGGGCAACGGCGCCGGGGGAACGTAGAAATCATCGGCGGCGGCCTGCGCCGGCGGCTGCGTCCAGGCATGCGGCGCCGAAACCATTCCGCCTGCGACTGCGATGAGAGCTCCGAACAAGACAGCGGTACAACTGCGAATCCGGCTCCGCACGATTCGTCCTTTCCTGAGCTTCGGGATGCCTATCGGAACGAACAAACGGATCTCGACAGTACCGAAAAAGACGTATCGATCTTCGGGGAATCAGAATGACGGTCGGCGTGTCTCGCTAACGACTGGCTAACGAGTTGTCCGGAGGCGCGGACCGGTCAACTCTGAACGGCCCGCCGATAACCGCGAATGGCCATGGCGCCGAAAACCACGATCAGCCCTGCCGACCATGCGACGGTCTGCAACACCGGCACCAGGAGCGGACCACCGAGGGTGAAGTTGCGCATCGCCTCGATGGCGCAGCTCATCGGCTGGGCCCGCACGACCGGCTGCAACCAGCCCGGATAGTTCTGCACCGGCACGAATCCGGAATTGAAGAACATGCCGACCAGCACGACGATCGCGAACAACTGCACGACTTTGTCGCCGGCGCTGCTCACCCCGACCGCGACGACCAGTGGCGTGAATCCGGCGATCACGATCACCGGCACCAGCAGGACGCCGATCGCACCGGCCCAGCCCTGCTGGAAACGCAGGCCCAACGCCATACCGACGGCGACGACCACGATGGTCGCCGCGAGCGCGCGGGCGCATTCGGCGGCGAGCCGGCCGGACAGTCCGGCCCAGCGATGCGTCGGGAGCACCCAGAACCGGCGCAGCAGACCGCTTTCCCGCTCGGCGTACAACGACATGCCGGTCCCCATCGCGCCGTACATGGCTCCGGCGACGGCGATCATCGGCACGAAACCGTAGATCGGGTCGGCCCCGCCGGTGGCGCCGAGGGATTTGTCGAGCACCAGGTCGTACATGAGCAGCAGCAGAATCGGCAGCACCAGGGTGCTGGTGATCACCTCCGGCTGCCGCGACCAGCGCCGCAGCAGGCGACCGGTCTCGACCAGGGTCTGCGATCCCAGATCGCCGATCCGGTTGCCCAGCACGGGAGAATCGCCCATCACCACCTCGCTCATCCCCGGCGCCCTTCCGCTCGCACCGCGAGAACCGCGGCCACCACGAACAGCCCCGCGATCCAGATCGCCGCCACGCCGAGTTCGGAGGTGTACTCCCCCGCGGCCAGTCCGCGCAGCGCGTCGGTGATCCGGGAGACCGGCTGATTGCGCACGTACGGCTGGATCCAGCCCGGAAAGCCCTGGACCGGAACGAATCCGGTGGAGGTCATCACCAGCAGCAGCTGGGGGCCGAACAAGACGGTGCCGCTGAGTTCGCTGTTGCGGGTGATGGTGCCGAGCGCATCGGTGGCGATCACCAGGGTGGCGCCGAAGGCCAGGACCACCAGCACGAAGACCAGCGCGGAATCCGCGCTGTGGAATCGGAATCCGAAACTCGTGCCGATGACCAGCGCCCCGGCGAAGGCGGCGACGGCACGCGCCAGATTCGCCGACATCCGCGCGGTCACCGGAATCCACGGCGGCACCGGCATCGCCCGCAGCCGCGTGGCCATGCCGCCGAGGACCTCCCGCGCCGCCCGGTCACCGGCGAACATGGAGGTGAAGAACATGGCGAAGACCGCGATCAGCGGAAGCAGATACTGGGCGTAGTCGATACCGCCGGCTTCCATCGAATGCCGCAGCGGCACATAGAAGCAGACGAAGAACACCACGGGCGCCGCGAAGGCCAGCACGAGATCGCCTTCGCGCAGGGCGCTGCGAATCATGCGCCCGCTCAGGGCGGACCACTGCAGACCGGCCGGAACCCGGAACAGTTCCGCCGTTTCGGTGGTCGCCGCGGTCATGCCGATACCTCTTCGGCCGGTTTGGTCAGCTGGATGAAGACCTCGTCGAGGGAGGGGCGGCGCAGCGCGATGTCGATCAATTCGATTCCCGCGGTGTTGATCCGGTCGAGCGCCTCCGACAGCGTCACCGCGCCGCCGGGCGCCGGCACCGACACCCGGTCCTGCGATTCGGCGATCGTGACCTCGCCCAGGTTCGCCAGCGCGGCGGCCACGGCAGGCACATCCGCTGCGTCGACCGGAACGACCTCGCAGTAGCTGTCGCCGGAGCGGGCCTTGAGCTGATCGGCGGTTCCCTCGGCGATCACGGTGCCCTTGTCGACGACGATGATGTTGTCGCTCAACGCATCCGCCTCCTCGAGGTACTGGGTGGTGAGCAGGATCGTCACGCCCTGTGCCTTGAGCGAGCGCACCAGCGCCCACAGGCTCTGGCGGCTGACGGGGTCCAGGCCAGTGGTCGGTTCGTCGAGGAATACGACGCGTGGCGGGCGGACCAGTCCGCAGGCGATGTCGATGCGCCGGCGCATACCGCCGGAGTACTGGCCGACCCGTCGTTCCGCGGCCTCGGTGAGCGCGAACTGTTCCAGCAGTTCCTCGGCGCGCCGCGCGGCGGCCTTGCGCCGCAATCCCATCAGCCGGGCGAAGAGCACCAGATTCTCCCGGCCGGTGAGCATTTCGTCGAGCGCCGCGTACTGCCCGGTCAGCATGATCGACGACCGCACCTGCGCGGCCTGGGTCACCACGTCGAAGCCGGCCACCAGCGCACTGCCGGCATCGGGCCGGATCAGCGTCGACAACACCGACACCGTGGTGGTCTTCCCCGCGCCGTTGGGCCCGAGCACGCCCAGCACACTGCCCGCGGGGGCGCTGAAGCTGATACCTCTCAGCGCGCGCACCGCGCCGAAGGTCTTCTCCACGCCGTCGACGACGATCGCGTCGTCCGTATCCGCCGGACCACCCATTGAATTCGACACCATGCTCTCCGTCCGAGCGCCCACCCGTTTACTTTGGTAAGGCTAACTTGATTTTTCGACGAACTCCACCGCTTCGACATCAGCCGAGCAGCGCCACCACCTCGTCCAGGGAGGCGCCGCCGAGGATGGCGGTGACGGGGAGGTCCCGCCGCAACTCGGCCTCGACCCGCTTGCGCAGATCGAGCGCCTGCAGCGAATCCAGGCCCAGCGCCACCAGCGGAACCGAGCCGTCGACGGCTTCGTCCGGCTCCAGCCCCATCACCACGCGCAGCGCATCGCGCACGGAGTCGGCGACGTCGGGTGGCACGGCCGGATCTTCGGCGGCCGGCTCGGGTTCGGCGGCGGGTTCGGCGGCCGACGGCGCAGGTTCCGGCTCGTCGTCGGGTAGTTCGGCGAACAGCGGCGCGAAACCGAAGACCGAGAACAGGTCTCGGATCCGTCCCCACTGCGCGGCGGCGACCAGAACGTTGGCCGCGCGCGGCGCGAAACCGGCGGCGACCGCCACCGCCGGGTCCATCGGCAGCAGTCCGGTGCCGCTGATGCGGGCCAGCGCTTCGGCGTGGTCGGCGCCGACCGCCCGCCACAGACCCCACTGCACCGACGAGCATCGGATGCCCTCGGCCCGGTAGTGCGCGGCCTGCGCGTCCAGCATGCGGTTGACCGCCGAATAGACCATGTGCCCGCGCCCGCCCAGCGTGGCCGACAGCGAGGAGCACACCACGATGCGGGCGTCGTCGGCGCGCGGGAAGATGCGCGTGAGATTGTGCAGCACAACGAATTTGGCGGTCGCCGCCGCGCGGATGGCGGCCGGGTCCGGATCGGCGGCCGCCGCCTCGTAGTCCACGGCGGCGTGCACGATCAGGGTCGCCGGACTCGCGGCGTATTCCGCCGCCAGGGCGCCGAGCGCCTCCCCATCGCCGGCGTCGCAGCGCCGCAAGACGACCTCGGTGTCGTACCGGGCTCCGATCTCGGCGATGCGCGCCCCGGCGGCCGCCGTACCGCCGGATCTGCTGATCAGCGTGATCCGGCCCGCGCCCGCGGCGGCGAACTGCGCACAGAAATCCAGGCCCAGTTTGCCGGTGCCGCCCACGATCACGACCTCGCGCAACTCTTCCGCACGCAACGGGGCGTCGCCCGCGGTGTCGTCGAGAATCAGCCGTTTGGCGTAGAAGCCGCCGTCGCGCACGGCCAGTTCGGGTTCCGCGGCGATGTGGATCGCCCCGAGCAGCGCTTTGGCCGCCACGGTGGCGTCGACCCCGGCGCCCAGATCGGCATGCCGGAAGGCGACGCCCACGTGTTCGGCTGCCAGACAACGAAATCCGGCTTGCACGGCGGCATGGAACGGATCCGGCAGATCGGATTCGACGACCTGTTCGCCGCCGCTGGTCACCAGCCAGATATCGCCGATACCGTCCAGCTCGTCCAACCAGGTTCGGACGCCGAGGAATTCGGCGACGTCGTGCACGGGTCCGTTCGCCGACGACGGCGGGACCAGCACCACCACGGTGTCCGGCCTGGTGCCGGAACCCGGCTCGACGACCGTGGCGCCCTGGCGCGGCGCGGCCGCGCGGACGGCCGCCGCGAGATCTTCGTTCGCGCCGGCCGGGTCGATCACCACGAAGGTCCGCGGCGGCACCATCGTTCGCCGCTGCAACCGGGTCCAGGTCTCCACCACCCGTTGCGGGGCGACCGTCGAGCCGCCGGAATCGCTGTCGGCGAGCGGCTTGTGCGCGGCGCGTGCGTAATCGAACGGCGCCCACAGCGATTTGGCGCTCATCTGCGTATTGGGGAAGTCGAGCAGCGGCAGTGCGGGCACACCACGCTCGCCTGGTTCGCGCAGCGCCTCCCATCGATAATTCGCGTCGTGCACCGCGACGGTCGCCAGATTGCGGGTGAATTCCCGCAGATCCTCGGCGGTGCGGCGCGAGGTGCCCAGCGCCTGGAATTCCCGCTGCCCCGAAATCTCTCCCAGATTCTCTTGCATCGCCAACATCAGCGTCGGATGTTCGGAGATCTCGAGGAAGGTGGTCGCCCCGGCGTCCGCGGCTTTCCGGATCGCCAGGTCGAAGCGCACCCGGTTGCGCAGATTCAGGTACCAGTAGTCGACGATCGACAGACCCGAATGGATGCGGTCGCCCATGGTGGCGCCGATACAGTCGATTTCGGTGTCGGCGAAGGCATGGTTGTCCATCTCCGGACCGACCGTGGCAGACAGCAATTCGCGCGCCGTACTCACGTAGGAGGTGTGCGCCGGATATTGGACGCGAATTTCCTTCGCGAATTTCCCTGCGGCGTTCAGTGTTTCGACGATGCCCACGACCGCGTCGCGTTCGCCGGAGATCGCGATGATGTGGCGGGAGTTGATCACCGACAGCTCCACGAAGCCGGCCTGCCGCGCGATCAGGTCCTCGCACTCGTCGCGATCGATGCCGAGCACCGCCATGGAATAGCCGCTGAGCTCGCGATCGTCGACGATCTGCGCCCGGGTGGTGACGATCCGCACCGCGTCCCGCAGGGTCTGGGCCCCGCTCACACAGGCTGCGGCGATCTCCCCCTGCGAATGCCCCACCGTCACTCCCGGGGCGACCCCGGCGGCCTGCCACATCGCGGCCACACCGATCATCTGCATGAACAGTGCCGGTTGCACGGTCAGCGCCTTGTCGTCGGCCTGCCGGTCGGCCTCGAGCAGATAGGCGCGCGGCGACCAGCCGTAGAGATCGTGAAAGACCTTGTCGCACTCGTCGACTGCGTCACGGTAGGCCGATGAGTGCTCGTAGAGCATCGCGCCCATGCCCGGGCGCTGGCTGCCCTGACCGGGAAAGACGTATGCCACGCGCTGCGCGGTCGCGGCGCGCTCCGATCGCACCACCGCCGCATGCGGGCGGCCGTCGGCCACGGCGCGCAGCGCGGCGATCACGTCGGTCTGCGCATCGGCCATGACCAGGGCGCGGTGGCGGCGCGGCGATCGGGTACGAAACAGCATGTCGGCCACGCGATCCGGCGACACCCCGGGATGGCCGACGAGGTAGTCCGCGATCGCGGCCGCCTCCGATCCGAGCAGATCCGGGTTGTCGCTGGACAGCAGGATCGGAACGCTGCCGTCGGGCAGGCGGTAGCTAGACATGACTCTCCTCTTCGGCCGGAACGGCCAGCAGCGCATGGGCATTCGTGCCCGAGACGCCGAACGACGACACCGCCGCGTAGCGCACACCGTCGTGCGGCTGCCAGTCCTCGAGCTTCGCGGCCAGCCGCAGGCCGGTCGCGTCCCAATCCACCTTGCCGGTCGGATTGTCGGCGAAGCGGGTCGGCGCGATCTGACCGTGCAGACCGCTGAGCAGCACCTTGATCAGGCCGAGCATGCCCGCCGCCGCCTGGGCGTGGCCCAGATTCGATTTCACCGAGCCCAGGCGCGCGGAGCCCGAACCGTAGACGCGGTCCAGCGCCTCGAGTTCCAGTGGGTCCCCGACCGCGGTCGCGGTGCCGTGTCCCTCGATCATGCCGACGACCTCGGGCGCAATACCCGCTGCCGCCACGGTCGCGCGGATCAGCCGCTCCTGCGCGCGGCTGCTCGGCACGGCGATCGGTGCCCCCGCGCCGTTGTGATTGACCCGGGTGGCGAGCACCCGGGCGTAGATCCGGCGACCGGCCGCACGGGCCCGCGATTCGCGTTCCAGTACGAGAACGCCCGCGCCCTCGCCCCACAGCGTGCCGTCGGCGGCATCGGAATACGGTTTGCACTGCCCGTCCGCGGCCAGCGCGTTGTTCTTGGAGAATTCGAAGAACGCGGCGGGCGAACCCATCACGCACACGGCCCCGGCCAGCGCCCAGTCACATTCCCCGGCGCGGATCGCCGCCGCCGCCATATGCACCGCCGACAGTGACGAGGCACAGGCGGTGTCGACCACGATCGACGGGCCGCCGAGACCGAGACAGTTGGAGATCCGCCCCGCCACCGCCCCGAGCGCGGCACCGGCCGCGCGATAGCCGGAGTAGTCGTTGACCTCGGCGCCGTGCGGACCGTATTCGGTCGGTGAGGCGCCCATATAGCAGCCCACCTCGTCACCGTCGACGGCCGCGGGATCGATGCCGGCGTTCTCCAGCGCCCGCCAGGCCACCCGCAGCGCCACCCGCTGCTGCGGATCCATCGCGACGGCCTCGCGCGGGGTGATGCCGAAGAACATCGGATCGAACTCCGCTGCGCGAGCGAGGAATCCGCCGGCGTCGCAGACCGCCGCCCAGCCTTCGTGGCGCGCCAGGTTCAGCAGTTCGGCCAGCGGCCAGCCGCGGTCGCGCGGGAACGGCCCGGTCAGATCGCGTGCCTGCGACAGCGCCGCCCAGTACTGTCCGGGCGTCTCGATGCCACCGGGCGCCTCGACGGCGAAGCCGCTGACGACGATCGGATCCGCGTCGCTCATGATGTGGTCTCCATTTCCGCGACCAGCAGCTCCGCGATGCCCTCGACGTGGTCGTGCAGATAGAAGTGGCCACCGTCGAACATCGACACCCGCAGGTCCGATTCGGTGTGCTGCTGCCAGCCGTAGAGGTCGCCCATGGTGACGTAGTCGTCGTCGCTGCCGCCCATCGCCTGGACGGGGGCCTGCACGCGCACGTCCGCCGGGCAGGAATAGCGGTCGAAGGCGGCGTAGTCGGCCTTCAGCGCCGGGAGCGCCATCCGCATCAGCTCACGATTGCCGAGCAGATCCGATCCGGTGCCCTCCAGCCCGGCCATATGGTCGAGCAACTGTTCGTCCTCGGTCGGATGGTTCGGCATCTCGGCGACCCGGCCCGGGGGAACCGCACCCGAAACCGCGAGCAATCGCACCGGAACTCCTTCGGATTCGGCGATGCGCACGAATTCGAAGGCCACGATCGACCCCATGCTGTGGCCCAGCACCGTGATCGGCTCGTCGCGATTCCACGGCGAGAGCGCGAATTCGTCGAAGGCGCCCTCGGCGATCTCGGGCAACGTCTGCAACGCGGCCTCGCGAGCCCGGTCCTGACGGCCGGGATACTGCAGCACACCGACATCGAAATATTCGCGCAACTGCTTCGAGAAGGGCCGGTAGGTCGATGCGCCGCCGCCCGCGTGCGGGCAGATGATCAGCGGTGCGCTCGCGCCGCGCGGTGCGTGGAACTGCCGGATCCAACCGGGTGCTGCTGCCATGCTCGTCTGACTCCTCATGTCTGTCACTGCCACATCCGCCGCATCACCAGCAGGCCCTGATCCTCGTCGTCGATCACGGTGGTGTCGGCGACGGCGCGGTCGGGCTGTTCGGCGATGGCGCGCAACGTATTCCGGAAGGCGGTCTCGACGATGCGGGCATCGTCGGCTTCGAAGCTGTCCTCGGCGTAGAACACCACGGCCTGCACGGCGTCGCCGGGCAGCAGGGAATTCGCCGGGAAGATCATCAGCAGCAGGGCGTTGTCGGTGGCGCCGCCGCCCTCGAACGACACCAGCTCCAAACCGCCCTCGCGCAACGAGGTTTCCAGCTCGTCGCGCCCCGGCGGATAGGACTGGAAGACGAACATGCTGTCGAACAGCTTGCGCGCCGCCGGGCCGGATCGTCCCGCCGCCCGCATCGCCGAGGTGAGCCGGTACTGGTGGTACTCCATCAGTTCCACGCGATGACGTTGCATCTCGGCGAGATGGTCGCGCCAGGTGCGGTCGCCGGCCAGGTCGATCGCGACCGGGATGGTGTTGGCGAAACAGCCGACGGCATGGTCGACGCCGTCGAGATCGGCGGGCCGGCCCGACACCACCTCACCGAACACCGTTGCCTGCTCGCCGGTGACGTACCGCAGCGCGTTCGCCCAGGCGAGCTGGCAGACCAGGCTGAAGGTGGCGCCCTGCTCCGCGGCCAGTTCGGTGGCGCGCGCGACCGTGTCGTCGTCGAGGACGAATGTGCGCCCCTCCGGGACACCGCCACTGCCGGGCGTGCGGGCCGGGGCGACGAGGCACGGTCGCACATCCTCGAGATAGCTCTGCCAGGCCGCCTCGGTGGCCTGCTCCCGATCCCGGGTGAGGCGCAGGAAGCGCGCGAAGGTTTCCGGATCGCCGAGCGGCTGCCCGCCGCGACCGGCGTATTCGGCGAAGATCTCGCGCGGCAGCAGCTGACCCGACCAGCCGTCGGTGAGCAGATGGTGCGAGGTCAGTACGACCATGTGGTGGTCGTCGGGAAGATGCACCACCGTCACCCGCAGGAGCGGTCCGTGCGTGAGGTCGAAATGCTCGGCCTGATCGGCGCGGAAGAACTCCCGCAACCGCTGCTGCGCGTCGGGCAGGTCCGCGAAGTCGATCTCGCGCACCGGGATCCGCATGTGGTCGGCGACCACCGCGTACGGCTGTCCGGCATGGGACACCGAAATCGATACGCGCAGGTTGGGATAGCGGTTCAGGACGGTGTCGAAGGATGCGGCCAGCAGCGGCAGGTCGAGTGCGCCGCGCACCCCGATCAGCGTCTGCACGTTGTAGACGTCGTTGCCCGCGGAGCCGAGCGCGGTGAAGTACAAGCCGGCCTGCAGCGGCGCCAGCGGATAGATGTCCACACAGCCGCGATACAGCGCCTGCCAGCGATCCAGGTCCAGCTGGGATACCTCGTCGGCGACCACGTCGCTGGGCGTGAGGCGGCGAACAGGGTTGTCGCGCACCGTCTTCACGAGTTCACCGAGGCCCTCGGTCCACAGCTGGGCCAGTTCGCCGGCGTCGTCGTCGGACAGCGGTCCCGCCGGGAAGCGGAAGGAGGCATGCAATCGCACGCTGTCGCCGTCGGCCAGTGCCACCGTGTTGATGTCCAGCAGGGCGGGGGCCGGCATCGCCGGATCCGCGTGACCGCCCATATAGCCGAATTCCGTTGCGGCATCCCAGGTTCGGACCGATTCGCGGTCGGCGGCGCCGGAGGCGGCGAAGCGGCCCATGTAGTTGAAACTCACCTGCGGCGAGGGCGAACCCGCCAGCTCGGCGCGGGTGCCGGGGTTGAGCCGGCTCAGCAGTCCCCAGCCGATTCCCGATTCGGGCACCGCGAGCAGTTGCTCCTTGACCGCTTTCACCGCGGATTCCACCTGCTCGCCCGCATCCGGGATACACAGCGACACCGGATAGGTGGTGGTGAACCAGCCGACGGTGTTGGCCAGATCGACTCCGCTGAACAGGGTTTCGACCCGGCCGTGCCGTTCCATCGTCACCGCCACCGCCTGCGCGTCCCGGTCGCGGCGGCGGCGGAAGCGATGAATCGCCACGGCCAGCGAGGCGACCTGGATGTCGAGGAAGTCGCAGCCGAAAGCCGTGGTGGCCGTGCTCATCAGGAACGCGGTGTCGTCCGCGTCGAGGGTGGCGGTGACCTCGCGGACGGTCGCGACGGTGTCGACGGCGGGGTCCAGGGCGCGGCTGCCGAGCAGCGGATCCACCGCCTCGGCGGCCGCGCGCCAGTACGGCAGCGTCGCGAGTACGGCGTCGCTGTTCGCCACGTGCACCAGGCTGGTGTTCCAGGTCTTGACCGAGGTTCCCGGCTGCGGTTCGACCGTCGCGGCCGCGACACCCCACAGGCCGCGCAGATCGTCGTGCAGAACCCGCCAGGACACACCGTCGACCACCAGGTGGTGGACGACCAGCAGCAGCCGCCCCTGCGTTCCGTCGGCGGAGTGCACCCAGGCGGCGGCGAGCATGCGGCCCGCGGCGGGGTCCAGCTGCGCGCTCAATTCGGCCAGCTGCTCGTTCAGGCGCGCACCCGCGGTGCGATCCCAGTTCTCGTCGCCGATCACGATCTCCGCGACGGTGGGCGCGGCGGCCGGCTCGTCCGGTTCCGGGACGTAATAGGCCGTGGCGCCCTGTGGATCGGTGCCGAGCCGGGCACGCAGCATCGGATGACGTGCGGCCAGCGCCGAGACCACCTCGGCGATCTGCTCACGTGTGCTGTGTGCGGGGGCTACGACCGCGGTGGCCTGGGTGTAGGCGTGGTAGTCGCCGGATTGTTCGGTGAGCAGGGCCGCGATGGGGTTGAGCGGGATCCAGCCGGCCGGGCTGTCCGCCTCGACCAGTGCCGGGCCGCTGCTCTCGACGATCGGCTCGCACGCCGCGGCGATGCGGGCGATCGTGCGCGCGTCGAACAGGGCGCTGGTGGTGATCAGCAATCCGTACTTCTTCAACGCCGACGCCATCCGGATCGCGCTGATGGAATCGCCGCCCAGCGCCAGGAAGTCGTCGTCGGCCGCCAGCGCGGTGGTATCGCCGAGGTGCAGCACCGCGCGCACCACCTCCGCGACCGCGGCTTCGGCGCCCGCGCGCAGTTCCCGGCCGTGGCCGGTGCTGCCACCGAGATCCGGCTGCGGCAGTGCCCGGCGGTCGAGTTTGCCGTTGGCGGTCAGCGGCAGTGCCGCCAGTTTCACCAGTGCCGTGGGGATCATGTATTCCGGCAGGCGTTGTGCCAGTGCGGCTTTGATGCGCTCGGTGTTCTCGGCGTCACCGCCGGTGGCGAATTGCGAATTCGCTTCGGGCACATAGTAGGCCACCAGCGCCAGGTCATGGCTCTGCGCATTCTGCGGCACGGTGATCGCTACGGCGGAGGCGATCCCGGGTACGCGACGCAGCACGGTGCCGATCTCACCGAGTTCGATGCGATGCCCGCGCACCTTCACCTGATCGTCGACCCGGCCCAGATATTCCATGCGGCCCTGCGAATTCCAGCGCACGATATCGCCGGTGCGATACATCCGGGCCCCGGGCTCACCGGCGAACGGGCACGCCACGAAGGCTCCGGCGGTCAGATCGGGGCGGCGGTGGTAGCCCTGCGCGAGTTGCACGCCGCCGAGGTAGAGCTCACCGATCACGCCGGGCGGGACCTGCCGCAACCGCTCGTCCAGCACGTAGACGGACGAATTCCATTCGGGCAGGCCGATGAGCGCCGGTTCGAGCGCAGCGCCGGCCGTGGCTTGCGTGGTCGTGCGGCCGGCGAAGTCCTCGTGCATGAGGTCCATCGAGCCCTCGGTCGGGCCGTAGAGGCCGAGCACCGTGCCGCCGAAGAAGCGGCTCGATTCCTCGACCAGCGCCGGCGGTACCGCCTCGCCGCCCAGGTACACATAGCGCATGGACTGCAGCCGCGCCGGATCCGGTCCGGCGTCGATGAAGGCGCGAACCACGCTGGGTACCAACGAGATCTGTGTGATGCGATGCCGGTGGATGATCTCGGCGAGTGCCTCCACGTCGGCCTGCCACCACTGCGGCGGCGGCAGCACCGTCGCCGATCCGGTGCACAGCGCGTTCACCAGTTCGAAGACCGAGACGTCGAAGCCGATCGGCGCCTTCTGCAGGATGCGCTCCTCGCCGAAGCCGAGATAGTCGCGCATCCACTGCACGTGGTTGGCGATGCCGCGGTGGTGGATCACGACGCCTTTGGGGCGGCCGGTGGTGCCGGAGGTGTAGAGCAGATAGGCGGGGTCGAGCGGATGCAGAGGCCGCTGCAGCGCGGCAGGCGACAGCTCCGAGCCGTCGAGGGCGGACAGGCGTTCGATCACCTTCGTGTCGGTGAGATCGATTGCGGGCACAACGGTTTCGACGCTCAGCGCCTTGTCGGCCGATGTCAGCAGCAGCGCCGGTTCGGCATCGCCGAGCATGTACTCGATGCGGTCGATCGGGTAGCTGGGGTCGATCGGGAAGTACACCGCGCCGACGCGCAGTACCGCCGCGAACGCGATCGGCAGCCGCTCACTGCGTTCGGCGTGGACACCGACGCGATCACCGGGCCGCACCCCGTCTTCCAGCAGCAGTCGCGCGAGCCGGTTCACCCGGGTATCGAATTCGCGGTAGGTCAGTTCGATATCGCCGAACACCACGGCCGTGCGGTCCGGGTGGGTGCGCGCGGAGGCACGGATCATCGCGTCGGCGGTCTCCGCCTCGATCGGCACCGAGGCGCCGTGCGACCACTGCGCCAGCGCCGCGCGATCGGTCGCCGACAGGGTGGCCAGCTCCGATACCCGCCGATCGGCGGTCGCGGTGGCGAGCACCAGATCGATGTACTCGTGCAGGCGATCGATCGTCACGGCGTCGAAGAGGTCGGTGCGATACGTGATCTGGACGTCGGTCCGATCACCGTGCATGAACGTCTCCACCACCAGCGGCAGCAGGGCGGCGCCGTTGCCCATCAGCTCCCAGCTGGTGGTGACCCCCGGCAACTGGGGGCCGTCGATCTTCTGGTGCAGGAACAGCACCATCGTGTCGAACAGATTCGAGCCGACGTTGCCGGTCGCGGCGTTCACCGCGCGGACGATGCCTTCCTGCGGGAAATGCTTGTGCCCGAACGCGTCGGTGATGACGCCGCGCACCTGTTCGACCAGTTCGGCGAAGCGCTGGTCGTCACGGCCGGCGATGTGCAGCGGGAGCATATTGCTGAGATTGCCGATCAGCAGCTCCATCCCGGACTCTTCGCGGTTGGCCACGGTGGTGCCGATGACCATGTCGCCGCGCCCGGTCATCTCGCGCAGCGCGAGGTAGTAGGCGGCGAGGAATACCGAGAACGGGGTGGTGCGCAGTTCGGCGGTGAGGCGGCGCAGCGCGGTGTCGGCGGCCGCGCTCAGCGGGCGATCGCAGCGGGCACCGCGTTCGGTGGCCGCCACCGGACGGCGATCGTAGGGCAGTTGCAGTTCCGGGAGTTCACCGTCGAAGCGGCTCTGCCAGAAGCGAATATCCTCGGCATGGTCCTCGGCGGCGAACCGGTCGGCCTCCCATTCGGCGAAATCGGCGACCTGCAACCGCAGCGGCTCCACCGTGACCGGGCCGGTCAGTGCCTGCCGGTAGAAGTTCTCCACATCCCGGGAGAGCGCGGGCAGCGTCATCCCGTCCCATGCGATGTGTTGAATCACGACCACCGCGACCAGTTCGGCGGCGGATATCCGGACGAAGGTCACCCGCAGCGAGGATTCCGCTGTCAGATCGAAGGTTTCGCGGGCCGCGGACTCGGTCAGCTCGCGCAACCGCCGCCGGGCCTGCTCCTCGGCGAGACCGGACAGATCCTCCTCCCGCAGCCGGGGCGGCAGGTCGGCGTGGATCCGCTGATAGGGCTCACCGTCCTCATCGGTGTGATAGGTGGTGCGCAGCACCTCGTGCCGCTCGACGAGCGCGGCGAAGGCCGTGCGTAGCGCCGCCACATCGACCGGCTCGGCGTCCACCGCGCCCTCGAAGGTCAGCGCCAGGCACAGGTTGTAGGCGGAGCTGCCGGGCGAAATCTGCTGATGCGCCCACACGTAACGCTGACCGAACGACAACGGCGCCCGCTGCGGATTCCGGCGTACCGGCACGGCCGCGGCGGTGGCCAAACCTTCCTCGGCGAGCCGAGCCGCCATCGCTACCTGCAGGTCTTCCAGCGAACGCATCTGACGAACCAATCTGTCTACAACGAAAACTCGGGGCCCGGGGCTGCGGTCAGTTCCCCGATGGAACGAGGGCCGAATTAGTCTGGGGCACAGGCACTTCGGCCAGCTCCAGCAGAATTCGCGACACCTGCGCCAAGCGCCCCGGGGTGGTCCCGTCTGCCTGCAGCTGCGCGGCGATGCGGCGCACGGTCCGTCCGCCGAACACCGCGGTGACTCCGAATTTCTCGACCGCGAGCAGTCCGCGCACCTTGGCGGTGAGCGTGGTGGCCAGGATCGAGTTGCCGCCGATCTCGAAGAAATCGGTTTCCACACCGACCGTCTCGACACCGAGGATCTGCGCCGTGATATAGGCCAGCGCCGCCTCGATCTCGTTCGCGGGCGGCACCGCGGACGCGCCGGCATCGGGGGCGCCGGCCTCGACCAGCCGCCGGATCGCGGCCCGGTCCAGTTTCCCGTTGGGAGTCAGCGGGATCTCGGTCACGATCTCGATCAGGTCCGGGATCATGTGGGCGGGAAGCAGATCCCGCAGGTCTGCCCGCAACTCGTCGGTGGTGACACCGCCGGCCCGCACCGCGGCGGCCAACCGGCCGGAATCGGTCACCAGGGCGACGGCCTGCTGGACGGACGGCAGTGTGGTCAGCGCGGTTTCGACCTCGCCGAGTTCCACGCGGTAGCCGCGGATCTTGACCTGATGGTCGGCGCGACCGAGGAAGTCGACGGTGCCGTCGGGCAGATAGCGGGCCAGGTCGCCGGTGCGGTACCAGCGCAGGCCGCCGTATTCGACGAAGCGCTGCGCGGTGCGTTCCGGGTCGCCGCGGTAGCCGTCGGCCACACTGGTTCCGCCGATCCACAATTCGCCGACGACCCAATCGGGGCAATCCTCGCCGCGCTCGTTCACCACCCGCATCGCCACATTCGCCAGCGGCGTGCCGTAGGGCACGGTGGCACGGTCGGCCGGGAAGTCGTCGGTCACTTCGCAGACGGTCGAGTGGATCGCGGCCTCGGTGGCTCCGCCGAGTCCGGCGAAACGCAGGCCGGGCACCGAGGCGCGCAGGCGATGCGCGAGTTCGGCGTCGACCCGGTCGCCGCCGGTGACGACCACCCGGAGTGTGCGCAATGCCGCCGCGTCGGCGGCGTCCAGCAGCATCCCGATCAAGCCCGGCGCGCAATTGAGCACGCTCACTTCGTCTTCGGCGATCAGCCGGGCCCACGCCTGGGCGTCCCGCTCGATCTCGGCGTCCACGCACACCAGCACACCGCCCAGAGCGAGCGGAGCGAAGATGTCGAAGACCGACAGATCGAATTCCAGCGACGACAGGCCCAGCAGCCGAGCGCTCGCATCCAGGCCGAAGGAGGCGGCGAGGGCGTCGATGGTGTTGGCGGCGGCGCGATGGCTGACCTCCACACCCTTGGGCTCACCGGTGGAGCCGGACGTGAACAGCACGTAGGCGACGGCGTCCGGATCACTGGCGTAGGCGCGCTCGAGGCGACGGCCGGCCAGCGCGGTGGTCAATTCGACGGCGGTGACATCGGCCGGGAGCTCGAGGGCCGCATCGGTGAGCGCGACCCGGGCGCCTGCGCGTGCCAGAATGCGGTCGCGTCGCGCCGGCGGCTGACCGGTGCCGATCGGCACATAGGCCGCACCCGCGGCCAGCACACCGAGGACGGCCGGAATCTGCCGGTGGCCCTTGGGAATCACCACCGCGACGGTGTCGCCGGGCCGCACGCCGGCATCGGTGAGCGCGGCGGCCACCGCGAGCGCCTGATCGGCCAGATCGCCGTAGTCGCAGGCACCGCCGCGCCAGCGCAGGGCCTCGGCCTCCGGCTTGCGCCGGGCCCGGCAGAAAAACTCACCGTGCAGCGTGCGGGCCTGCCAGTCGGTGAAGGTGTCGTTCACCCGCTCGCGCACCGCGCGCTGCTGCGCCGGCAGCTCGATCGACAGCGGGACGTTCCAGTCCGCACCCGGCTCGGCGAGAGCCAGCAGCAGGCGGCGGAATTCGGCGAACATCGCCGCGACCACCCCCTCGGGCATTGCGTCGCGGCGCACATCCCAGTTGACCAGCAGACCGCCGCCCAGTTCGGCGACCTGCGCGTCGAGATCGACCTGCGGGCCCTGCGACAGAATCCACACCGGCTCGCCGAACAGCGCGGTGACCCGGTCGGAGAAGAGCTCACCCAGGTCCAGGCCCGAGGTGAAGACCACCGACGGCGTCACCGGAGCGCCGCGCAGGCGGCCGAGATCACGCAGCACATCCAGGCCCTCGTACACCGAATGCACAGCGCAGGTGTGCAATTCGCGTTGCAGGCGCTTGGCGCGGGCGACCATCGATTCCGGCGCGCGGGCGTCGACGTCGACCAGGACCGAATTGGTGAAGTCGCCGACCACACGGTCGATGTCGTCGTGCAACGGCTCCCGGTCGAACAGCGGGACGTTCAGCAGGAAGCGCTGCCGCGCGGACCAGCGCGCGATGGCCTCGGCGAACACCGTGGCCAACGCCACCGCCGGAGTGACACCGTGGCTGTGGGCGAGCTTGTCGAATCCGGCCTTGGCCTCGGGTTCGAACCAGTGGTGCAGCCGGATGCTGCGGCTCGGGTCGGCGCGCTCGTCCTCGGCCAGGACCGGCAACGACGGGATATCGGGCAGGTCGGCGAGTCGCTGCTCCCACCAGGCCTGGGCCGCTGAGTTGTCCGGCATCTGGCGCGCTCTGGCGTCGAGATATTCCCGGAAGGTGTAGCCGACGGTATCGGCCGGATCGGCGTCGCCGTCGTAGAGCGCGGCCAGATCGTCGAGAATTCTCCGGTAGCTCAACGCATCTCCGGCGAGCATGTCCACGTCGACGTGCACGCGGTGGGCGTCGTCGGGCAGCAGGGTGAGGGTGATGTCGACGACCTGGCCGGCCTCGACATCCATCCGCTGATGACTCTTGGCCTGGCGCAGGCGTTCCAGTTCCGCGTCCGGATCGGCGGCCGCGCGCAGATCCTCCACCCGGAACACCGGGAGCAGCGGCTCGGGCAGCACGCGCTGCGTGCCGGCATCGGTGAATTGCACGCGCAACTGGGGATGGCGCCGGACCAGGCGTTCGACCGCACGGCCCATGCGCTCGGCATCCAGGCCGCGGCCGTCGAATTCGACGTAGAGATGGGCGGCGACGCCGCCGAGCCGCTGATCCTGGCGGCGGCCCACCCAGTAGGCGTGCTGCATGGTGGCGAGCGGAAATTCCTCGCCGTCGGCGAATGTGGCACCGGCTTCGGGCGAGGCAGGGGTGGCGGCGGGCGCGGGTTCGGGAGTGGCGCCGAGCAATTCGGCCCAGGCGGAGATCGTGGGCGCGAGCGCGAGTTCGGAACTGCGGACCTCGTGGCCCTGTTTGCGCCAGCGACCGGCGAGGCGCATCAGCTTCATCGAATGCATGCCCAGACCGACCAGATCGTCGTCGTATCCGATCGCCTCGGGTCGGATCCCCAGCTCCGCCGCCACGATGTCACGAACGTCAGCCTTGCCGAGCATCAGACAAACTCCTCACCGGCCGGAAATCGGGCCTCACCACCTACTTCAAAGGCTAGGCTTGCCTAACCTCCAAGCATAGTAGCCCACCCGACCCCGACTGCCGTAGGGATGTGGTTTGGCTAACCTAACCCAGCTACCCTAGCCCCATGGGCAAAGGCATCAACGGCGTCATCCTCAAGGCGCTGCGCGCGGACGACTACCGGCTGACCGTCACCTCGGTGCGGCAGATCGGCGACAAGTACCTGCGGCTCGGCTTCACCGGTGGCGGCCTGCTGGCCGACCATCCTGTGCACCCCACGCAGTGGATCCGCATCTGGTTCCCCGATGAGAGCGGCACTCTGCAACAGCGCGGATACACCCTCGTCGACCCCGATCCCGGCAACGACGCATTCGATATCGAATTCGCACTGCACGGCGGTCCGGCCTCGCAGTGGGCCGCGCGCGCCGCGGTCGGCGACGAGATCGACGCCACCGTCATGGGCTCGAAATTCGCGGTGCCCGAACCGGTTCCGTCGGAATTCCTGATCTTCGGCGACAGCGCCTCGCTGCCGGCGATCAATTCACTGCTGGATGCGATCGGTGAGACGCCGGCCCGGGTGTGGCTGGAATGGCAGGAGGAGTCCGAACAGTCGCTGCCGGTGCGCACCGGACCGAAAACCGAGGTGACGTGGGTGCAACGGGTGAACTACGGCCAGTTGCTGCGGCAGGCGGCCGACTCGGTGACCTGCTCCCCCGACGCGTTCGGCTGGGCCGCCTGCGATGCCGCCACCACGCGCGCGATCACCAAATCGCTGAAAGCCAAACTGCCGAAACACAATATCGCCACCCGCGGCTACTGGCGGTGACCCGTCCGGCGCGAAAACCTCAGGCCGACACCAGATGCCAGCCGGTCGCGCGGGACCGCTCCGACCAGAACCCGGCATAGCGGCCGCCGAGTTCGAGAAGTTCGGCGTGCGTGCCCCGTTCGACGATCCGGCCCGCCTCCACGAACAGAATCTGATCGGCATGGGCGATGGTGTCGAGCCGATGCGCCACCACGACGACGGTTTTGTCCCGTGTCAGTTCGTGGATGCCGCGCACCACCGCCGCCTCGCTGTGCGGGTCGAGCGCGCTGGTCGCCTCGTCGAGCAGCACGATCGGTGCGTCCTTGAGCAGCGCGCGGGCGATCGAGACCCGTTGGCGCTCACCACCGGACAGGGCCGCGCCGCCCTCGCCCACCGCCGAATCCCAGCCGTCGGGCAGTTGGCCGACGATCTCGTCCACCCGGGCGATCTCCGCGGCCCGGCGCACCTGCTGGGCAGTGGCGTCCGGATTTCCGATGCGGATGTTGTCGGAGATGGTCTCGTCGAACAGGTAGACGTCCTGGAAGACCAGCGACACCTGGCGCAACAGGGTTTCCGAGGGCTGCCGGCGCACATCGTGGCCGCCGACGGTGATGCTGCCGGATTCGACGTCGTAGAACCGCGAGGCCAGCTTGAGCAGCGTGGTCTTACCGCCGCCGGAGGGGCCCACGATCGCCGTGGTGGTGCCGCTCGGCACGGTGAAAGACACACCGTCGACGACCTTTTCACCCGGACGGTAGCCGAATTCGACATTGTCGAAGACGATCTCGGGCGCACCGGGGGTCACCGGTTCGGTGGCCTCGGCCAGATCGTGCTCGGCGAGGAAGGCCGTGATCCGGTCGGCGGCGTCGCCGGCGCTGCGGATCGCGGTGCTCAGCTGCGCGGCGCGGTTGATCGGTTCGATGAACCGGGAGGTCACCGCGATCAACGCGATCGTGGCCGGAATGGAGAGGTCGCCGCCGGTCCCGCGGGCCACCACCACCGACACCACGATCAGGAAGACGATCTGCACGCACAGTGCGAACACCATCAGCCCCGGCACACTGGCCACGATCATGCGCTTGGACGCGGCCTCCTGGTCGCGCAGTGCCCGGGTGAGTGCCCGGTTGCCCGCGCCCACCGCACCGAAGGCCCGCAGTACCGGCTGCGCCTGCGCGAACTCCACGACCCGCGAATTTGCTTCTACCGCAGCGGCATCGAGCCTGCGGTCGGCCCGGGTGTAACTGTTGTTGGCCCAGCTGCTGACCAGCAGCAGCACCGGCAGGCTGACCAGCATGACCAGCGCGATCCGCCAGTCGATGAAGGCGACCCCGATCGCGACGCCCACCGGAACCAGGACCGCGGTCAGTACCGGTGCGAGCAGATAGTTGACGACGCTGAGGATTTCGCGCACGCCGCCGACCACCATGCGGGAGAGGGATCCGGCGTCGGCGGTGGCGAACCAGCCCAGCGGCAGCGTGCTCAGGTGGTCGCCCAGCCGCGTCTGCACGCCGCGCAGCATGCCCACGCCGATCCGCAGACCCACCAGCAACTGCTGATACGAACAGACCGAGGCGACGACCACCGCGAGCGCCAGCCAGGCGGTCCAGCGCCAGGCGCGTCCGAAATCACCGTCGAACAGCGCCTGCAGCACCGGAATCAGCAGCAGATAGGCCGCGATCTGGCCCAGCGCGCCCGCGCCGATGAGGGCCAGATGGCGCGGCACGTAGCGGCGCAGTTCCGGCGGAATGAGGGCGAAGATCTTCCTGATCACCGCAGTTCTCCTTCGGAGTCGGAAACGCCCAGCACGACCACCGACGCTTGATTCTGTTCCCAGAGGCGCTGATAGAGCCCGCCGGCCACCGACAGCGTCGCGTGGTCACCCGTTTCGGCGAGTTCGCCGTTGTCCAGCACCAGAATTCGGTCGACGCCCGTGATGGTGTGCAGCCGATGCGCGATCACCAGTACCGTGCGCCCGGCGACCAGGACGGCGAGCGCGTCCTGCACCGCGGCCTCGGATTCCGGGTCGGCGAAGGCCGTGGCCTCGTCCAGCACCAGCACCGGGGTATCGGCCAGCAGGGTGCGGGCGATCGACAGGCGTTGCGCCTCACCACCGGACAGCACCGCGTCGACACCGATTTCGGAGTCGTAGCCGCGCGGCAGTTCCAGAATCCGATCGTGGATCTGGGCCGCGCGTGCGGCTCGCTCGACGGCGGCCGCATCCGCGTCGGGCCGGGCGAGCGCGATGTTGTCGCGGATCGTGCCGCGAATCATCCGCACGTCCTGCAGGACGAAGCCCACGGTGCGGTAGAGCTGGGCGGTCGAGTACTGCCGAACATCCTTGCCGCCGATCGTGATCCGGCCCGCGGTCACGTCGTAGAAGCGCGGCAGCAACCGGGCCAGGGTCGACTTTCCGGAACCGCTCGGGCCGACCAGGGCGGTGATGGTCCCGGGCGCGAGTTCGAAGTCGACCTCGCGCAGGACGGTGCGGTCGGCGCGATAGCCGAAGCTCACCTGTTCGAACCGGACCGCGAGTCCCGTGGCGGCAGCGTCACCGTCCGCATCCGCATCGGCGGCCTCGTCGCCGTCGGCCCGCACCTCGAGTTCGGGTGTCTGCTGCAACTGGTGCAGGCGCAACGCCGCGGCACCGCCCTCGCGCAGCGCCTGTCCGCCGAAGCCGATGCCCAGCAGCGCACTGCCCAGGCCGATGCCGAGCAGCAGGAACGGCAGGATGTCGACCGGATCGGTCCAGCCCAGGTCGGCGAAGCCCACGCCGGCCACCACCACGACCAGCATGAGCAGCGCCGGGGTCAGCAGGATCTCTGCGGCCGACTGCAGTTTGGTCATCGGCGTCTTCCACGCCAGCAGGCTCTCGGCGGTGTTGTCGACCGCGCGCTGGAAGGTGCTGTGCGCCTTGCGGGCCCGGCCGAACGCCCGCACCACCTGGATGCCGTCGACGAATTCGATGATGGACTGTTCGATGGCGCGTTCGTTGGCGTCGAAGACGGCGAAGCGCTCCTGATGCGCCTTACCCATCATGGCCGCCAGGCCGCGGGTGTAGAGCACCAGCGGCACCAGCAGGATCAGCGTCAGCCGCCAGTCGACGGTGAACAGGTAGATCAGCGCCACCAGTTGCACCGTCACCGCACCGACGAATTCCAACCGCGCGTGTGCGACCAGATAGTGCAGGGCCTCGACATCGTCCTGCAGGAACTTCTTCACCTCGCCGGAGCTGCGGTCGGTGAACCACCCCAGCGGCACCCGGGTCAGCTTGGCCGCCAGCAGTTGTCGCAGGGTGAGCTGGAATTTCGCGTCGACCATGTGGGTCCAGACCAGCGCCGCGGCCTGCAGCAGGCCGCGCAGCACCAGCACCACGACCGCGGCGATCACCAGCGTCCACACCCGGTCCTTGTCGATCGGCGTGGACAGCAGTTCCCGGCAGGCCTCGACGATCAGGATGAACGGCACCACCGCGCAGATCGAGGAGACCACGACGACCAGACTCGCCAGCGACAGCGCGCCGTTCACCGGCGCGAGCACCTGTTTGCGGGCCAGGCCGTCGGCGCGGCGCTGCTGTTTCAGCGCGACCCGGTCGGGTTCCAGCGGTGCGTCGGGCGTGCTCGGCGGCACCTGCCGCGCCGCCTCCGGCTCGGCCGGATCAACGGTCTGAACCGTCATCAGTCCTTCCCTCCCATAGCTGTCACCCTGCCTGTCGCTGTGCACCGAATTCGGACATTCCGGCGGCGAAATCACACAGTATGGTGCGCCAGCGCTCGGCTCGCGCGTCGGCCCCGGCCTCGTCCAGCACCGCCGAGTTCACGTCGATGTGCGCGACCAGAACCGGACGCGCCTCCTTCGACACCACCGCGGTGTTGAGGTCGATGGTGAAGCGCAGCGGCAAATCCGGATGTCCGGACGCACCGAATTCGGCGGTGAGCTCCGGCAACGGCACCGGCGTCCACGGGCCGCTGCCTAACTGCAGCACGTCGAAGCGGCCCAGGTGGTTGAGGCGAATCTGCCCGCGCGCGTGCGGGGTTCGATCGTGGACCGGCGCCCGGCCGGTCGCCGGCGTCCAGGTCTCGAGTTCGGCCGCCGGCACCAACGCCGTCTCCTCGACGGTGAACCAGCCGACGCGGCGGGTGTCGTCTCCGGGGTCGCGGCCGTGCGATTCGCGGGTCACCGCGATGCGACCGGTGGCGTCGGCGGTGTCGGCGACCAGTCGCGCGCACGCGGCCAGCAACAGATCGTCCAGGGGCACATCGGTGTCCGCGCACCGGGCGAGCAGCGCCTCGGTGTCGTCGGGGCCCAGTTCGACGATTCGCCGGATGGCCTTACCGGCCCGATCGCTGCGCGGATCGGTGTAGCGGCCGCCGAGCGGTGTGCCCAGCGTCGGCGAAATGCCGGACCGGGCGCCGTCGGGGCCGGAATCCGAAACCCGTTCGGCCCCGGTCTCGTTCACCGCGCCATCGCCCTGTTCGAGTCGGCGCAGATCGTCCACGAGAATCAGCCAGGACACCACGTCCACCGCCAGATGGTGGATCGACAGCACCAGTCGCGGCCGGTCGCCGGGCAACAAGGTCGCGGCCACCATCCGGCCGGCGTCCGGATCCAGCCGTTGCACGGTCGCCGCCAGATGATCTGCCGCACTCCGGCTTTCGTCCGGCGCCGCGACGGCGAACGATGCGGCCGCGCTCGAGCGGTCCTGCGCGATCAGGACCGGCCGCCCGTCGTCACCGAACTCCAGGCGAGACCGGAGGGTGGGATGGGCGGTGGCCAAGTCCTCGAGCCGTCGCACGATCGCCTCGGGCGTGATCTCCGGATCGAGCGAGATCACCTGGGTTTGGGCGAGGAAGCGATAGTCGCCGTAGCCGAGGATCTCGTGCGCAAGGGCGGTGAGCGGTAGTACGGTTCCCGCCGGTGTCACCTCGGCATCGGCCTGGGCGTCTTCGGACGGTTCGTCCAGACGCTCGGCGAGATCGCGAAGATCAGCCGCCGCCAGCACTTCTCGGGCCGAGACGCGGTAGCCGGCGCCGCGCAGCCGCGACACCAGATCGATCACGCCGATACTGTCGATCCCCAGGTCCACCAGGCTGTCCAGGATGCCGATCCGCGCCCCTGCGCCCATCGCCTCGATCAGCGCCAGCAGGGTGCGTTCGGTCTCGGTGCGCGGTTCGGCGCGGGCGCCGGTGCCGTCCGGGCGGGCCAGCAGTTCGGTCGCGACGTGCACATCGAGTTTGTCGTTGCGGTTCAACGGAATCTCGTCGACGAACACGATGCGGGTGGGGACCAGGAACTGCGGCAGCCGCCGGGCCAGATCGGAACGCAGCCGTGCGACGGTGCCGTCACCGACCACCAGCGCGCCCAGCCGGGTCCGTCCGTTCTCGGTGAAGGCCAGTGCCGCCGCGTGGCGGACGCCGTCGAGTTCCCGCAACACCACACTGACCTCGTCAGGTTCGACGCGGTACCCGTTGATCTTCACCTGCCGGTCGACGCGGCCCTCGTAGACGACGGTCCCGTCGTCGGCTCGGCGCACGAGATCACCGGTGCGATACCGCCTTTCGCCGTCCTCGCCCGCGACGAAGGCGGCCGCGGTGGTGGCGGGCCGCCCCAGATAGCCGAGCGCGAGTTGCGGCCCGGAAAGGTAGAGCTCGCCCTGCCCGCCGGGCGGCACCGGTCGCAACCGGTGATCGAGCACTTCGGCCGTCATCGCGTCGAACGGACGGCCGATGGTGGGCGCGGCATGGTCGTGCACATCGGCCATCAGCGCCTCGACGGTCGCCTCGGTCGGGCCGTAGAAGTTGATGACCCGGGTGGTCGCCAAGCCCTGCAGGCGCCGCCAGGTGTCCGGGCTGATCGCCTCGCCGCCGAGCGCGAGCACGGCCAGCGGACAGCGCTCGGCGCCGGACGCGGGATCGGTGCGGAACAGTCCGGCGGCGATCAGCCGGTTCAGCATGGACGGCGACGTGTCGAAGATGTCGATCCCGAATTCGCCGATGGCGCCGACGATGCGCTCGGCATCGGTGCGCACCTCGTCACCCAGCAGGACCACGGTATGGCCGCTCAGCAGGGCGACCGTGGGCTGCCACGCGGCATCGAATCCGGTGGACCAGCCGTGCCCGATGCGCAGCGTGCGCCCGGTGGCGGCGGCGATCGGCGCGAAGATCCGCCGCTCGTGATTGCCCCAGTGGTTGAGCAGCGCGCGATGCGATACCGCGACGCCCTTGGGCCTGCCGGTCGTGCCCGAGGTGAACACCACGTAGCACGGTGCGTCCGAATACCGTTGCGCCACAGCGTTTGCCGCGGGATCGACCACATCGGCGACCGGGAACCGGAGGCGGCCGTCGCCGTCGGTGATGCCGTGGCGGCAGTCCACGCCCTGGGCGCGGACCTCGGCCAGGACGTCGGCGCGGTCCGCGTCGGCGAGCACGATGCGTGCACCGCTGGTGCTCAGCAGATAGGCCACGCGGTCCGCCGGTGTGGCCGGATCGACGTGCACGCAGGTGGCACCGGCCAGACCGACGGCGAAGGGGGCGTGCAGGACCCGGCGGTCGCGGGGCAGCATGACCGCCACCGCGTCACCGGAACCGATCCCCGCCGCACCCAGCTCGGCGGCCAATGTGCGTACCGCCGAACCGAATTCGGTGAAGCTGTGCTCGCCCGCCGCGTCGACGACCGCGATCCGATCGGCGGCCGCAGCGGCAGCGTCGAGCAACGCCTCGGGAACCGTCCCGGCGCGTACGGTGGAAACCTCGGAAACCGTTGCGCCACTCGCACAACCGGGTGTCAATGCCGCCGACTCGTCGTCGAGCAGCACGTCGACCGCACTACACTGCCGCGCGCTGACGATCCGGGTGGCGACGGCGAGCAACCGGCGGGCCATTCGGTCGGGGTCGAAGGTGGTGAGCAGGTCGGGGCGGGTTTCGACGCGGCAGATCAGCTCGCCGTGTTCCAGTACCGGCACGACGGCGATCGGATAGTGGCTCGGTGAATCGACGCGGCGGGCGGTCATGGTGGCGCCGCCGCCCATCGGCATTCGCGGTGCGACCGCGCCGACCGGTGAGTTCTCGAAGACGAGCAGGCTGTCGAACAACTGCCCGGCGCCGGCGTGGCGGGTGATCTCCGCGATGCCCAGATATTCGTGCGCCCGCAACTGCGCCACCGAGCGCTGCAGTTCGGCGCCGACCTGGGCGGGCGCGCGTTCGTCCATCCGCACCCGCACCGGAATGGTGGTGACCAGCGCGCCGACCAGGCGCTCCGCATTCGGCAGCGAGGCGTCGCGACCCGAGGTGGTCTGGCCGAAGACCACGTCGTCGCGGCCGGTCAGCCCGGAAAGAATACGCGCCCAGGCCATTTGGAGCACGGTGTTCAGCGTGAGGCCGTTGCTCCGTGCCCAGGTGAGGAGCAGGTCGGTGCCCGCCGCGTCCACGCGCGCCTCGCCCACGACGGGCAGGTCGAGATCCGCCGGAGCCGGCGGCCCGAGCATCGGCATCGGCGCCAGATCCGCCAGTGCCGCGGCCCACGCCCGCGCCGAGGCCTCGGTGTCGCGGCTCGCCAGCCAGGCCGCGTGTTCCCGCAACGGCGGAGCGGGGGGCAGCGCCGCGCCCTCCCCACGGTGCAGGGCGATCAGATCGGAGAACAGCAGCGGAATCGACCAGCCGTCGACGACGATATGGTGCGCGGTGCACACCACTTCGTACTCGCGCTCGCCGACCCGCGCCGCGACGACCCGGAACAGCGGGCCGCGGTCCAGGTCGAGCCGCCGGCGCGCTTCCTGCCAGTAGAGCTCCCGCGCCGCCGCCTCGGGGTCGGGGGCCGAGCGCAGATCCACCTCGCGCCAGCCGATCCGGCCTTCCGAGGTGATGACCAGCACCGGATGCGGCACATCCTCGGCCAGTACCGCCGCGCCCAGATGCGGATAGCGCCGCAGGACGCCGTCGAAGGCCGCGCGCAGTGCCGCCGGATCGGCCAGATTCTCCACGCGCACCGCGAAGGTGACGAGATAGGGGTCGATGCCCTGCGCCATCGAACTGACCGAATACAGCCCGCGCTGCAGTGGCGACAGCGCGACGACGTCGAGAATCTCCACCTCGCTCACCGTGCGGCGAACTTCTTGCCGAGTGCGGCCAGGGCGGCCGGATCCAGACCGGAAGCGCTCATCGGCGCGACGGGGGCGGTCTGTTCGGCGGCCGGGGCCGCCTCGGCCTCGGTCAGCTGTGCGGCCATTTCGTGCACAGCCGGGAATTCGAACACCTTCTGCACGTCCAGCGCATAGCCTCGCTCACCGAGCAGGGTGACCATGCGCAGCGCGGCGATGCTGTCACCGCCCAGGGAGAAGAAGGTGTCGGCGCGGCCGACCTCGTCGTCCGCGTCCAGTTCGAGCACCTCGCGAATGGTGTCGGCGATCAACCGTTCGGCATCGGTACCGGGCTCTCCACCGAGGCCGGTGCCACCGGAATACGCCGCGTTCCGTTCGAACACCACCGGAAGCTCCACATCGTGCAGCGGATTCTCCGAGGCCGCAGCACAATTCAGCAGCCATCGCTCGATTCCGCCTGCGATCGCGTCGAATTCGGCACTCCCGGCGAATGCCGCCGGGAATTCGAGGGTCACCACCACCTCCTCGGCTCCGGTGACGACATCGGCGACGACATCCACGCCGTGCGGCCGCGCCACCCGCCGGGCGATCTCGCGCGCATTCGCGCCGGTCACCTCGGTTCGGTTGATGACCAGAGCCTGGAAGGGCGCACCGGCGGCGACGGCGGCGGCGCCGCGCAGCTGATGCGTGATCCGCTCGATCCGGGCCGCGGCATGGGCGCGGGCGGGCACCGCGAGCTCCGCGACCTGCGCCAGCAGTGCTCGTGGGGTGGCCGCCGCGGCGGTGTCGACGCGCAGCACCAGATGGTTGGCGTAGGCGCCGAGCGCCGAATCCTGCTGTGCGCCGGTGCGTCCCGCGTCGGCGATGCCGATCGGCACGTCATCCCCGAGACCCGCCGCGCCCAGCACCGCGGCCAGCGCGGCGACCACCGCCAGTTCGACGTCGTGGTCGCCGAAGGCAGCCGCCGGGATCCGCAGGGTGCGCGTCGCGGCGGCCGGTCCCGATTTCGCACCGGAGTCAGCGGCCACCGCCACGGTCGCCCGCTCCGGCAGATCGGCCAGCCGATCCAGCCAGTATCCGAGGTGGGGATCGGCGGCGGCGTCGCCGACCAGCGACTTCATCTGTGCCATCGCGTAGCCCCGGTACTGCGTCACGGGCTCGGCGACCGTCCCCTCGACCAGTTCCGCGACCAGCAGTTCGAGACTGCGATCGTCGGCGGCCACCGGATGAGCGGTGAGGGACAGGATGTCTCGATCGGGCGTGCGGTGCAGTCTGATCCGGATCGGCAGCTCGCGCACCGGATCGATGCGGTGCGCGGCGTCGGAGCGCAGCGCGGCGTCGAGGTCCGCGGTGGCGGTCTCGACCGTCTCGACCACCGTCTCGGGCGCGTCGACGACACGCTGGTAGGGAATCCGGCGATCGTCCGGAAAGACCGTGCGCAGGATGTCGTGCCGGTTCACCGCGGCGACCGCGGCCCGGTCCAGATCGGCCGGACCGAGGTCACCGGTGATCTCCAGGGCGAGAAAGAGATTCGTCGCCGCGACGCCGCGTAGTCGTTCCGGCAGCAGGGCGGCCTGCTGGGCCGGGGACAACGGGATGCCCCGCCCGCCCGTTCGCGACTCCGTCCCGGCCGCAGCGGTTTTCGGAGCAGACGTGGCCGGCGCGCTCGTATTCGGCACGGGCGAATCAGACATGGGTAATCAGTCCTTACTTGCCGACGGTCGCGAATGTCGGTTCGAGCTTGTCCAGCAGATACGGCACCGACAGTGCGGTCGGCTGGTTGATGGCGTTGATCGTGATCATGTCCACGAACGAGATGCCGCCCTGGCGCACCGACGGCAGATCCGCGTAGCCGGGCAGCTGGGTGAACTTCTCCTGCAGGCCCGGCGCCGCGCCGCACACCAGCAGATCGGAGGTGAGATCGCCGAGCCGTTCCGGCGAGAGCGCCAGCCGTCCGCCCGAGGGGGCCTCGGCGACCAGTTTCGCAGGCATCGTCATCCCCAGCCGCGTGAACACCTGCGCGGAACCGTCTTTCGGATCCGCCAGCACCATCAGCTGGGTGGGGGTGGTGAGCATGCAGGTGAGGAAGGTCTTGCCCTTCAGGCCCGGATGTTTCGCGGCGACCGCGTCGATCCTGCCGTGCACATCGGCGACCACCTTCTCGGCCTGGTCCTGCTTGTGCAATGCCTTGCCGAGGGCCTGAACCTGGTCCTCCCACGGATCGATCTGCGCCGAGGACAGCGGCCCGATGGTCGGGGCCAGCTTGGACAGCTTGTCGTACATGGCCTTGTCCATCATGTAACCCGGCGCCACGATGAGATCGGGCTCGAGCGCCGCGATCTGCTCGACGACATCGCCGCCCATGTTCAGGGCCTTGGACTGTTGCGGCAGCGACGGCGGCAGCCACGGCACGGTCATCCCGGCCCCGGCGCCGGGCACCAGATAGCCGACCGGGGTGACCCCGAGCGAGACGGCCGCGTCCAGCCAGGCCGGGCCGAGGGTCACCACACGCTTGGGCGTGCCGTCGACGGTGGTGGTGCCCATGCTGTGCTCGATCGTCACGGCCCCACCGGAATCGGCGTCGTCCGAACCGGATCCACAGGCGGCCACGGCCGTCACCAGACCCAGGATCAGCGCCAGCATCGTGGATCGCAGCACCGCGCCGCGTGCGCGCATGCCGCGGCGCGCGGATGTTCGACCTGGGTTCATTGCACAGCTCCTTGTACTTCGCTCCGGGCGACTCGCGATCCCGGCCTCTCGAAATCGTAGCTTAGGCTAAGCTAACACTGTCGTCGATGCCTCGACCCGGGCCGCCAATCCGGCCACGGTCGGAGTCTCGAACAGTGCGCGCACACCGATCCGCACGCCGAATTCGGCTCGGATCCAGGCCAGCAGCCGCACTGCCAGCAGGGAATGACCACCGAGTTCGAAGAACGAATCCTCGGCGCCGATCCGCTCACGGCCGAACATCCGCCCGAACAACTCCGCGATCCGCGTCTCCACCGCGGTATTGGGCTCCCGATACAACTCCACCGGCGACCGCTGTGGCGGCGGCAGGGCGCGGCGGTCGAGTTTTCCGTGTTCGGTCAGCGGAATCTCGTCGATGATCGCGAAGGCGCCCGGAACCATGTACGGCGGCAGGACCGCCGCGGCGTGTGCGCGCACCGCCTCCACATCCACTGCGGCGCTGACGTTCTCGCGGCGCGCGGGCACGAGGTAGGCGGCGAGTACCGTGCCGAGCGTCTCGTCGGCCACCGCGGCGGCCACGCAGTGCGCGACGTCCGGATGAGCGGCGACGGCGGCCTGCACCTCGGCGAGTTCGATGCGGTAGCCGCGCACCTTGACCTGTTCGTCGGCGCGGCCCAGGAATTCGAGTTCACCGTGGCCGTTGCGGCGCGCCAGATCTCCGGTGCGATAGAGCCGCTGCCCGGGCGCGAACGGGTCGGCCACGAAACGTTCGGCCGTGGCGGCGGCCCGCCCGAGATAGCCGCGCGCCAATTGCGCTCCCCCGAGGTAGATTTCGCCCACCACGCCGGTCGGCACCAGTTGCAGCCGCTCGTCCAGCAGATAGAGATGGACATTGCGGTTGGGGCGGCCGATGGGCACGATCCCGGTTCCCTGCGGGCCCTCCACGGTGAGGTGGGTGGCCGAGACGACCGCCTCGGTGGGCCCGTAATGGTTGCGGAGTTCGGCCTCGAAGATGCCGGCGAACCGGTCGGCGACCTCACCGTAGAGCGCCTCACCGCCGACCGGCACATGGCGCAGCGCGCGCCACTGGCTCACCTCCGGCAGCATCAGCAGGGTACTGAGCATGGACGGCACCATATGCAGCACGGTCACGCCGCAGCGTGAAATCAGTTCCGCCACATGGGGTATGTCGTCGAAGGCGTCCACCTTCGGAATCACCAGGCCGGCACCGAGGGTGAGCGTCACGAAGATGTCGAGCAGCGAGGCGTCGAAACCGATCGACGAGGATTGCAGCAGCCGATCCTGCGCGCCCACACCCCACTGCGCACAGAATCCCACGACGTGTTCGGCGATCGCGGCGTGGGGGACGGCGACCCCCTTCGGCGTTCCGGTGGAGCCGGAGGTGTAGATGACGTAGGCGAGATTGCCGGGCCGCAGCGGGCGTACTCGGTCGCTGTCGCGCGGATCGTGCTGCGGCGATGTGCGGGCGGCCGCTTCGGCGGCGCCCAGATCACCGGCATCCAGAACCAGCGCCGGCCGCGCATCGGCGAGCAGGAATTCCACCCGATCCGCCGGATAGGCCGGATCGATCGGCAGATAGGCCGCGCCGGCCTTCAACACCGCGACGACGGCGACCACGAACTCCACCGAGGTATTCAGCCGCAGCGCCACCACGTCCTCGGTGCCGATTCCCTGACGAATCAGGTGATGCGCCAGGCGATTCGCGCGCCGGTCGAGGTGGTCGTAGCTCAGTTCGCGATCTCCGTCGCGGGCGTCGACGAGTGCGACCGCCTCGGGATTCGCCGCCACCTGCCGCTCGAACAGATCGACCAGCGTGGTGGGAGCGACGGCGACGAGTTCGCCGTGCGACTGCTCCAGAATTCCCTCGCGGTCGCGGGCTCCGAAGATATCCAGCTCGCCGACGCGACGCTCGGGTTCGGCGATCGCCACCGCGAGCACCCGCACATAGTGGGCGAGGAACTGTTCGACGATGCGGGCGTCGAATTCGTCTGCCTGATAGGCGATGTCGATGCGCTCGGGTACGTCGCCGGCGGTGAACACGGTGAGCGACAGCGGCATCCGCGTCGTCGGGCTGCCGACATCGACCGCCGCGGTCGCGATGCCGTCGAGAGAGAGCGTCGCGGTACGGCGGACGCCGAATCCGATGCGGGCCAGCTGCTCCAGGCCGTCGCGACCACTGCCTCGCTCGGGGTTGAGGTCGGCGACGACCTGGTCGATCGGCGTGCCGCGGTGCTCGAAAGCCGCTGCGGCGCGGTCGTTCACCGCGCGCAGGCAGTCGAGGAAGCTGTCCGCCGGGTCGACCGTCGTACGCAGGAGCAGCGTATTGCCGAAGTAGCCGATACCGGTGTCCTCGGCGTGCCGCACGGTGGCCGGTACGCAGACGAGGAAATCGGTTGCGGCGGTGTAGCGGTGGATCAGCGCGTCGAAGGCGGTGAGAAGTACGACGAACGGCGTGGTGCCCTGCCGGTGCGCGAACTCCGCTACCCGCGCGGCCACGTCGGCCGGGAGCCCGGCGCGGACGTGGCCGGTGCGCAGCGAGGGCACGGTCGCGACGACGCGGCCGGGCAGTTCCAGCGGTTGCGGCAAGGGTGACAACGCATTTCGCCAATACGTGCGATCGGCCTCGGCCACCGGGACGGGTGCGCCGTCGCGTCGGCTGCGCATTCCGCGGTCTTCGCGGGCCGCCTGCGCGGTCGCCACCGCGGCGTAGCGCTGACCGACCTCGTCGAGGAAGATCTGCCAGGAGTCGTCGTCCCACGCGATCGTGTGCACCACGAGGGTGAGGACATACCGCCGCTCACCCGTGCGAATCAGCAGGCAGCGCAACGGTGTCTCGGACGACGGATCGAAGGGGCGCCCCGCCTCGCGGCGGGTCAGCACCTCAGCTCGGCGCTCCCGACTGGCGGCGGCGAGATCGCGCAGATCGACCTCCTGCCAGGACGGCGTCGCGGCCGTACGCACCACCGCCCGCGGCTCGTCGTCCTCGTCGAGGGTGTACACCGTGCGCAGAACCTGGTGCCGCGCAACGGTTTCGGTGATCGCGTCCCGCAGCCGGGCGGCGTCCACCGCACCCTCGAGCCGGTGGACCGCACAGCAGTTGAGTGTGGTGTCCTCCGGATCGCGGTTCTGCAGGAACCAGATCCGGCGCTGCCCCGCCGACAGCTGCCCCGCCGCCGGCTGCTGCGCCGACAGCGCGGTCATCGCGGGGCGTCGGTGAGATAACCACCGCGCGCGAAGAATTCGGCACCGTCGTGCTCGGCGCCGTCGGCGGTGCGTACCCGGGTGACGACCAAGCCGAGATTGCCGCCGCGATGCGCGTCCGGCCCGCAGATCACCACGCCACCGCCCTCCTGCACGACGACGCGGCCGGGGGTTCCGCCATAGCGGGCCTGCGACAGGGTGGCGGCGGTGATCTCCACCTTCTCGCCGCGATAGTAGGAGAACGCCCGCGGATACGGCTCGGACAGCGCGCGCACGAAACGCTCGAGATCCACCGCGTCCCAATGCCAGTCGATGCGGCTGTCGCGCTCGGACCGCTTGTGGAAATAGGTGCGCTCGGTCTTGTCCTGCGGCCGCCAGACCGCGGTGCCGGATTCGATCGCGCTCAGTGCCTCCTGGAGCGCGCCCGGAATCAATTCCATTCCGGCGAGGACGAGTTCGGTTCCGGTGGCGGTCGGGCCGATCGGCAGCGAGCGCTGCACGAGGATGTCGCCGGTGTCGAGCTGTTCGTCCATTCGGTGCACGGTCAGGCCGAATTCGGATTCGCCGCTGATCAGCGCCCACAGCACGGGCGAGAATCCGGTGAACTTCGGCAGCAGCGAATCGTGCAGATTCAGCGTGCCGTGCGGCGGCATCAGATACAGCTCCGGCGGCATCCAGGTGTACCAGCTGTTGACCACGATGATGTCGGGTTCGGCGCGTTTGACCAGATCGATGGTCTCCGCATCGGCGCGCTCGGTCAGGTGGACCGGAATGCCGTGTTCGCGCGCCAGTTCCTCGACCGAATCGGACCAGATGCCCTTGTAGGCGTGTTCACTCGCGGGGTGAGTGACCGCGAGTACCACCTCGTGTTCCGAATCGATCAGGGCCTGCAGCGTTTTACGACCCCAGGTCTGATAACCGAACGACACGATACGCATGAACCGAACCTCTTCCCTCGAACTAAGGGTAGCCTAGCCTACAGTTTGCCGGGTGATCATTCCGGGCGCTGCCCGGCTCCGATCCGGGCCACCGCGGTGGCCCGGCGAACCGGCACCTCACCCAGTACCCGATCCGAAAGTTCGCCCAGGCAGCTGAGATTGGGGAAGCCTGGCCCCTGCGCCATCCCCGCGAGATTCGGCAGGTAGAGCTTGGCGTCGAGGCCGGACACCGCCAGATCGTGGCCGATGGCCGCCTCCAGCCGGGCATGGGTGACGGGACCGCCCACGGCGAGCTCCACCAGATCCGAGGCATCGGCATCGAACAGATCCAGGAACCACAGCGGCTGGCCACCGGTCGCGTCGACCACCAGATCGAAGGCGTGCATCTGATCGGGGCGCAATTCGTTGCGCAAGGTGAGCGCCACCCCCTCGCCGCGTTCGGCCACCCGCACCACGCGTCCCTGGAGATGATGAACGCGATTGTCCCCCAGCACGTTCTCCTGCACCCGCACCGAGAACACCCCGCGATCGGTGCGGCGGATGACGTCGCGGCGCTCCTGCAGGCTCAGCGCCCGCCACTTCGCCGGATCGCTGAACAGCGCATTCTCGAAATAGCTTTCGCCGCGGGTGTAGATGGTGGCCGCGGGCGAGATCACCGATACGGTGAGGACGTCGTGGCGGACCAGTTCGTCCACCGCCGACCCCGCGGTCTCGCCGCCGCCGATCACCGCCGCCCGCGAGGAGACCGGCAGCCGGCGCTTACCGGCGAGATCCCAGAAGTCCGCGATGCTCAGCACCTTCGGATGTTCGGCCAGCGCGCGCCGGCTGTCGCCCGGGCCGGTGATCATCAGCCCGTCGCAGTCGATTTCGGTCTCCACGCCGGAGCTGTCGGCTACCGCGACCAGCCAGCCGTCGGCAGCCGGGCGAATCCGGCGCACCGCGCCCAGCACCATCTCGACCTCGGCCTTGCGGGCGACCCACTGCAGATAGTTGGCCCAGACGTGGTGGTGCGGACTGGGCCGGCCCCGGTCGACCCATTCGGCATAGGTGCCGTTCTCGACCAGGAACGACGTCCAGCTGTAGGCGATCATCGCCCGGTCGATCGCGCGGTTGTGGCCGCGCGCCCAGGTGGAGTGATACGGGAAGCCGATGTCCTTTTCGGGGCTGGTGCCGAGCCGGTGCTGGCCGTCGGTCCATCCGCCGCTGGGCAGCCAATTGCCGCCCACCGCATGCGGTTCCACCACGACCACGCGCGGAGCGGGTAACCCCAGGTCCCGCAGCACCCGAGCCTTCGCCGCCACTGCCATCGCTTTCGGCCCGGCTCCGACCACGAGAAGCGTCTTCACTGGTACTCCCGTTCTGTGATTCCAGCCACCACCCAGCCGGTCGCCGGGGCGTTCAGCTGCGCAGATCCGACATATCGGGAAGAGCGGATCCGCCCGAAGTCGACTGAGTATTACCTACCTTTGCATAGGCTTACCTTATATTGCTAGGTGGTGCCAGCCCTCGCGGAACGATTGCGAGGCACGGCACTCCTGTCCCCCAACTGATCGGATACGACCATGATCAAGATCAAATCCCGTGCCGTTGCGGCGTTTTCGCTGGCCGCCGTGGTCTTCGCCGGCGGCGTCGCCTCCGTGACCCCGGCCGTCGCCGCGCCGATCGCCGCCCCTGTGCACGCCGCCGCTCCGGGCGTCGGCGAGCTGCAGAGCAAGCTGCAGTTGGTGCTCGACCCGAACGGTTCACGGTCCGCTCGCGCCAACGAGCTGGAGGCCGGCGAGGCCGGTCTGAGCCTGGTCGACCAGGTCGGCGGCGTGATGGCCTCGGTGCCCGGATTCCAATGGCAGGCCGTCGCTCCGGTGAATGTGCAGGGCGACACCCTCACCCACAACCTGCAGATCAACGTCCCCGGCTTCGATGCCATGTACATCGAGCTGAAGTGGAAGGACATCGACGGCACCTGGAAGCTGACCCGCGAATCCGAGTGCACGATCGCCTATTACGCGAACCTGCCCTGCACCGTCTAGTGCACGCAGCGGTCCCGGGCGCCCGCCGTCGTGCCCGGGACCGCCATCGCGGACGCTAGGGCAACTCGCCCGACAGCTCCGCCCGCTCCCGCCGCGCACGCTCCAGTTCCTCCGGCGTCGCGGTCGGTCCGTATCTGCGCAGGCCGACTTCCAGCACTCGCAGCGCCGCCGCGTCGTCGTTCTTGAAATCACGCAGTATGCGCACGTTGTCGAGCACCCGGGCGAGACCTTCGAGCTCCGCGGACCCGCCGTACTCCAGCTCGCGCGGCTCGTCCCGTTGGATCACCAGCACGTGATTGCCCGCGGGATCCACCATCGTGAAGCGGGTCTGCCCGGGCTTGAACCGCGTGATTCGCGGCATCCCCTTGGCCGGCACCGTGCCGAGCCGCGCGCGCAGCGCGGCAGAGAATTCGCCGTGACAGGCGCCGACGTCGTCGACGAGAATCAAACAGCTGAGTTCCGCGTCGACGCCGTCGGGCCGGGCGGTGAAGTGCAGTTCGTACCCGCTGCGCGTGACAGCGCCGTACACGTAGGGGCGAGTCTGCTCATAGGTGACCTCGAAACCGAGGCCGCGGTAGAAGTCGAGCACTTCGGACAGCTCGGACTTACGGCTCCACAACAACGGCACCGCACTCTCGGGCATCCCACATCCTCCCGGTATTCAAATTTGACTAGTGGAGGTTATCATCCATCGTGTCCACAGTGCGATTACTCGTCCTCGGTGTGATCCGGTTGCGGCAGCCGACATACGGCTACGCGGTTCGGCGCGAATTGCTGTCCTGGCGCGCCGACACGTGGACGAATGTGAAGCCCGGCTCGATCTACCACGCCCTCAAACAGCTCACCCACGAGGGCAAACTGCAGGCGAGCGGAACCGAGGCCAGCAGCACCGGGCCCGGCCGCACCCTCTTCGAAATGACCGAGGCCGGTGACGCCGAGTTCCGCACCCTCCTGGACGCGGCGCTGGTCAGCATCGATATGGAGGAACTCGGTGCCGGTATCGCGTTCATGGACACCCTGCCGCGATCGCATGTCATCGGTCTGCTGCGACAGCAACGCGAACGCAGTGCGCAGGTGCGAGACGAACTACTCGCCATGAAGGCCGACTACCCGCCTCGGTACGAAGCTCCGCATTCCGCCGACCTGCTCGAGCTGTGGAGCGGCACATTCGACAACCTGTCGCAGTGGACGGCCGGCGTGCTGGAACGGCTCGAGGCCGGCCGCTATCGAATGGCAGACGACCGACCGGCGGCACGGGACCACGACCTCTGATCCGGGGCACCGCGGCGCTGTCGTTAGGGTCGTTACGTGCGACGCCGGCAACAGCCGCCGCTGCCCAAGCGCCACGGACTCGATCCGGCGCGGCTGCGGTTACCCGAAGACGGAACCTGGGCGACGATTCGCGACCATCTGGTCCATCGGCTCCCCCGGGTCCCCGCCGCGCGCATCGACGAGATGCTCGCCGGCGGTGACATCGTCGACCTCGACGGTCCGATCGAGCCGGACGCGCCCTATGTCCCCGGGGGCGCGGTGTGGTTCCACCGCGATCTGCCGAACGAGACACCGGTGCCCTTCGACGTCACCGTGGTGCATCGCGACGACCATCTGCTGGTGGTCGACAAACCACACTTCCTGTCCACGATTCCGCGCGGACAGCACATCCTCGAGACCGCACTCGTCCGGTTGCGGCGCGACCTGGACCTCCCGGATCTGGTGCCGGCGCACCGGCTGGACCGGACCACGGCCGGACTGATCCTGTTCGTGGTCGATCCGGCGCGGCGCGGGGCGTATCAGACCCTGTTCCACAAGCGCCGGGTGCACAAACAGTACGAGGCGATCGCGCCCTACGATCCCGAACTGGCTCTGCCCCGCACGGTGCGCAGCCGTATCGTCAAGGAGCGCACGATCCTTCGCGCCTTCGAGGTCGAGGGCGAACCCAACGCCGAAACGCTGATCGAGCTGATCGACCACCGCGACGGCCTCGGCCGCTACCGGCTGAGCCCGCACACCGGCCGCACCCATCAGCTGCGACTGCACATGAACGGGCTCGGGGTGCCGATCCTCGGCGACGACTTCTATCCCCACCTCACCGATCGCCCCGTGGACGATTTCACCCGGCCGCTGCAACTGCTGGCCGCGCGACTCGCCTTCACCGACCCGATCAGCGGGGCCGAGCGGGTATTCGAGACCACGCGCACCCTGCGGGCATGGACCGATTACGCGGGCTGGAGCGGCGAACCGACCGGATAGCGCGAATGGTCGTTCGCCCGCGAGCCGCGACACCGGCGTCCGACGCGTCGATCGTGACCCGCCGAACACGGCACGCCCGCCCGGATGAACGTAGACTGGCGACGATGTCTCGAAACGATAACGGGGTTGCGCAGTCCTCGGCCCCGGTCGGCCCGGGGCGACGGTTACACGCTTACCTCGACGTAGCCGTCGTGGTGGCGGTGCTCGCCGGTACGAATCTCATCGCGCATTTCACCTCGCAATGGGCGAATATCGCGACCGTTCCGGCGGCCGCGGTGATTCTCGTGCTGTTGATGCGGCGACGCGGGCTCGGCTGGGCGGAATTGGGACTTTCGCCACGGCAGTGGCGACGCGGAACGCTCTATGCGCTCGGCGCGGTCGCGATTGTCGTGGGCGCGGTGGTGATCGGCGCACTGCTGCCGATTACGCGGCCGTTCTTTCTCGCGAATCGATATGCGACCCTGTCCGGGGCATTGATCGCCTCCATGATCGTCATCCCGCTGCAGACGGTGATCCCGGAGGAACTCGCCTTCCGCGGCGTCCTGCACGGCGCACTGGATCGAGCGACCGGCGCACGCGGTGTATTCATCGTCGGGTCACTGCTTTTCGGCTGCTGGCATATCGCCTCGTCACTCGGCTTGACCAGCGGGAACCGCGGTTTGAGCACACTGCTCGGCGGTGGTGTGGGCGGGCAGATCGCCGGAATCGCACTGGCCGTCCTGGCCACCGCGGCCGCCGGTGTGATTTTCACCTGGTTGCGCCGGCGCAGCGGAAGCCTGCTCGCGCCGATCGCACTGCACTGGTCGCTCAACGGGGCGGGCGCGCTCGCGGCGGCCATTGTCTGGCATACCGCGGTGCACTGAAATTCCGCTGTCGCAGCGCAATTCGGAATCGCCGGGCCGAGCAGCCCATTTGCATATTCACCCGAACTGATGTTCGGTGAAAGCGTTGACCGCGCCGATGGTCCGCGATTACTCTCTCACTTCGATCACACATATGTTCGAGTACTCGGGTAATCGACCTCGGTAGCGCGGCTGCTGCCGGGAAAGGCACGCCATGCTCGACGAGCAGTCGACCACCACGACCGCCGTCCCTCCGGCGGACTCCGCGCACCCTCCGACCCACGGCGCCGCACTCCCCTCGGCCACGCCGAAGGCCGCCCGGCGCCGGGGCGCCACCGAGCACTCCCCGCAGGCGGAGCTCGACGCGCTCGCCCGGCGGGTGGCGACCGCGCGGGACAAGCTGCCCCTGCAGGCGGACCCGGCGTTGTTCGCCGAACTGTCCGATCGGGAGATCGCCGCCGAACGCGATCTCGCCGAATGGATTCGCACCCAGCGCCGCCGGCAGCGCAAGCGCGCGGTGACGGCCCAGATGTCGGCCGAGAAGCGTGATCGCCGCGTCGCTCTCGCCCTGCGCCGGGCCGACGACGCGGACGCCCGCTGGCACCGGCGGGCCCGCGCGGCGCGCATGCGGGTGTCGAATCCCGATGCGCGCCTGGCGCAACTGTTCCGCCGCGCCGAATGGTCCTCGCGGGCACTGATCGGCGTCGTCGTCCTCGGCATGGTGTGGGCGGGGGTGAACGTCCAGCACAACCTCGTGCCCAGCGGCGACATGTCGGATCCGCTGTACTGGCTCAGTTACGGCTTCGAGGCGATGATCTCGATCCCGATCATCACCATCATGGTGGTCGCCACCACCGCCGCCCGGTGGGGCCGCGATATCGACCGCGGCAAGGTCGTCTTCCTGGAAACCGCGCTGCTCGGCGTCACCATCGCCCTCAACGCCGGCCCACATCTGGTCGCGGGCGCACCGGCGCGCGCCGCCGAGGCCGCCGTCGCCCCCGTCATGGTGGGCGTCGTGATCTGGTTGCACGCCTGGGTTTCCGCGCGCTACGCCCAGCTCATCGACGACATACCGATGGAGGACATCGACTCCGATCTGCCGCCGACCGGGTACCGCCCGAGCTACCGCGGCGACGACCTTCCGGACTGGGCGGAGGCGCGTCCACTGCCCGAATCCGCCGGGACCGCGGAATTCCCCAGTTATCCACAGCTCCCGTCGACCACTGCGCCGCAACCGGTTTCGGTGGCGGGGTGGGATGCCTCGCTGCTGCTCGCGGACGCGGTGGAAAGTCGCCGGCCCACGGTGGACGCGGCCCGGACAGCGTCCGAACCGGTGTCCGCACCGCCGCAGTCCGCCGCGCGCACCGCACCGGCCGTTCCGGTGCTGTTCGAATCACCGGTTCCGGCATCCGGCGAAGTGGGCGCGCCGACTCCCGCGGATTCGCCGACCGTCGACTCTCCCGCGACCGACTCCGCTGCGATGGCGTCGTCCCGGGATTCGGCCGCACCGTCCCCTGCACCTGCCATCGCGACCGCGGAAGACGCCGCAGACGAGGTGGTCACCGACGCGACAGCGACCGACGCCCCTACCGCCGCGACAGCGACCAATGAATCCGCCGACGCGACAATCACAGACGGCTCCGCCGACGGGGCAACCGGCAAGGCCGACGAGCCGTCGGTAAATGCCGGGGCGCCAACGGAAGTCACGGAGGCGGAGGAGCCCGTGCGCACCGATGAGCGGTCGGGATCGCACGGTGCCGGGCTCCGGATCGTCTCCGACGAACCGCGCAGGACGCGCACGCGGCGAGCGGTGGACGACGCCGTGCAGTTGGTCCTGGGCGAGCCGGTCGCCGAAGCGCCGCGACCCGTTGCGGCCGCCGCCGAACTCGACCGCACGACGCCGACGGACGAACCCGCCGACCTCACCCCCATCGAAGACACGGACGAGGCCGAATTCGCCGATATCGAATCCGTCGCTGTGGATTCCGTCGCTGTCGATGCCTTAGCTGTCGGTTCGGCGGAGGACGAGGCCGGCGAGGTAGCCATCCGGTCGGTGGCACACGAAATCCGCCGCCGCGGCCTGTCCAAGCTCTCGGTCGACCAGCTCGCCGAAATCCTCACCCTCACCGACGAATCGTGGACCCCCGCCGCGATCGGCGCCGCCATCGGCCTGCCGGGCTCCCGGATACTGGGAATACTGGAGGCGGCGCGCCGCATCAGCATGCCCGTGGCGGTCGGCGGCTGAGCGCCGATTCGCAACGCCGCTACCAGGCGGTTCAGGCGCCTCGAAGGGCCCGATAAGGAACCTCACAGGCTCGGTCGTAATCATGGAGTGCGACGACCGACTCGAGGAAGCAGATGATCGAGACCTTTCCGCGAGCGCATTCGTCGGCGACCTTGCGCGACGGACGGTGCTCCTGCCCACGGATCACGGCACGATGAGTACGGCGATTGCGACCTCGGTCCGCGGTACGCCCACCTCCGTCACGACCGAATCCGGAGAGGCCGCACAACCCCGGCCGTCGCGGCCCTATCTGCATCAGGTCAACCTGTTCCGGATCCTGACCTTCGCCAGTGTGATCGCCGTACACGTGATCGACAGATCCAGTGATCCGAACAATGTGTCGGCGAACGGGGCCATGGTGCTGCTGCACTTTCCCCGCGAGGCCTTCTTCACGCTGACCGGATTCGTGCTGATCTACCAGTACGCCGACCGGTCCTTCGACGCGCCGCATTTCTGGCGCCGCCGCTTCGCCCTCGTCGGCATCCCCTACGTCCTCTGGTCGGTGTTCTACTGGGGCTATTCGGTGGTCGCCGGTATTCATCAGGAGTCCGCGGCGGGAGCGGTACGCCGGTTGGCGGTCGAACTCGTGACCGGAGAGGCCTGGTATCAGCTGTACTTCCTGCTGGTCTCGATGCAGATCTATCTGCTCTTCCCGCTGTTGCTCCGGTTCGTCCGCTGGTCGGCCGGCCACCACCGGTGGGTGCTCGCGACGAGTGCGCTCGTCCAAGCGGGCATGCTGGGGGCGCTCACGCATCCGCCGACGCTCACCGGTATGCCGGGGCAGCTGTGGGACCACCTCTATGTGACGGTACTGCCGTACCAGTTCTACATCCTGTTCGGCGCGGTCGCCGCCTGGCATATCGGCACCGTCGACCGGGCCGTGCGCCGCTTCGGCCCGCTGCTGATCCTCGGCACTGTCCTCGTGGCGGCGGGCGCCGAGTGGTGCTATCAGCACGCCGTCGCGGGCGGAACCACGCCGTGGCAGGCCGACAACGTCTTCAACCCGTACATGGCCGTCTATTTCGTCGCGCTGATCGTCGGCCTCTACACCGTGAGTACGTGGTGGTCCTGGCTGCGTCCGAAGTACCGCGTCGTCGGCCGCATCTCGCGCTACGGCGCCGATCGCTCGTTCGCGGTCTTCCTGATGCATCCGATCGTGCTGGAACTGCTGATCCCCCTCTACCCGCGGCTGCACGACGCGGTCGGCGCCGTGGGCGCGACGGCGCTGTTGTTCGTCGCGGTCCTGGCGGTGACCCTCGCGATCGTCGGCGTGGTGCGCCACGCGCCCGGCAGTATCTACCTCACCGGCCGGCCCCGGATCGAGGGAGCCACCCCGCTCGGACGTCGATTGCGGTCGCTGGGCTCGACAGCGCCGCAGCGCGCGACGGCGTTCGAGACCGGTCACCGCGTCCCTGAGTCGTACGGACGGCCGTCGTCCGCCGAGGCACCGGCGGCATAGGTCGTGGCTTCCGCCGCGACCGCGTCCGATGCGAGGTCGACGGGAACAGCAGCACTGGCATGGCGGTACGCCTCGGCAAGGCCGGCGAGTTCGGCCGCGGTGAGCACCTCCTCGATCCGATCGAAGCCGAGCGGCGCCCGTTGCGCCACCGCGTGCAGCACCCGGTCCATCGGCATATCACGGTTCGCCAGCACGATGGCGTTGACCGCCTTCCGCCGGACCTGCTCGTAGCGCGCCAGCCCGGAGATCGGATCGGCGGCCGCCGCGAGTTCGGACGCCAGAACGCCGGCATCGAGAATGGCTTGCGAGCCGCCGTTGGAGCCGACCGGATACATCGGATGGGCGGCATCGCCCATTATCGTGACGCGTCCGGTCCCCCAGTGCGGCAACGGGTCTCGGTCGACCATCGGATACTCGAGCACTTCGGCGGCGGCGCGCAGCAAGCCGGAAACGTCGACACCGGCAAGGTGCCAACCGTCGTAGTGCGGGAGCACATCCGCCAGCCGCCCGGCGCGATTCCAGTCCGGGCTCTGCGCCGCCGTATCGGGCACGCGCACTTCGGCAACCCAGTTCACCAGCGAACTGCCCCGACGATGCGCGGCGCCGGAAATCGGGTACATGACGAATTTCGCGGCGTGGTTGGAACCCGCGACCACCATCGTCCGGCCGTCCAGGAAAGGCCGAATCTCACTGACGCCCCGCCACATTCGAATGCCGTTCCACAGCGGAGGTCCCTCGGCCGGGTGCAATTGCGCGCGGACGGCCGAATGCAGACCGTCGGCACCGATCAATACATCCGCGGTCTCCTCGACGAAGTGGCCCGCGGACCGGTCGCGGAAGCGGCAGCGCACCCCATCGGCGTCCTCGGTGAACGAGTGCAGCGCCAGCCCTTCACGCACGGCGTCCGCTCCCAGCCGGGCACGCACCAGCTCCACGAGCAACTCCTGCAATTCGCCGCGATGGACCGCATACTGCGGCCAGCGCTGACCGGCGGCCAATCCGCGTGCCTCACTCCAGATTCGATTCCCGAACCGATCCAGGTGCAGCGTTCGCGACGTCGCGATCGCGCAATCGGACAGGGCCGCACCGATTCCCAGCTCGACCAGTTCCCGCACCGCATGGGGCAAGAGATTGATCCCGACACCGAGGGGACGCAGTTCGGTCACCGCATCGAACACCACCGCGTCGATGCCCACCCGGTGCAGACAGGCCGCCGCGGTCAGCCCGGCGATCCCTGCGCCCGCGATCACAACCCGCATCACCGCTCTCCCGCCGGTAGTCGCAGCGAATCGAAATTCCCTACACCCCACACCTTCTCGTTCCTCCCGACGATGTCCGGAGGACGCGACCAATCTACCGATTCTCGGGTGTGGGCAGCCCAGTCAATCACCGTCGGTGGGTATGTCCCGATCGACGGCCTCCCGCGGCCGGCCGGTTATCCGCGCGGTGGCAGCAGACGTCCGGTGAAGCCGGCCGCCACCAGCCGCTCGTACGCGACGCGAACCGCGTCCGGAACATCCTGTTCGATCGCCCATCCCTCGGCCGCATACCGCCACACCCGTTGCGTATCCCCCACCAGCATCGTGACGACCCGCTCCGCATCGCCGATCCGCGCCACATAGTCGTCCAGCGACTCCGGCAGCGATCCGCACACCACCTCGACCTCCGGCCAGCGCTTCCGGCAGGTCGCATAACTGCGCCGCTGTTGATACGGCCGGCAGATCAGCAGAACCGACCGCACGACGCGACCTGAGTCGCGCAGCAACGCACGCGAAAGGTCGATGTTCTCAGCGGTATTCGTGGCGCGCGGCTCGACCAGGACAGCGTCGTCCGGAATCCCCTGCGCGACAGCGTGTTCCCGATAGTGAACCGCTTCCCCGTCCGGAAACTCGGCCACCGTCGTGGGCGCGTTGGCGCCACTGAACACGACCGTCGAAAAGATCCCCCGCCGAAACAACTCGACCGCATACACCGCCACCCCGATGTCGTGACTCCCCAGCCCGATCCCCACATCCACCGGCCGCACCTCATGCCCCATGAGGTTGTACTCCCACAGGGTGCGGACATCTGGTCGAATACGCTCGGGAATCCGCATCCGACGATCATACGAACGCAGCGGACACTCGCCGGCCGGTGTGGTCGTGGCAGACCCGTCGCGTACGAACGAGCTGCCGGTCCGGCGAAGCCGCAAGCGGAATGCCCGGCCTCGGATGCACGAAGGCCCGCTTCCCGGTTCGGGAAGCGGGCCTTCGTATTTCGACTACACAGCCGAGGCCGGAGAAGAAGGAGTCTTGCTACTTCGCCTTCTCCAGGACCTCCACCAGCCGCCACCGCTTGGTGGCCGACAGCGGACGGGTCTCCATCAGCTGCACGCGGTCGCCGACACCGGCGATCTCGTTCTCGTCGTGCGCCTTCACCTTCGAGGTGGTGCGGATGATCTTGCCGTAGAGCGGGTGCCGGTTACGGTCTTCCAGCTCGACGACGATCGTCTTGTTCATCTTGTCGGAGACGACGTAACCGACACGCACTTTGCGCGAGCCACGTTCGGTCTCCTTGGCCGGCGTCTTGGCCGGGCCCTTTACGTCGCTCATGCGGCGTCTCCCTTGCCTTCAGGACCGGAGGCCAAGCCGAGCTCGCGCTCACGCATGACCGTGTAGATGCGCGCGATCTCGTGACGAACCACACGCAGGCGCCGGTTGTTCTGCAACTGGCCGGTCGCCATCTGGAAGCGCAGGTTGAACAGCTCTTCCTTCGATTCACGCAGGCGGGCGACGAGCTCGTCCTCGTTGAGCTCGCGCAGGTCTGCGGCCGGAGTTCCGGTAGCCATCAGAACTGCTCCTCCCTGGTCACGATCCTGCACTTCATCGGGAGCTTGTGCATCGCGCGGCGCAGCGCCTCACGAGCGGTCTCCTCGTTCGGGTAAGACATCTCGAACATCACGCGACCCGGCTTGACGTTCGCGACCCACCACTCCGGCGAACCCTTACCGGAACCCATGCGGGTTTCGGCCGGCTTCTTGGTCAGCGGGCGATCCGGGTAGATGTTGATCCAGATCTTGCCGCCACGACGGATGTGGCGGGTCATCGCGATACGCGCCGACTCGATCTGCCGGTTGGTGACGTAGGCCGGCTCCAGAGCCTGGATGCCGAAGTCACCGAACGCCACCGAGGTGCCGCCCTTGGCCATACCGGTACGACGGGGGTGATGCTGCTTGCGGTGCTTGACCTTGCGGGGCATCAGCACGGGTCAGCCCTCCTGGTTCTCTGCCGGCGGCTCCGCCACCGCGGTGGCGGCCCGACCGGCTTCAGTGCTGGTCGCGGTGGTGCCGGACGAACCGGACCGCCGCGGACGGCTCGGCCGCTCCCGACGCTCGCGACGCTCGGGCTGCGCTGCGGCGGCGGTGACCTCACGCTTGCCGCCGACGATGTCGCCCTTGTAGATCCACACCTTCACGCCGATGCGGCCGAAGGTGGTGCGAGCCTCGTACAGGCCGTAATCGATGTCGGCGCGCAGCGTGTGCAGCGGCACCCGACCCTCGCGGTAGAACTCCGAGCGCGACATTTCGGCGCCACCGAGGCGGCCCGAGCACTGCACTCGAATGCCCTTGACGTTCGGCGAACGCATGGCCGACTGGATGGCCTTGCGCATCGCGCGACGGAACGCCACACGGTTGGA